>CAZUSS010000005.1:0-14001 GCA_964623245.1 uncultured Syntrophomonadaceae bacterium
GGCGATACTCTTTTCTTTTTTTCTTTTATTTCTCCCAAAGTAATTTTACGCTAACATTATAGATATACGGGATTTTTAAAACTAATTTTTTTATGCTTAAAACTTTTTACTTATATTGTGCAATATAGGTATAATAAATATCACCAGGGTCAACACTTCGATTATCTTAAGTATTTTGAAAGAAGGCTTACCGAATGAAAACGAAATCTTACTTCTGGCTAATCCTTATATTTTTTTTTATTAGTATCATCTTAGTTGGGTGTAGTACTGAAACAATTAAACCAGAAAATATTAGTGGCGCTAATATAGAAGGGGAGTTAAATATTGTAGTAAGCATTTTACCCCAAGCTGATCTAGTGAAAATGCTAGGGAAGGATAATGTGCAAATAACGATTATGATACCACCTGGTGCAAGTCCTGACAGTTATGAACCCACGACCAATCAACTGAAGAATTTAAGCAAAGCAGATATGTATGTAATGGTAGGACATTTGCCTTTTGAAAGCGCCTGGTCTGATAGGATCTTATCTGCGAATCCTAAGCTCCTATCTGTAGACAGTTCTAAAAATATTGATATTATTGATGGAGATCCCCATATTTGGTTATCACCCCAACTTGCCAAAAAACAATTAAGCAATATTTGTAAAGCCCTAATTGAAATTGATAAGGATAATGAAGGGTTTTATTTAGCCAATTTAAGACAGGCAGAAACTAAGCTAGATATTATGGATCAGGAAATAAAAAACATCTTCGCAGATCTCCCTAAAAAGACTTTTTTAGTTTATCATCCCGCTTGGGGATATTTCGCTCGGGATTATGGGTTAATAGAAATGGCTATTGAAAAGGAAGGCAAAGAACCGGCCCCAGGGGAAATGGCAAAAATTATTAACCAAGCTAAAGAACTTGGAATCAAGACCGTATTTACATCTTCCCAGCATAGCACCCGTAGTGCAGAAGCTATTGCGGCTGAGTTGCAGGCAGAAGTAATTACAATTGATCCCCTACCTAGTGATTATGCAAACGTAGTTGAAACGGCTAAATTGATAAGTGAGGCATTAAAATAATGGATAAAAGGGTAAAAGCAATCGAAATAAAAAACTTATATGTTAGCCTAAATGGCCATTTGATTTTAAGGGATATCAATCTAGACATCGCTCAGGGGGACTTTTTAGGCATTATTGGTCCTAATGGAGGAGGAAAATCTACCTTGTTAAAAACTATACTAGGACTTATTAAGCCTGACTATGGTTCAATTAAGATATTGGGCCAAGGGATAAAAAAGGGGCGGCATTACCTAGGTTATGTACCCCAGTACGCCCAATTTGATCGGGATTTTCCTATTAGTGTGGAGGAAGTAGTCCTACAAGGCAGATTAGGCAAAAGAAAAGTAATTAGATACTCTAAAAGGGATCAGGTGGAAGTGCGAAAGATTCTGGCCCAACTAGAAATTGGCAATTTACATAAAAGGCAGATTGGAGAATTGTCGGGGGGAGAAAGACAAAGGGTTCTAGTAGCTAGGGCCCTAGCCTCTAAACCTAAAATACTTTTGTTAGATGAGCCTACTGCTAGTACTGATGAAAGATTTAGTGCTGGTTTTTATGACTTATTAAATTTTCTTAACCAAACTATCACCCTTATTTTGGTTTCCCATGATATTAGTGCTATTTCAACCTATGTAAAAAATATCGCTTGCCTAAACCATGATTTATTCCAACAAGGTGGGCGTGATATTTCAGCCGAACTTATAAATGAATTATATAATTGTCCAGTTGATTTGATAGCTCATGGTATTCCTCACCGCGTACTAGAGGCACATAATGGAGTAGTAAATTATGCTAGAAATATTAAATTATGATTTTATGAAAAACGCCATGCTGGCGGGCATATTGGTCAGCATAGCCTGTGGGGTTGTTGGAACCTATGTAGTAGTAAAAGGGATTTCCTTTATAAGTGGTAGTATATCCCATGCTGCTTATGGAGGCATAGGCTTAGGTTATTATTTAGGAATAAATCCTATGCTAGGTGCTACTATTTTTACGGTTCTATCAGCCTTAGGTATGGGCATAGTAAGTCACAAAACCAAAGAAAAAGAAGATACCATTATTGGTATGATGTGGGCAGTAGGTATGGCACTAGGGATAATCTTTATCAAGTTATCCCCAGGGTACACGGCTGATTTAATGAGCTATCTATTTGGCAGCATTTTGACCGTCCCGGTCAGTGATCTATGGTTAATGTTATTATTAGATTTAATAATAGTTATAGTCGTGCTTTTATTTTATGAGCCATTTAAGTTAGTGGCCTTTGATGAGGAATATGCAAAGACCTTGGGCCTTAATACCTTAGCCCTCAATTTGCTCCTACTATTCCTAATTGCCTTAACCGTGGTAGTTATGATTAGGGCCGTGGGAATTATTCTGGTTATTGCCTTATTAACCATACCAGCAGCCATAGCTAGGCAGTTATCGAAAAGGTTACCGATTATGATGGCTTTAGCCGCCCTGTTAGGTATGGTATTTGCTATTGTGGGCTTACTTCTTTCTTATTTATGGGACTTGCCTTCGGGTGCAACTATAATTTTATGTGCTGCAGCTGGTTTTATAGTTACCTCCCTGATTAGCTCTAATAAAAAAACCCATATCCCTATGGTAACTGGTGCAGTTATTAGGAAGTAATAAGGTTAGTTTATAAAAAAACACTAGGCTAAAAGTCACTCTTTTAGCCTAGACCTATATCCTTCTGTAATTTATGGGTATTTTAGCATACTAGAAACCCAACCAGTTGGTTACCTTATCAATATCTTCTCTACGACTAAGCAGTTTGTTAGCTGGAAAATCGGGATCGGGGTAGCCTATGGCAATTCCTATGATAATCTCCTTCTCCTCTGGGATGTGGGTATGTTTTCTGATGACCTCAGGGAACATAACCCCTTGGTCCTCAATACAAGTCCCTAAACCGTAATTTTTTGCCGCTAGGCAAATAGTCTGGGCAATTGCTCCCATATCGAATAGTGACCAAGAACCAGCTAAAGATTTATCACGAGAAATGATAATAGCTGCTGGAGCATCATAAAACCTAAAGCCTTTTTTAGTCCAGGCCAGTCTTTTTTCACGATCCTCCCTTTCGATACCCATTAACTTAAAAATATCAATAGCTAATTCTACTCGTCTTTGTTTATATATGCCATCATAAGAGACAGATCTATCACGAGCGGGTTTATCTTCCAAAAAATATTCAATATTATCACGCCCAATATTTTCTAGTACTGGACCAGTTACGATTGTAAATTCCCAAGGCTGAGTATTGACAGCAGAGGGCGATTTTAAGGATAATTCCAAGATTTCCTTTATCAGTTCCTGGGGAACTGCTTTGGACAAATAACCCCTAACACTTATGCGGGATTTAATAGCATCTGCGATGTTCATACTTATCCTCCTCCTAAAATTTCAAATATAATTTTGAATATAATAGATATTAGATTCCGTAGGCCTTTCTTTTGCGGTATAAAACTGATCTATGAATATCTAATTGATCTGCAGCTTTGTTTATGGAGCCATCGCAGTTTTGTAAGATCTGCTGGATATACTCTTTTTCAGCCTTTTGTAAATATTCCTTAAGGCTGCCAATATACTGGGAGTAATCCTTGGCTAGTTTTGCAGGAATAGCCTCTATTTCATCAGTGACTGGAAGAAGTACAACTCCATTATTAATACAAGTTAGCTCACTGCCATAGCTAGTAATATACATCCTTTCAATGACATTTCTCAATTCTCTAACATTACCTGGCCAATCATAACGGACAAATGTCTCCATATGGCTGGTGCTAAACTCCTTTTGCTCCCCATATTTGGCGTTTAATTCATTTAAGAAAAGATTAGCTATAGCTACTATATCTTCAGGCCTATCCCTTAGGGGGGGTATTCTTAGGGGGATAACATTTAAACGGTAAAACAAATCTTCTCTAAAGGTGCCTTCATCTACCATTTCCTGAAGGTTGCGATTGGTGGCCCCGATTATCCTTACTTTAACCTCCTTATCTTTAGTAGCCCCAATCCTCCTAATTTCTCCATTTTCAATTACACGCAAGAGCTTGGGTTGTAGAGTGAGGGGTAATTCGGCAATTTCATCTAGGAATAGGGTCCCATTATGGGCTATCTCAAAAAGCCCAGGTTTACCCTTATTACCTGCTCCTGTAAAGGCCCCCCGTTCATAACCGAAAAGTTCAGATTCTAATAAACTTTCCGGTATCGCCGCACAATTTATGGTAACAAATGGTGCATCATTAGAGGGACTGTGGCGGTAAATATATTTAGCTATAACATCTTTTCCCACCCCAGTTTCACCATATAACATTACCGTACTATCTGTGCTCGCAATTCTTTTGGCTTTTTGCATCAATTCTTTCATCAGGGGGCTTTCAACTACGAACTTTTCCTGCTCTGAATCCCTATTCCGGAAATAACGGATTTCATCCTGGTACTTATTTTTGCTTTTTCTTTCCTTTTCCAGTAAGTCCACAAACTTCTGCACAATCGCCGGTTCTATACTTGACGATACTACCATGGTTAGATTGTTATTCTGATCAAAGAGGGGTTGACTCGAAACGATGATTTTGTTGCCTTCCTTGGTATTAAGGACTTCAGTAACTGGTTTTTTGCTTTCAATAGCTTTGAGAACTGGGGATTTATCATAATATCCCTTTTGTACAAGTTTAGCTACATTACTACCTATCATTTCTGATAAGGGGATGCTGAGTAGTTTCTCAGCGATTGAATTAGCGAAAACGACATTCCCTTCACTGTCAGCAACAAATATAGACTGGTTGAAATTAAACATTACTTTTTCTAAATTACAAACTTCGTTATTCAAAATAGCACCACCTATAATATTTTACCTTGCCAACTTGTTTATCTGCTTTGTCCTAAAACTAACATAAAAAAGGTTGCTTTTCAACAACAAGTTGCAAAATATGCAACATACTGACTTTAATCCAATCAAGTAAATAACAAATAATGGTTTATACTTCTAAATCATCGGTGTTTCAGGAAAATTGCCTTACAAGCTGCTACAAATGGGAAAAGACCCTAATCCCCGATGCCTGGGTTTATGGCATTTTGTAACGGTGGGGCTAGTTCTTCCAGGATTGGCATTATTTTTGCATTTATATTTATTCAAGTAAAAACTACAATCAATGAGGTAGGGATAGAACCTGGCCTTGGGGAAAGGATGAGACCATGGGTTGGCAGGACGAATATAAGCAGAAATTAACTACAGCAGCTGAGGCGGTCAAGGTAATAAAATCTGGGGATAGGGTAATACCAGGTCATGCCGCTAGTGAATCGGAATTACTGATAAGTGAGATGGTAAAACGGTATCAAGAATTAGAAGATGTAAAGGTATTCGTAGGGGTTGTGCTAAGCAGTGCCCCTTATAGCAGACCAGAGATGGAAGGCCATTTTATTGTGGAACCATTTTTTATTAGTGGCAAGACTTTCGAGGCCTACCACGAAAGGGGTGGCGAGTTTATACCTATATTTTTTCATCAGGTACCACGAGCCTTTGCCCAAGGACACTTAGCAGCAGATGTATTTATGACCATAGTATCCCCACCAGACAGATTCGGATACTGCAGCCTAGGGGTATCGGTTGACCATTCTAGGGGTTTAATAGAAAATGCTAGAACCGTAATCGCTGAGGTAAATCCCCACATGCCTAGGACATATGGGGAAACATTGGTTCATGTATCCCAATTCGACTATATCGTTGAGAACGATGACCCATTAATTGAATCTGCACGTTCCGATGAATCGGATCCTGTTACCGATGCCATAGGTCGGAATCTGGCTTCTTTAATAGATGATGGTGATACCTTACAAATAGGAACGGGGAAAATCCCTGATGCCCTCCTATATTATTTGAGGAATAAAAATGATCTCGGGATACATACAGAAATGGCATCAGAAGGATTAATTGAACTGATAGATTCTGGCGTAATCAATGGCAAAAATAAAAGTCTATGGCCTGGCAAAGCGATAACTACCTTTGCCCAAGGTACTAAAAAACTATATGACTATGTGGACGAAAACCCCCGATTCCAATTTATGCCCGTAGATTACGTAAACCATCCCTGTATAATTGCACAAAACAACAATATGGTAGCCATAAATCAAGTGTTAGAGGTGGATTTACTTGGCCAAATAGCTGCTGAATCTATCGGTCCTAAACAATATAGTGGGGTAGGTGGCCAATTGGATTTCCTCAGGGGCGCTGCTATGTCGCCTGGTGGTAAACCGATTCTGGTTTTTCCTTCAACAGCCAAAAAGGGAACTATCTCCCGCATCACTTGTAATATGAAAGTTGGTACCCCGATTAGTGATACTAGAAATGATGTTCATTATGTAGTCACTGAATATGGTATAGCCAACCTTTTTTGTAAAAGCAATGAGGAAAGGGCCCGGGAATTAATTAAAATAGCCCACCCCAACTTCAGAGCCCAATTGAAAAGGGAATACAAGGATTTATACAGGCGGTTTTTATAGTTTTACAGGTGGCCTTGCTTAAATGCATCATAGGTTGCAATTTAGCTACACGGATAGGTTGCTCTTTCGAGACAAAAATCTTTGCTTGCTTGCTTGTGAAGGAAGTCATAAGGGGCGATTAGGGGCCTTATATCGCAGGATAAAGGGTAAATTAAAATTGGCATAGTACTTGCATTTTATATTCAGTTAGAATATTCAGTTAGAAATCTATTGCGAAAATAAACTAAGTCGTAACTAAACATATATTTAGGATGGAAAGGAGAACATAATAATGAACGAAGTAGTTATAGTGGCAGCATGTCGAACAGCTATTGGTAAACATGGGGGTGCTTTTAAAACACTTAATGCTCCCCAATTAACTATTCCAGTAATGCAGGAACTCATAAAAAGGTCAGGCATTGATCCTAAAGAAATTGATGATGTAATCTGGGGTTGCAATTATCAGAAAACTTACAATGAGAACAATCTGGCTAGGGTTTCTGCAATACAAGCGGGCTTGCCTATAACAGTACCCGGGATTACTATTCATCGTAATTGCACTTCCTCTATGTCCGCTATTCAATTAGCCTTTTATCAAATAAAATGCGGGGAAGCAGATGCAATAATGGTTGGTGGTACTGATTCCATGAGTAATGCTTCATATACAGTTGATGGACAACGGTGGGGTTCTAGGATGGGACACTCGACTGTAAGGGATTCCATGTGGGATTCACTTACTAATACGGGCATTGGCCCAGCCATGGGGATAACGGCTGAAAACCTAGCTGATATGTATGATATTTCCCGCGAAGAACAAGACGAACTCGCATTTCAGAGCCAAAGCAAGGCAATTAATGCCATAGATAAGGGTTTATTCAAGGACGAAATTATACCTATAACAGTTAAAGAAAGAAGAAAGACTGTGGTTGTGGATACGGACGAGCATCCTAGACGTGATGTAACCATGGAATCCCTATCTAAGTTAAAGCCTAGCTTTAAGGAAGGTGGAAGTGTAACTGCGGGGAATGCCTCCGGAATTAATGATGGTTCATCAGGTATGTTGGTTATGTCCAAAAAGAAGGCGGAACAACTGGGAATACCCATTTTAGCTAGAATTGTATCTACCGCTACAACCGGGGTAGATCCTGATATTATGGGCATTGGCCCTGTATCCTCTACTGAACAGGCTTTAGAAAAAGCTAATTTGAAATTAAGTGACATAGGCTTAATTGAAGTTAACGAAGCATTCGCTGCCCAGTATTTAGCTGTTGAAAAGGCCCTGAACCTAGATCGTGACATTACTAATGTTAATGGTAGTGGTGTTTCTTTGGGCCATCCTGTTGGCTGTACAGGGACTAGGATAACTACCACTTTATTATATGAAATGAGAAGAAGGAAGGTCAGGTACGGCCTAGCTACACTATGTGCAGGCGGTGGAATGGGAACCGCAATCATTATTGAAGTTGAACAATAATTAACTAAAATCTAGCAAAAAAAGAAGGATTAAACCCAAATGGTCTGAGTATAGTAAAGAGCGGTGAAAGGAGAGACTAAAATGGGTAGATTTGATAATAAGGTAGCGATAGTAACTGGTGGAGCAAACGGAATTGGGGAAGCCATAGTATATAAGTTTTTTGAGGAAGGTGCCCTAGTTGCCATTTTAGATATTAATGGTGAGGGTGCTGAGAACTTAGCTAAAAAATTAGATGCTACCGGCAATAAGGTAATAGGATTCGGTTGCGATGTAACCAAGCGCGATCAAGTTCAGACAACATTTAAAGCTATTGTAGAGAAATTAGGGACCATTGACATTTTGGTGAATAATGCGGGAATTACCCGAGATGCAATTTTCCACAGAATGACTGAGGAACAATGGGATGATGTAATAGATGTCAATGGTAAAGGCTTATTCAATTGTACTCAGGAAGCCTGGGGAATTATGAGAGCCAAGAAATACGGCAAAGTATGTAATATATCATCTACAAATTCCAGCGGAGAAGTTGGACAGGCCAATTATGCTTATACCAAGGCGGGAATAATTGGATTTACCAAGAGCCTAGCCAAAGAAGGTGGCAGATATAATATAAACGTTAATGCGGTCAGACCTGGAGTGGTTGACACAGAAATGTTACGGGTCTTATCGGATGACATCATTGAAAATTACGCCAATAGCACAGTTTTCAAGCGACTAGGAAATTCATCCGAAATTGCTGATGCAGTAGCATATTTATGTAGTGATGAGGCTTCATGGGTTACAGGAGAAGAGATGCTGGTCGCTGGCGGCTATATGATAGGCTAACCAAAAAAATTCACATATTTTTGGATAACTTAGTGAAAGGGGGCTTAGCAGAAAAACAGCGTATTCCAAATACTATATCAATAATATGGGAGGGTATTTAATGAAAAGGAAAAGTATTGCGATATTGTTAGTGCTTATATTGAGTTTAGGATGTCTCGCTGGCTGTGGGGGACAAGCAACTGATGGTGGAAACGCTAATGTAAGTACCGAAAAAATTGTCTGGAAGGTCCAAGGTTATACACCTGCTGGAACCCTTTACGATGATTATGGTAAAAGATTAGCTGAAAACATCACGGTTATGTCGAATGGAAGATTAGAAATTGATTGGTACCCTGCAGATGCCATAGTTCCATCTGTCGATGGACCACAAGCTGTCAGGGATGGTATTTTGGATGCGGTCTTCGATTATTCGGGAATGTGGACCAGTGTTGAGTATGGAGCCCCATTATTCTGTTCATCCCCAGGACTATTTGCTGACCCCGTTGACATCATAGCTTGGCTAGATTATGGCGGTGGTAAGGAACTCCTACAAGAAATGGGCGACAAACTTGGAGTCCACATTGTACCAGCTGGCGTACATGATATGGAAAACTTCCTATGGGCTAATAAGCCAATTGATTCTATTGAAGCCCTAAAAAGCGTAAAACTTCGTATGATGCCTTTGATGGGTGAAGTATTAGCAGCTAACGGCTGTAACGTTGTATTCATATCTGCTGGCGAAATAGTACCCTCTATGGAGCGTGGGGTTATTGATGCGGGAGAATATTCCATACCTGCACTTGACGAAACCTTTGGTTTCCAAGATGTAGCGGACTATTATATGAGACCCGGTATACACCAACCTAGCGCAACCCAACAATTAGCCATTAACAAAAAGAAATGGGATGCTCTACCAGACGATTTGAAACGCATTGTTGAGGTAGCAGGAAAAGAAAACCAAATGTATATGTTAAATAATGCTTCTGCTTTGAGTATCGAATCAATGGAAAACTTTGAAAAAATGGGTAAGAAATTAGTGGTTATGCCTGACGAAATGTTAATTACCCTACAAGAATGGATTGACAATTGGTACGAAGATGTGACCAAAAAGGATCCCTTCTTAGCTAAAGTGCGTGAATCTCAAGTGGAATTCATCAAATGGTGGACACCATATAAAGAAACTAAGGTAATACCAAATCCAGCTTGGGCAACTGAGAAATAATAACTTATGATTATTAATTTTAAGTTATAATTCTTACTTTTAAAAATAAAAGGGGCTCGCTTTGATCTCCTTTTATTTTTATCCTAAATAAAGTTTTTAATAAAGGTTGGTGACATAAAATGTTGTTAAATAAATCCTTTTCATTGATAACCGATGTTAATGAAAAGATTGCCTTTCTTGCATCACTATTAATCTATGGCGTTATTGCAGTAGTCGTAATTGAAGTTGGAGGAAGATATTTTTTCAATCACCCAACCAACTGGTCTTATGATTTGGCCTGGATGTTTTATGGTGCTATCGCATTTCTCGGGGGTGCTTATGGCATAACCGCAGATGTCCATGTTAAAGCTGATGTTGTCTATGATCTATTAAAGCCTAGGACCCAGGCTATAATAAGAATTGCCTGTTATTTGGCTTTCTTCTTCCCTTTTGCTTTAGCATTAGTGTATTCCACTTATGGTCTAATGAGTCATGCTTGGATTCTAGGTGAAACCTCACCATACACTAGTTGGAACCCTATAACTGGACCGATTAAGACGGTCTTGTTCATAAGTTCCGTAATGCTTTTGCTGCAAGGGATAATAGACTTCGTAAGCTATTTTAAAATGTTTAAGGATGGCGGTGACAAAATATGAGTCCAGAATTATTAACAGTATTAATGTTTGTAGGTGTACTAGTCGGCGTATTTCTAGGATTTCCCATAGCCTTTACACTAGCTGGACTAGGCATCACCTTCGGATTAATAGGGTGGGGTGATCAGGTATTTGCCCTGATGGGATCTAGAGCTTTTGGTGTAATGGCTAACTACACTTACGTGGCTATACCACTCTTCATATTTATGGGGGCTATGTTGGAAAGGTCTGGAGTTGCAGACATAGCCTTCGCAGTATTGAATCAATGGATGAAAAATGTAAGGGGAAGCTTAGCTTATGCCACCATAATTATCTCTACCATGTTTGCTGCTTGCACCGGTGTGGTTGGTGCTTCAGTAACCACCATGGGGCTCTTGGCACTTCCACCCATGAATGACAGAGGTTATGATAAAAAATTATCTACTGGTGTTGTCGCAGCAGGTGGAACCTTAGGAATTCTAATTCCACCTAGTATAATGCTAGTATTATTTGGACCAATGGCTAATTTATCAGTAGTTGATTTATTTGCAGCAGCTATTATTCCTGGTCTTTTGTTAGCCTTTTTATATTTGGTTTACACCTTCTTACTGATTAAATTTAAAAAGGGTGTAGTACCCGATCAAGCACTCCACGAGGGTGAAGAAATATATACTATCTGGGATGGTATAAAAGCATTTGTACCTTTTATAGCTGTTATATTCGCGGTAATGGGGGCTATTTTATTTGGTATAGCGGCTCCTACTGAAGCAGCAGCTTTAGGTGCTTTCGGTGCAACTATAATAGCACTGGCTTTCCGCAAATTAAATTGGCGGGTTATTAAGGAATCTGCCATGTCAACCTTAAAAATAACCACTATGGTTGCCTTTGTGGCCGTAGGTGCTAACATTTTTACGGCAGTATTTTTCGGGGTTGGCGGTGGAGCCGTAGTAAGTAATTTTGTTTCCGCACTAGGTTTAGGGCCAACTGGTACTATGATGATGGTTCTTTTGATTGTATTATTATTAGGTATGTTGATTGACTGGATAGGTATCCTGCTGATCATAGTTCCTATCTTTATGCCAATTATCGTACAATTTGGCATTGACCCTCTATGGGCAGCCATGTTGATTTGTATTATTTTACAAACATCATTTTTGACCCCACCCTTTGCTTATACCCTCTTTTATATTAGGGGTATTGCCCCTCCGGGTATTAACATTGGGCATATTTATGCAGGGGTGGTGCCATTTATTGGCTTACAATTACTCGGTTTAGCCCTTTGTTATGTTTTCCCTAAAATTATTACGGTATTGCCTGCCGCCCTGGCAGCGGCTAGATAAAAATAATTTTATATTTAGCCATCGTATAGGGTGAAGCCTCAGTTTTTACTGCGGCTTCATCCTTCTTAATATGTACTTGTCTTACTACAATTACAGTTGCCTTAAAACATCATGTTGCAAAACAAGGACATGAATTTTTAAAAGATGCTAAGGTTTTTTGATTTTTAGCAACAGGAAATATTAGCAGTAATAAATGCCCCTTTTTGATTAAGGATGTAATATTTTCTTTCGGCAAAAATAGGGGCAATAATTGCCTAATAGCCTTGCATATTTCAATTTGGATGGCAATTGATGCTGAAAGACTAGATTTACCTTAGTTTATGCCACTTCTATTTGTTCTTTTTTATAATCGCATGAAAAAATTTTTATAAATAAAAGAATGGCATCTTTTTTGCATTAATTATTAGGTAGATTAAAAAATGATTAAAACTCCAAAGAAAGGATGAGACAATGAACTGGCAAGATATCTATAAGCAGAGATTAACTACAGCAGCTGAAGCAGTAAAAGTAATCAAATCTGGTGACAGGGTGGTACCTGGACACGCCGCTAGTGAATCCGAATTATTAGTGGGGGAAATGGTTAAAAGATACAAAGAATTAGAAAAAGTTATTATTGTCGAAGGGGTAGCCTTAGGCAGTTCTCCATATTGTAAGCCCGAAATGGAAGGGCATTTTGTCTTAAACTCCATGTTTCTAGGAGCTAATGTACGTTCTGCAGTATGGGAAAATCGGGGGGACTTAATTCCTTTAAATTTACACCAATTCCCCCGTGCTTTTAGGGAAGGGTATATTCCCATTGACGTATTTATGACCATTGTATCCCCACCCGATAAGTTTGGGTATTGCAGTTTGGGGGTATCAGTAGACCACTCGATGGAATTGGTAAAAAGCTCAAAGATTGTTATTGCGGAAGTAAATCCGAATATGCCCAGGACATATGGTGATACCTTAGTCCACGTATCTGAATTTGATTATATAGTAGAAAATGATGAACCCTTACTAGAATTACAAAAATTTGCGGAAAGAAATGAAGTTAATGACACCATAGGCAAAAATCTAGCCTCCTTAGTTAACGATGGTGACACACTGCAAGTTGGGGCAGGAACTATTCCTGATGCTTTATTACGCAACCTTAAGGATAAAAACGATCTTGGTGTCCATACTGAAATGGTTTCAGATGGGATGATCGAGTTGATAGAAGGTGGCGTAATAAATGGTAAGTATAAAACACTCTGGCCGAATAAAATCGTAGCAACCTTCGCTCAAGGAACTAAGAAATTATATGAATATCTGCACGAAAACCCCCTATTTCAATTTATACCAACAGACTATGTTAATAACCCTTGCGTGATTGCACAAAACGACAATATGGTAGCAATAAATCAAGCACTAGAAATTGACTTACTCGGCCAGGTTGTTTCTGAATCTATTGGTATTAAACAATATAGCGGAATCGGTGGACAACTAGACTTTATTAGAGGTTCAGCTATGGCCCGCGGTGGCAAACCAATCCTGGTATTTCCCTCCACAGCGAAAAAGGGGACTATCTCGCGTATAACTTGCAGCCTTAAAACTGGTACTCCCATTAGTGATACTAGAAACGATGTTCATTATGTAGTTACTGAATACGGTATAGCTAATCTGTTTGCTAAAACTAATGAGGAAAGGGCTAGGGCGCTTATTGAGATAGCCCATCCTGATTTTAGAGAACAGCTTAAGGAAGAATACAAAGACCTATACGGAAGGGCTCTTTAAATTGGAATTTAGGAGTAAAAAGGAAAGGTGATAGAAATGAGTTTTAAAAAAAGCAAGGACGATATCGTGTGTGTAAGTGCATGCAGGACCCCCTTTGGACGTTTTGGTGGCTCCATGCGGGACATCGACATTTTCGACTTGGGTGCCATAGCCATGCGGGATGCCATGGAGAGGATTAACTTGGACCCTAACCTAATTGATGAAGTTTGGTGGGGGAACGGCGATACAACTAGCACCAAGGACCCCTACACTCCAGTTGTAGCTAGGCAAACCATGT
>CAZUSS010000005.1:14011-46357 GCA_964623245.1 uncultured Syntrophomonadaceae bacterium
CCCGAAACTCCATCAATAGCTTTTGACCAGGCCTGTACTTCGGGAATGAGTGCCATAAAATACGGTGCCAGGAGTATTGAGCTAGGGGAAGCTAAAATAGTAATGACTGGTGGTTCCACTAGTTTTAGTACTATACCCTTTTTATTAAGGGACCTGCGTTGGGAAGGCAAAAGACATACTTCTTTCTTAGTGGAAGATCCTATTATCCCTATTGGCTATAAGGATTTTGCACCAGTAGCATTAGAATCAGGGCAAGTAGCAATTGAATACGGTGTTTCTCGTGAGGAACAAGATGAGTTTGCTTATGCAAGTCATGTAAATTATAAGGCAGCATTAGAACGTGGATTCTTCAAAAATGAAATAGTGCCTTTGAAAATCGAAGTTAAAGATAAAAGGGGTCGGGTAGTGGAGGAAAAGGTCTTGGAATATGATGAGCAATTTAGACCCAATATTTCTCTCGAAGCCTTGGCCAAACTAGGTACAATCTTTGATAGTCCCACTTGTACAGCCGGAAATTCCCCGGGCATGAATGATGGCGCTACTGCACAGATTATAACTACCCGTGAGCATGCTGAAAAATTAGGACTCGATATTATTTATACCTTAGTTTCAACCTCGATTATTGCCCTACGGCCTAGGATTATGCCGGTTTCCCCTGCCTTTGCTATAAAGAAATGCTTAGACGAAACTGGCTTGAGTATGGATGATTTGAAATTCATTGAAATTAATGAAGCCTTTGCTTGTGTTCCTTTAGTATCTTCGGTCTTGTTAGCTAATGATCGCTTTTTGAATAGTCCTTATGATGATATGGTCAAGGAGGCCTCGGCATCTGCAATCTTAGACTATGATAAGGATAAATATAAGGGAATTAAAGAGCGCTTGAATGTTAATGGCAGTGCAATTGCTACTGGACATCCAAACACTTCAACTGGTGCTAGAGTAATGATGACAGCGGCCTACAACCTTAAAGAAAATGGCGGTGGCTATGCAGCTACAGCTATTTGTGGTGGTTTAACCCAAGGTACTGGTGCTATTATCTGGGTGGAATAATCATGATTTGACCGCCTAACCCAGACTTATGAGTGCACCCCAATTGCTTGGCGGTGCACTTTTCTTTTTAATCTTTCATTGATTTGATTTTGACGGCTAGGCGTAAAATATAGCTAAATACAATGTATCCTAGGATACTTGATGGCTAAATAAAGGCGGGTGCTTCAATGAATAAATTAGATGAAAATAGTTTAAATATGAGTGGTTATAGCATTGATGAAATTTATATAGGGATGACAAGAAGTGTCTCGAAAACAATTAGCGAATCTGACATTTATACATTTGCTGGTTTAATAGGGGACATAAACCCAGTCCACATAAATGCGGAATATGCGAAAAACACTAGATTTGGGGAAAGAATAGCCCACGGAATGCTAACAGCCAGTTTTTTTTCGACCTTAGTTGGGATGTTGATACCTGGTGCAGATGCAATTTATTTAGGCCAAACCTGTGAATTTCTTTTGCCCGTAAAAATTGGGGACACCATTACTGCTACTGCTGAAGTTATAAAAATAATTCCAGAAAAGCGCATTGCCCATATGAGAACAAGAGTTCATAACCAAAAAGGTGAACTAGTCGTAGATGGTCAGGCGAAAGTTATGGCAACTAAACCCACTCAATAAATAAAAATAAATTATGCTAGGAAATGAGGGGATTTGTAAATGAATTTTAATTTAACTGATGAGCAAGCAATGGTTTTGAAGATGGTGAAGGATTTAGCCCAAAATGAAATAGCCCCCCGGGCTGCTTATATAGACGAAAGTGGTGAATTCCCTAAGGAAAATATTGAGGCCCTTAGTGAATTAGGTCTTATGGGTATGACTATACCAACTGAATATGGTGGTTCCTTTATGGATAATTTATCATATATCATGGCCGTAGAAGAGATATCTAAAGCCTGTGCATCTACTGGTGCTGTTATGTCAATTCATAGTTCAACCACGTGTAATGCCATAGTAAACTTCGGCACCGAAGCACAAAAACATCAATACCTGCCTAGCTTGGCAGGGGAAGGCAAAATAGCTGCCTTTGCCCTTACTGAAGCCGATTCCGGTTCTGATGCTGCTTCTATTAAGACTAATGCTGTACTGGAAGGAGACACATATATTTTAAACGGCACCAAATGTTTTATTAGCAATTCGGGTGTAGCTGATCTTTACACCATATTTGCAAAAACGGATAGAAATAGTGGGGTTAAGGGTATAAGCGCCTTTATTGTAGAAAAGGACACCCCAGGATTGACTATCGGTAAAAAGGAAAACAAGATGGGTATTCGGGGTTCCATCACCTGTGAACTAATTATAGAAGACTTAAGAATTCCTAAAGAAAATCTTTTGGGTAAAGAAGGCCAAGGTTTTAAGATTGCTATGGTTGCTTTAGATAGTGCCAGAATTGGGGCTGGTGCACAGGCGGTGGGAATTGCCCAAGCTGCATACGAAACCGCCCTACAATATGCCAAGGAGCGCAAGCAATTTGGCAGGCCTATAATAGATTTCCAAGGTATTGGTTTTATGCTAGCTGATATGGCTATGCAAATAGAAGCAGCTAGGTTATTGGTATATAAGGCCGCATCTTTAAAAGATGAAGGCAAACCATTTGGTATGGAAGCTGCCATGTGTAAAACTTTTGCCTCAGATATGTCGGTTAAGGTTGCCCTAGACGCGATTCAGGTCTTGGGTGGATATGGCTATATGAAGGAATACCCCACAGAAAGGTATTTAAGGGATGCCAAGATTACCCAAATATATGAAGGGACTAATCAAATCCAAAGGGTTGTAATTTGCAATTATCTAAAGAGCTTGTAACGAAGGCCACTTTCATAAAATGGAATGGTTCATCATTTGTCAGATTGTATACCATAACCCCGATATGCTAGATTTATGTAAGGACATATATTGGCATAAGGATATGTAAATTTAGAAGGAGGTAATTATTAGTGGAAACTAGGGAATGTATTAGAAGCAGACGTAGTATCAGAAGATTTACTGATCAGATGATAAGTGACGAAATACTAAATGAATTACTAGAGGCAGTTCGCTGGGCTCCATCATGGGGTAATTCACAGTGCTGGGAAATCATAGTGATTAAGGACCAAACTATTAAAGAAAAGTTATCGGAGTGTATTCCAGCTTCAAATCCAGCCCCCAAAGGGGTTGCTCAAGCTCCAGTAGTCATTGCAATTTGCGCCAAACTTGGCCTATCCGGATATAAAAAGGGTGAGGTAATGACTAATAAAGGCGATTGGTATATGTTCGATATGGGAATTGCTGCACAGAACCTATGTTTGGCTGCCCATGATCTAGGTTTAGGAACTGTGCATGTTGGTACTTTAGACCACGATATAGTTGATGAAATTTTGGGATTACCTGAGGATGTCTTATCAATTGAATTAATACCAGTAGGATATCCTGCCAAGGAAGGTAAAGCACCACCACGGAAAGAATTGCAAGATTTTGTGCATTTAGATAAATATGGTGAAAAGTATAGTAAAGCTTAAATAACAATGGGGTGGCTGAGCCCACCCCCCTTGTATAAGAAGTATAAACAAACTAAATAGCTAGTTGTTATAATAAAACAAGATTCGTTGTTTAATAACATCATGTTGCAAAGACACAACCAGATTCCATTTCTAGAAATTCTTTTAATTCAAGCCTATTTTAGCACCCTTTTTTCTCCAGGGCAAGAATATTTTTAGCAAATCCCCTTGCTGAGATTCAATTACCCCCAAGGCTGAATTAATAGATATTAAAAGCAAATCAGTGCAAGCCTTCCAATTTTACCAGCTATAAAATTTACCCAGTTAATGATCTAGGCTAGATTCCCTTCTCTTTTACTTCACTAAACTCCAAATTATTCACCACAAAGAGAATTAAAGTTTTCTATAACTTCTGAGATGGCAAGAATATTGCATATATATTATTGCATATAGCTAAAGTACTTGGGAAACCTTAGTAAGAAGGGGGATTATATGAATTTAGAGACTTTAATATTTGAAAAAAAAGAGGATGTAGGAATAATACAATTTAACCGACCTAAGGCCAATAATGCACTAAATGAGATTCTGTTTAATGAACTGGATCAACTAGTGGATATGGTAAGTAAGGATGACGAAATCAAAGTAATTATTCTAACAGGTGGCGAAAAGGTATTTGCTGCAGGAACTGATATTAAACACTTAGTTCACCTGAATGCAATTGAAGCGGAATCTTTTATAACCCTGATTAATTCTGTTTCGGATAAAATAGCTGATATTGATAAACCTACTATTGCGGCCATAGCTGGTTATTGTTTAGGTGGCGGTTTTGAGTTAGCTCTAGCCTGTGACATCTTGATTGCTTCCACAGGTGCTAAATTTGGTCAACCTGAGGTAAATATAGGGATTGTCCCTGGCGGTGGGGGAACCCAAAGACTAGTTAGGCTTGTAGGGCCTGCCTGGGGTAAAAGGATGATAATGACAGGTGAATTTATTGATGTAGAGCAGGCACTAAATCTAGGCTTGATTACTGAGGTAGTTGAGCCCGAACAGCTTATAAGCCGAGGCTTGGAAATTGCCCAAGTCCTTAAGAAAAAAGCTCCTAATGCCTTGAGATTAGCCAAAAGATGTGTTAATTATGGACAAAATGTGGATCTGGCATCTGGCCTTGAATTTGAACAAAAAATTTGGGCATTACTATTCTCTACAGAAGACAAAAAGGAGGGCATGGAAGCATTCGTTGAAAAAAGAAGTCCAAATTTCATAGGAAAATAAAAGAACTGAAAGGGGTTTGAAAATGAGTAAATTTAAAGACTATGAGACTATTGCTCTAGAAGAATTAGAATCTGGGGTGCTTGTTGTATCCTTAAACAGAACCCATAGGTTAAATGCACTTAATTTGCAAATGATGGATGATTTATTAGATTTATGGACCACTTTACGGGAAGATTTTGAAACTAGGGTAGTCATACTTAAAGGTGCTGGGGAAAAAGGCTTTTGCGGTGGTGTAGACATTAAGGAAGTATTTCCGGATGAAATGCTTAATGCCCCTGATTTATATCATTGGCAGACTAGGCTAGGGGAATTAGAATACTTAATGCGCAAAATCCCTCAACCCATAATCTGCCTAGTTCATGGGGCAGCTACTGGGGCTGGGCTAAGCTTTGCGGTAGCTTCAGACATTAGGGTAATTTCGCCAGATGCTAGATTTTCCGCCTACTATGTAAACGTAGGTTTAGGCGGGGCTGATATGAGCTCTAGCTATTTCTTACCAAGATTAATAGGTGCTGGGCGTACCTATGATCTCCTTTTAACCGGCAGATTTATGGATGCTGAGGAAGCTATGCACTTAGGCCTGGCATCATATTGTGTTGAACGTGACGAATTGATGGATAAGGGTCTAGAAATAGCCCAATCGATAGTGGAAAAGGACCCCTTGGCAATTAGGCTGACTAAGGAAGCCATTAATCAGAACTTAGATGCCTCGAGCATGGAAAGGGTACTTACAGTGGAAAACCGCAACCAAGCTTTGATGTTTATGCATAATTTAAGTCAGGGCAAATATTTTATCGGTAAGTAGGCATCAAGCCCATAAAACATATTTTAATAGGATATTCAATAGCTAACGATATTTGTGTAAAAAAGGAGAAAGAATTATGGAAGCAAAAACTGTCTTTGTTATAGGTGCAGGCTTAATGGGTAGTGGCATAGCACAGATTTCAGCCCAGGCGGGATACAAAACTAAATTATTTGATATTAGTAAGGAAGCTCTGGCAGCGGGAATGGAAAGTATTAATAGTTCATTGGGTAAGTTTTTGGAAAGAGGAAGAATTACTCAGGAACAGCTTGATAGTGCCTTAGCTAATTTAAGTATTAGCAATGAAATGGCAGATGCCAAGGATTACGATATAATCATTGAGGCAGTTTATGAAAATGCCGACTTGAAACAAAAGATTTTTAGGGAATTAGATGAGCTATGTAAACCTGAGGCCATTTTAGCTACTAATACCTCAGCTATTTCAATTTCGAAAATAGCTTCTGTCACAAAACGTCCAGATAAGGTTGTAGGACTACACTTCTTTAGCCCAGTACCATTGATGAAGTTAGTAGAAGTAATATCTGGGGTAAAAACTAGTGCAGAAACAATAGATATTATTACTAAGGTTGGCCAAGATTTCGGTAAAACTACGGTATTTGTCAAAAAGGATTTTGGCGGATTTATTGTGAATAGAATTTACTTACCCTATATCCGGATGGCCCTATTAACCTTAACTGAAGGTGTGGCTAATGTGGAAGAAATAGATCAAGCCATTAAATTAGGTTTGGGTTATCCCATGGGACCCTTCGAATTAGGTGACATGGTGGGATGGGATATCCTGCATAATGCCATGAATGCAATATATCTTGATACTAATGACACTGCTTTTGCCCCCCCCTTACTGCTTAAACGTTTTGTCGATGCAGGTGTATTAGGACAAAAAGCAGGTGAAGGTGTTTACCTGTATGATGAAAGAAACAAGAGAATTGGTATAAATCCTAAATTATCTATCCTATAGATAATTTAACTTAAACTACAACCCTTCCCCTTTTAATATACTAGTTTGGCTCATCATTGATGGGCCAAACTAGAACTTTATTAACCCTTAATTTTCCAAGTGGGATAGAATACCTGCTTTTAAAGCAGAATTTAAGGAGGAAAAAATGAATTTTGAACTTACTAAAGAACAGCAATTGATACAAAAAGCAGCACGTGAATTTGCCCAAAAGGCCATTATGCCTAATCTTCAGGAGCTGGAAAGCCAAGATAAAATACCCAATGATATCCTTGAGGGGATAGCTGACCTAGAATTATTTGGTATGCCTTTCGGGGAAGAATATGGTGGTGCAGGTTCAGGTTATGATAGCTATGTTCTGGCCCTAGAACAAATAGCCCGTGTATCCTCTGGGGTAGCTCTAGTCATATCAGTTAATATATTAGGACTATCCGCTATTAAAGAATTTGGAACTGAGGAACAAAAGCAACGCTTTATGGTACCATGTTGTAAAGGGGAACAACTTGCTTCATTTGCTTTTACGGAAGCAGGGACTGGTTCCGATCCTAAGCAGATTGCTACTACTGCGATTAAGGAAGGCGACCATTATATTATCAATGGAACTAAACGCTTTATATCTAATGCAAATTATCCTGGTCCCATGGTAGTTTTCGCTCGGGACAATGAAAGTAATGAAGTTAGTGCCTTTATCATAGATAAATTATGTGAAGGTTATTCTTTGTCTGAACCCTGGGAAAAAGCTGGGATGCATGGTAGTAGACTATTAGATGTCTACTTAGAAAATGTCAAGGTACCCAAGGAAAATTTACTGGGTAAGTTGGGGCAAGGATTTCCTATTTTACTATTGGGTATTGCCTATGGTAAGGTGGGAGTTGGAGCCAGTGCCTTAGGAGGAATATTAGCAGCTTATGAGGAATCTGTTAACTATGCCAAGGAAAAAATGCATCGGGATAAATCTATTGCTAAATTTACTTCTATACAGTTAAAAATTGCGGATATCGTAATGAAATATGAAGCTGCTAGATGGTTAGCTTACCGTATTGGTCATATTGCTAATAAGGGAAATGCTAATGAACTGATGAGAGAGGTCGCTATATCCAAGACCTTTGTTACTGAAACTATGGTAGACGTGGCTAGAATAGCTATGGATATTCATGGTTCTTATGGCCTGATGAAGGACTATCGTATTTTACAAATATATAATGATGCTATAATTGGCCCCCAGATAGAAGGGGTAAATGATGTCCAGAAAATGATTATTGCTGCATCTGTATTAAGGTAGACTTCAGAGGAGAATAACTAGGTAAGGAGCTAATTATGAACGAAGTAGTAATCGTAAGTGCTTGTAGAACCCCAGTGGGTAAATTTATGGGTCAGTTTAAGGATGTTTCCGCCCGGGAACTGGCTGTAACTGTAGGGAAAGAAGCTATAAAAAGGGCTGGGATTGCAGCAAATACAGTAGATGAAATTGTAATGGGGCAAGTCTATCAGCATATGCAAAAATCATTACCAGCTCGCATAGTAGGGTTAGAATGTGGCCTTCCGGTAAGCAGTAACGCTTGTGTGGTCAATCAAAATTGCACTTCATCTATGCGGGCTCTGGAAATAGCCTGCCATAATATCATGCTAGGGAATACTGAAATAGGCTTAGTTATAGGTGTAGAAAACATGACTCAAGTCCCTTACATGGTACCATCAGCTAGAACTGGTGCCAGAATGGGTAATACTGAAATTGTTGATGCCTTAACCCATGATGCCCTAATTGACTCGCTAGTCCCGGGACATATGGGTAGGACAGCTGAAAATATAGCAGCAATGTACAATATCACCCGGGAACAATGTGATGAATTAGCTATGATAAGTCATAATCGTGCCATTGCTGCCATAGATTCAGGGGTATTCAAAAAGGAAATCGTCCCTGTAGAGGTTAAAACTAGGGCTGGTGCAGTTATGGTAGAAAATGATGAACATCCAATCCGTGATGTCAGTATAGAAAAGATGAGTAAGTTAAAGCCCGTCTTCAAACGAGATGGTGGCGTAGTTACTGCTGCCAATGCATCGGGTATTAATGATGGTGCAGCTGCAATTATTCTTATGTCCAAAAAGAAGGCGAAAGAATTAAATATAAAACCTTTAATGAAATATGTCACCTCGGTCGGTGTAGGGGTAGAACCAGAGATTATGGGAGTTGGACCCGCAGAGGCTATACCAGCAGCTTTGAACAAGGCTGGTTGGAAGTGGGATGAGGTTGAGTATTGGGAAATAAATGAAGCATTTGCCGCACAGTTCTTGGGAGTCAAAATCCGTCTGCAGGAAAAGTATGGGATTGAGCTTTCATTGGATAAAGTAAATCATAACGGTTCAGGTATTTCACTAGGACACCCGGTTGGTTGTACTGGTTTAAGGATTATTGTTTCCCTTTATTACGAAATGGAAAGATTGAATGTAAGGACTGGAGGGGCCTCCTTGTGTGTAGGAACTGGCCCAGCTATGGCTTCCTTATGGACCAGGGATATATAAATAATATCAATTTCATTAACAATTTTCAGTGAAATTGAATTAGTTAGGCCACCATAAGGATTTGGAAAGGAGACAATGAATTATGCAAGGGCATAGCTACCAAAACTTAGTAGTCGGTGATAAGGATTTTATAGAAAAAACCATAAGTGAGACTGACGTATACATGTTTGCTGGGATTACTGGTGATTTTAATTGGCTTCATATTAATAAGGTAAGGGCAGAAAAAGGCAGATTTAAGCAACGCATTGTTCATGGAATGTTGTTGGTGGGCTTGATTTCTAATGTTATAGGAAATCTTATGCCAGGTTCGGGGACTATTTATGAAAAACAGGAATTACATTTTTTAAGACCTTGTTTTATTGATGATACAGTTCGGGCAGAAGTTGAGGTCCTAGAACTACTGCCCGCCGGACGTGCCCGGCTTAAAACTACCTGTTACAATCAAGATAATGAGCCTCTAATAGATGGTGAGGCCATAGTAATACCACCCAGGTAAAATCTAGATAATAACTATTAAATTATACCAATAGAGAGCGTCTTACCCTTTGCATGGCAGTGCTTGGAAGTAACTAGCGAAAGGGAAGGTGCTCTTGTGCTATATAAATATGGCAATTAATGGTCCCCAAACTATAATTATACCCCAATTTGCAGGATGAAAATTTATTACTGTTTATGCAAGCTAGCTAAACTTACCAGATAAATCCTGGTTTTATTTACTAAAAATCTGAATATTAATGGGTAAGTCAATCTATTTGGGGGGTATGCTCTTGTATAGGGTGTTGGTGATAATAATGATTTTGTTTACCCTAGGTATGGGGCTTAATGCTGCATGTGCAGGTGATAATATGGTTGATTCTGTTAGTGGAGGCAGTATTGTAAGGGTAGACGGGACCGATTTCCCCAAACTTATTTTAAGCAGTCCTAATGTAGAAGGTGAAGCTATATGGCTATTACAAGCTAGGCTAAGGGAACTAGGCTATGATTTGAAAACTACGGGGATTTATGATTATGATACCTTTATTACGGTTAAGTTGTTCCAGGTAGCCCATAATTTAGCCGATACGGGCCAAGTAAATGAGGCAGTATGGCGGGCCATAATGTCCAATGAACTTGGGGAGCCATGCCTTACTGAGGACAAGAGGTTGTTAGGGGGCAGGGTCATAATCGAAATCGAAACTACCAAGCTCCTTTTAACTGTATATCAGGATGATGAGGAAGTAGCCAAATACCCTGTAGCCCTAGGTAAAAGTTCTACTCCCTCGCCACTGGGTGAATGGAGGGTAGTCCATAAATCACTGAATTGGGGAGGCGGATTTGGTAGCCGCTGGCTAGGGCTCAATGTGCCCTGGGGTATTTATGGAATACATGGTACTAATAAGCCTGGTTCCATAGGTACATATGCCTCCCATGGCTGTATAAGGATGTTCAATCACGATGTAGAAAAGCTTTACCCTACTATTCCCTATGGTGCTACTGTTAGGATTGTAGAAAACGGCAAAATGTTTCCTGCCAATATAAAACCTACAATTTTAAAAGTTGGTTCTTCAGGACAAGAGGTAGTTTATGTACAAAGTAGGCTGAAGGAATTAGGCTATGAATTTGATCGGGCTGATGGTAGATTCGGACCAATGACGGAATTAGCCGTAAAGTACTACCAGGCTTGGCAGCTGATGGAGCCCACCGGGATTGTAGATGAATTGACCTATCGTTCACTAGGCATGATTCCTTAAAGCAAATATCCTTCCTAATACACCTTTTCACCAGGTGTATTTTTGTCTAACCTTGATTTTCCTTATTATTTATTAGAATATAGTATAGGTAGTTTTAATTTTTAAACTCCAATAAGCAGAAAGGAGTAGTAATAGTATGCGAGACATAGAAATATATGAAGTTAATCAATATATTAAAGAAAACCAGCTCACCGAGTTACGCAATCGGGTTATCCTACTACCAGTACCGGATTTAGCCGATTTGCTTATAGAATTGGAAAAGCCTAATCGAGTGGTCCTTTTTCGTTTATTACCCCGCCCCTTATCATCTGGTGTTTTTGCCTATCTGAAAAGGGACGACCAAAATGAATTACTTAAGGCCCTTAATGATGAAGAAACTCGCCATCTATTATCTAGCTTAAGACCAGATGATAGGACTAATTTATTTGAGGAATTGCCCGGCCGCATGACCCAAAAGTTATTAAATCTGCTTAGTACTGAAGATTTAAAATCTGTACGTCAATTGCTGGGCTATCCAGAAGAAAGTGTAGGGCGTCTCATGACCCCAGATTATGTGGCCATACGTCCTAACTGGACTGTATCACAGGCCATAGAACATATAAGAGTAAAAGGACGCAATAGTGAAACAGTAAGTATTATTTATATCGTGGATGAGGAATGGAAACTATTAGACGAAATTCGCTTACAAAAACTGATTCTAGCCCAAGCCGAAGAAAGAATCGAAGCACTTATGGATTATACTTATACTAAGTTATTTGCTCATGATGATCGGGAAGAAGCAGTTAGGATGATGCAGAGATATGATGTATGGGCACTCCCAGTAGTAGATTCAGAAGGAGTCTTAATCGGGGTTGTCACCTTTGATGATGTTATGGATGTAGCGGAGGAAGAAGCCACCGAAGACTTCCATAAGGCTGCTGCAGTTATTCCTGTTCTAACCAGTTACCGGGAGACCAGCGTTTTTGAGCTTTATAAAAAGCGCATAGCCTGGTTGATTGCCCTAGTTATTTTTAATTTAATTACTATTAAAATATTAGCCTCTTATGAAGAAGTTTTAGCCTCAGCCATCGCCTTATCCTTTTTTATTCCCCTTTTAATTGGAACTGGGGGCAATACTGGTACCCAATCGGCAACTTTAATGGTTAGGGCTTTAGCGACTGATGATGTGGCCCTTAACCAGTGGTGGAAAATATTTATGAAGGAAGTATCGGTAGGGGTTCTATTAGGCATTACTATGGGAACCGCGGGCTTGATTCTAGGTCTTTTTAGAGGTGGCTTTGAGATTGCCTTGGTAATCGGACTTACAATGATGGCTATTGTTCTAGTAGCTAATTTCATCGGTTTTAGTCTGCCTTTTATTTTGACCAAATTAAAATTGGACCCCGCGGTAGCCAGTAACCCCCTAATATCCTCCTTAGCAGATGCTACCGGCTTATTAATTTATTTCGCCATAGCTATTTGGGTTTTGTCCTTATAAATATTTAAAACAAAAAATTTTAACTTCCCACTTGAATTATTATCCATAGAATGGTAAAATTAAGAAGCAATTTTCCCAAGATTTGATTAATTTAGTTTATGGAGGTCAAAATGCTAGAAAGAGCATCTGCTAATGTTCAAGTCCAGCTATTTGCCGATATACTATTTAATATTAAGGATTGTATAATAATTTTAGATGAGGAATTTACCATATCCTACTGGAATCAAGATGCTTGCAATATACTAGCCTTGGGGCCAGATGTTATAGGCAAATCTATATTTACCGTATTTGACTGGCCTGAATTGCCCGCCATCCTACACCACCCCGAAATAGAGTATCAGGAAATTATCAAGGAAATAAAAAATGCGAACAATGAAGTAAGAAGTTTTCGGGTGCTTATTTATAGCATTTCTGATTCACCCGGGTCGAAAAAGCATATTATAATCAATTTATGTGATATCAGCGAAATTATTGATGCCAAGTCTAGGGAAAAAGTGGCTAACTTAGCTAAGAGCGAATTTCTAGCTAATCTGAGCCACGAAATACGGACACCTCTAGTGGGTATATTGGGGTTCTGTGAATTACTAAACAAGTCTAAATTGGAAGCTGAGGAAACCGAATATGTAGAAACCATTGAATTTTGTGCCCTTCAGTTAATGGGGATAGTCAATAGGGTCCTAAACCTTTCTAAAATCGAGACTGGGGAAATAGAGGTCGAACTGAAACCCTTTAATTTGCATAAAATGGTGGCCAAGACTATTAACACTTTAAAACCAGCTATGGAAAAAAAGGGGCTAAGCTATTTAGAAGAAATCAGCCCTAATATACCCCCCGTTCTACTTGGGGATGAAGTCAAGATCCAACAGGTACTTACTAATTTAATCACTAATGCGATTAAATATACGAAAAGGGGCTATATAAAGGTATCTTTAGAGGTGGATGTGGGAAGGCCCTCTACCCCGGGGTTTGTAGATATAAAGATATCTGTCCACGATAGTGGAGATGGCATAGAACTCAAGCAGCTAGACCATATATTTGAACCCTTTGTGCAACTCAATAAAACTGAGGAATATAGTGGTGTAGGCCTGGGGCTGGCCATTAGTAAAAAACTGGTAGAAGCAATGGGTGGGGGCATATGGTACGAAGCTAATGAAGAACAAGGCTCAATTTTTTCCTTTTCCCTTAGCTTAGCTATCCCGGAAATAAATAGCCTAGGTAGTCCTGTTACCCACGATAAACCCAAAGAAGAAAAAAATGGCCGAGTATTATTAGTAGAAGATATTGCTGTTAATCGTAAGTTAGTAAGTCTAATGTTGAAAAATATGGGTTATGAAGTAATAGAGGCTGCTAATGGCCAAGAATGTCTCCTAGAACTTGATAAATTCAGTCCAGACATTATTGTAATGGATATGCAAATGCCCATTCTAGACGGCTATGAGGCAACTAAGCAGATAAGAAATCACGCTAAGTTTGAGCATATTCCCATAATTGCCCTAACAGCCTATGCTATGACTAGTGATGTGGAAAAATGTTTGGAGGCTGGCTGTGATTATTACTTAAGCAAACCTTTTACCCAAGCCCAGTTAGCCGAAGTATTAGACAATTGCCAAGCCCAGTCTAGTTGAATCTGCTAATTAGCGTTCACATCGAAACCTATGTCTTCTATCTCCTCAATTATTTTATCCAGCTTTAATAAATTCTCGTCAAAATCAACTTCTACAAATCCTTCCTCATGATAAGCAGTTACTTTATTTACACCTGATAGTTTTTGCAGAGTCCCTTCAATACTATGTTTACAATGTTGACAACTCATGCCTTCGACTAGGATTTTTTTGAACATATTTTTTCAACCTCCACTTAATTATTACATTAATAAGTTACCATAAAAAATTGCTAATTATAATGGTACTATTTTTTCCGGACTTATGAAATATTATAAATCTTTTTTTACCGATTAAAAAAGGGAAATATTGAGGAAATGAGGAATTATACATTATAAGTATTATTTAGATTATTATATACAATCCTAACTGGAGGAGGGGAAAAAATGACTCAAGAAGTACAACTAGTAGTATTTGTTTTAAAACAGGGTGATCAGATTTGTGAATATGGGGTACCTATTACTAAAGTGCAAGAAATTATTTCTATGGCCACACCTACAAAAATGCCACAAACACCTGACTTTGTAGAAGGTATTATTAATTTAAGGGGGAAAATAATTCCCATTATTGATCTTAAAAAACGTTTTAAAATGGGGGAGTCAGATCTGACGGGAGACACCCGGAGTGTAATTGTGGAAGTAGAGGGGCAGACCATAGGCATTATAGTGGACGAAGTCAGTGAAGTACTACGTTTGCAGACGGAAAACATCGAACCGCCACCAGCGGTAATAGGTGGAATAACTGCAAAATACCTTACTGGGGTTGGCAAGCTAGATGATAGACTCCTGATATTATTAGACATGGATAGAATTCTTAATGAGGATGAAATAGCGGAACTTGCAGTTGTGGGTGAGGAATAAAAGCTGAAAGCAGCCCTGAAT
This sequence comes from uncultured Syntrophomonadaceae bacterium, assembly GCA_964623245.1. Classification (GTDB taxonomy): domain Bacteria; phylum Bacillota; class Syntrophomonadia; order Syntrophomonadales; family Syntrophomonadaceae; genus JAAYRQ01. Next base: position 28,857 of record CAZUSS010000005.1, read on the forward strand.
AATGTGAGATTCAGGGCTTTGTTTTATTTTCCCCCATAACGAGGTATGATATATGTAAAAGAACTTATTATAGGGAGATTCTTATGTATATAGGTGTTGATATAGTTGATATTGAGCGGATTAAAATGGCTATTGAACGGACTCCCAGATTCCTAGGGCGAGTTTTTACTCCTGATGAAATATCCTATTCTCTGAGAAGGAATAACCCCTATCCTTCGTTAGCAGCCCGTTTTGCGGCTAAGGAGGCCTTTCGTAAATTGCATCCCTTGTTTACTAGGGGAATTGCTTTTCATGATGTGGAAGTAGTTAATGACCAATCTGGACGTCCCCATTTATATTTACACAGGAAGGCAGAACAACTTAAAAAAGAAGCAGGCTTATTTAATTTTGCTATTAGTCTTTCTCATGCCCAGTATCATGCTATAGCAACAATTATTGCTCAAGGAAAGGGTGATGGAAATGAAGCTTGTAAGAGCTGAGGAGATGAGGTCCCTTGATAAGAAGGCTATCGAAGAATATAAAATACCTAGCCTAGTTTTGATGGAGAATGCTGGCTTAAGGACTGTAGAAGTTATTGAGGAAGTATTGGATGATGTTCGAGGTAAATCTATACTCATATTAGCTGGTATAGGGAATAATGGTGGCGATGGTTTAGTAATAGCTAGGCATTTGATTAATGCGGGTGCTTTAGTAGACATATTTGTGTGGGGCCAAGACGAGGAATTAAGCCCCGATGCTGCTACAAATTATCGAATTGTGGAAAGGATGCAGGCTAATTTATTTTTGCTAAAAGATGAAGAAGGTCTGAATAAACTTATGCTGAGCCTGCTGACGGCTGATTTAATCATAGATAGTATTTATGGGGTAGGTTTCAAGGGGAAACTAAATGAATTCGATAGTAAGGTAGTGAATATGGTCAATTGGGCTAAGGCCCCTGTAATAGCAGTTGATATACCTAGTGGTGTAGATGCTAATACGGGTAAGGTTGTGGGTGAAGCTGTTAAAGCTTTACATACAGTGACTTTTGGTTTGCCCAAGTTGGGCTTAATTTTAGAGCCAGGTAAAAATTATGTGGGTTCTTTAAGTGTGGCTGATATTTCTTTACCATATAATCTATTGACTGATAGTAAGCTTAAATGTAATATTATCACCTCCCAAATAGTGGGTTCATTATTAAAACCGAGATTAGCTGAATCCCATAAAGGTACTTATGGACATGTTTTAGTTGTAGGTGGTTCCATAGGTTTAACTGGAGCAGTAGTTATGACTGCTAACGCGGCCGTGAAGACGGGAGCAGGTTTAGTTACCGCTGCAGTTCCCGAATCGCTACTGCCTTTAGTACAAAACCACTTAAACGAGGCCATGACTTCGCCTTTAGCCCAAACTAGCCAGGCTACTATTGCCTTAGAGGCTAAGCCGGCCCTGGAAAATTTATTAGGGACTGTTTCAGTTTGTGCAGTTGGGCCGGGGATGGCCCGTTACCCCGAAGCATTGGCTATTATGGATTTTATTATGGAAAGGGCTGGTGTTCCCATTATAATTGATGCAGACGGACTTAATGCCCTAAGGCGTGATATATCCATATTAAAGGATCGCCAAGTACCCATTGTACTTACACCCCATCCAGGGGAAATGGCCAGGTTGACCAAAAAGAGCATAGCCGAAGTCCAAGCCAACCGCCTAAATATTGCCCTAGAATTTGCTCATGAATGGGGCGTGACAGTGGTACTCAAAGGCAATAATACGGTTATAGCAACCGCTGGTGGCGAAGCCTATATTAATATTAATGGCAACCCTGGTATGGCCACAGGTGGTAGTGGGGATGTCTTGACTGGTATGATTGCCAGTTTAATCGCCCAAGGTTTGAATCCAGTGGAGGCCTCTTTAACCGGAGTATTTTTGCATGGGGCTGCCGGGGATAAAGCGGCCCAAATAAAAGGGCAAAGAAGCATGATAGCTGGGGATTTAATTCATTATTTATCGGATATTTTAAGGGAATTTGAGTAAAAATAATTATAGGAGTTCTTTGTGAGGTGACTTTTTCAAAAATATTGTAGTGGAAGAAACATAATTTACATAAGAAAGAGGGTTTGATTATGTTAGCCAAAGATATTATGACTCGGGATGTAATTACCGTTGGTCCCGAAACTGAGGTAGAAAAAGTAGCCAGTCTATTAATCGATAATAAAATTAGCGGTATACCGGTAGTAGATAAGGATAATCGGGTAATAGGGGTGGTAACTGAAAAAGACCTGATCATAAAGGCAAGCGAATTAAAAGTACCATTTTATATTACTTTATTTGACAGTATTATTTTCTTAGAAAATCCCATACGATTTAATAACAACCTTAAAAAGTATATTGCCTCTGAAGTAAGGGATGCTATGACTACCAATGTAGCAATAGTGGATGAAGAAACCCCTGTAACTGAAATCGTTTCTATTATGCAAAAAAAGCGGGTCAACCGGGTACCCGTAGTAAGGGATGGCAAACTAGTTGGCATAATTACCCGTAACGATATTTTAAGATCGATGGTTAAAAGTGATGGATAATAAAAGGGCAACTTGGGCAGAAATAGACTTAGCAGCAATTAGACATAATATAGAACTAATTAAAAACCTAACTGAATCCAAGATAATGGCGGTTATTAAAGCAAATGCCTATGGCCACGGGGTAGAAAAGGTTAGCCAGCTATGTATGGAAATGGGGGTAACTTATCTAGGTGTGGCGACTTTGGATGAGGCACTACATTTAAGAAAACAGGGTATTACCTTACCAATTCTCATTTTTGGCTATGTAGCCGAGGAATATTTTAAGGAAGTAATTGAAAATAATATAAGTGTAACAGTCTATAATTCCAACTATGCTGAGAACTTTTCTGTCAGTGCTCAGAAACTAGGTAAAAAGGCCATTGTGCATATAAAAATTGACACTGGAATGGGTAGATTAGGTTTTAATTCGGGATTAAAGGCAGTTGAACAGATAAAGGAAATAGCTAAACTTCCACATATAGAATGTGAAGGTATTTATACCCATTTTGCTACTGCTGACCAACTAGATAAGGGCTTTGTCCTACAACAGTTGGCTGATTTTAATCAGATAGTTGCTGAATTAAAGCTAGAAGGGGTAGATTTCAAGTTAAAGCATGCTGCTAATAGTGCAGCCATTCTAGATTTTGCGCCTTCACACCTGGATATGGTGAGGGCAGGGATAATGCTTTATGGTTTACATCCATCAAAAGAGGTGTTTAACCATAATCTGATTCCAGCCCTGAGATTAAAAAGTAAAATTACCTTAGTTAAGGAAGTCGCAGCAGGCACAACCATAAGCTATGGTAGAACATATGCCTGTAATAAAACCACCAAGATAGCGACAGTTCCCATCGGGTATGCGGACGGTTACAGTAGAATTTTATCTAATAAGGCTTGGGGGTTGGTAAGAGGCCAAAAAGTGCCACTGGTAGGAAATGTCTGTATGGATCAAGCTATGTTTGATGTAAGTAAAGTTAAGGAAGTTCGGGAAGGTGACGAAATTACACTTTTGGGTAGGCAAGAAGATGGGATAACTGCAGATGACTTAGCCGATATTATGGGAACCATTAATTATGAAGTTGTATGTTCCATAAGTGCACGAGTACCGAGAATATATATATAGATTTGCCTAAAATGCAATTAATGGATTTGCGGGTAAATATACTTTTACTTATAATAGTGTTTATTAGACTCTATATATATTGTTGGGGGTGCTTGCTTTGCCAGCCTCGAAAAGAATCATCATAACGGTTCCAGAAACTCTCCTAGCTGAAGTAGACAATATAACTGAACTCGATTGTAAAAATCGTAGCGAAATAGTTAGGGAGGCTATAAGATTCTATCTTGGGGAGCGTAAAAAGAATTTGCTTAGAGAACATATGAAAAAAGGCTATATGGAAATGTCTCAGATTAATTTAACCCTAGCTAATGAAAATATATTAGTTGAGGACGAAGCTCTAAACAATTGTCTAGAAAAACTGTTGGAGTGATTTTTTATATGATAAAACGGGGTGAAATATATTTTGCTCAACTAAATCCAGTTATAGGCTCGGAACAAGGCGGAATTAGGCCAGTAGTAGTTGTGCAAAATGATATAGGGAACCAGTATAGTCCTACTACGATTATACTGGCCATAACCTCCCAAATTAATAAAGCTAAGCTTCCTACCCATATTGAACTCAGGGCAGTAGACTACGGCCTTGAAAAGGACTCAGTAATACTAGCGGAACAGATTAGGACTATCGACAAAACCCGACTTAAACAAAGGATAGCTTCCTTGAATGAGTTGACTATGGATAAGATAGACCAGGCATTAGCTATAAGTCTAAATCTAACTGAAATATAATACATACTAGTATAAAGGCAGGTTCTGGTAACCTGCCTTTTCTGCTGTCTTAAGCCAAAAATCTGACTTGTTTTCCATCGGCGCCTGGAGTATACTGGGAATATTAGTGGAACCGATTTGGTTACAGAGAAAAAATAGGGGGATGGTGGCAAATATGGCGGAATGGAAAAAGACTTCCTGCGTCTTGTGCGCTCAGAATTGTGGCCTGGAAATTAAGGTGGAAGATAATCGTATAACTAGGATAAAGGGGGATAAAGACAACCCACGCAGCCAAGGTTATACTTGCCGAAAAGGCTTAAGTTTAGCCCATTATACGCATAATGCGGATCGTTTGGAATACCCCTTAAAAAAAGTGGGGGATAGTCATGTCAGAATTAGCTGGGAAGAAGCTATCACCGAAATTGCAGAAAAGCTCAAGAATATTAAAGATGAATATGGTAGTAAATCTTTTGCTTATATGGGTGGGGGAAGCTTAGGGGGCCAAATGGAAGTTGGTTTGGGTCTTAGACTCTTGAGTTTACTTGGCTCCCGTTATTATTATTCCCCCTTGGCTCAAGAGTTTTCCAACATCTTTTGGGTTGATGGACGTATCACTGGCAAGCAAAGCTTAGTTACCCTACCTGATGGTCATAATGCAGATACCTTAGTAGCATGGGGGTGGAATGGCTGGATGAGTCATCAGGAACCTAGAACTAGGGATCTTATTCGGGATATGAGAAAAAATCCCGATAAAAAATTAATTGTTATTGATCCACGTTTGTCAGAAACTGCTGAGAGGGCTGATATTCATTTGCCTATAAAGGCTGGGACCGATACCATGTTGCTCAAGGCTATGATCCGCCTTATCTTAGATAATGGCTGGGAAGATAAAAAATATTTAGCTAATCATGTAAACGGCTGGGAGCAAATAGCCCCCTTGTTTGATGGTTTTGAGGCTAGAAGGGCCATTGAAGATGTATGTCAGCTTAATTATGAAGATGTAGTTGAAGTGACCCGCCTCATAGCCCAGACTAAATCAAGTATACACGAGGACTTAGGGATATATATGAACCGAAATTCTACTATTAATTGTTATCTTTTGCATATTTTACGGGCTATTACAGGCCGTTTTTGTCTTGAAGGTGGGCATATTATTCCTGCATTCTTATTTCCTATGGGCAGCAATAGTGATGAAAGGAATCCTAAGACTTGGCGAAGTGTCCATAATGACATGTTCCCGGTAATGGGAGTTTTCCCACCCGCTATTTTTCCTGAGGAGGTTTTGAATGACAATCCAGAACGCTTAAGGGCCTTAATAGTAAGTGCTTGTAACCCACTACGTTCTTTCCCTGATACTAAAGCCTACGAAAAGGCCTTGGCCGCCTTAGACTTATCCGTGTGTATTGAGGTAGTTTATAGTGAAACTGCACGTTTATGTGATTATGTTTTGCCTTCCTTATCTTATTTAGAGACTTATGATACCACTTGTTTCAACTTTTCTTACCCCGAAGTCTATTTTAATATGCGTCAGCCTACCCTTAAACCTCTTAGCCCCGAAACCAAAGAAGGGGCTGCGATAATTTTAGAAATAATAAAAGCTATGGGCTTTTTACCTGAAATACCTGAATCCTTATATATGGCAGGAGAAGAAGGTATAACAGCCTACTTAGGGGCTTTCAATAACTACTTAATGGATAATCCTCAAAATGCTAGGTTGGCCCCCCTTATTCTAGCGGAAACCTTGGGTAAAACCCTAGGTTCGGTCAATCAGGCTCTAATAGTCGGGCTTTTAATCAATAGCAGTCCAGCCTTTAAAGCAGGTGCTATATCTTTAGGGTACCCTGCGGATATCACTATGTTTGAGGAAATGTATAAAAGCATTTTAGCCCATCCCCAAGGCTTAATTATATCTAAATTTACCGAGGATAATTTTAGCATGTTAGCTACTGAGGATAAAAGGCTAGCCTTATATATCGAGGAATTAACCGAACCACTAAAGGCTGCTACAATTACACGTGAATTAGCCGAACTTAGTCTGCCTGATGATTTCCCTTTAATTCTTCATTCTGGCTTACACCACGAAACGGTGGCCAATACCATCCTACGTAATCCTAAATGGAATAGGAGTCGCCGGGTTAATACTATGTTTATGAATATAGAAGATGCCAACCGCTTGGGGCTTAATGATGGCGACATGGCCAGGATTACCACCGCAGCTGCTAGTGCAGAAATAGAAATAGAAATTAGCCCATATGCTGCAGTGGGCTCTGTATATATCCGCCATGGCGGGGGCTTAATTTATGATGGAAAGAAAATAGGGGTCAATGTCAACAAATTAGTTTTGACTAGTGATAGGGATGAAATGGGTACACCTATGCATAGGCGTATACCTTGTCGGGTGGAAGCCCTTTAATCCTATAAATTACGAAGGATGGATAAAATGTTAAGTAGTAGATTTCCAGTTGCAGTACAGATCTTAATAATTATGGCTTGGTGTCCTAAGAATGTAAAAATTACTAGCAAACTTCTAGCTACTAGTGTCAATACAAATCCCGTTATTATCCGTAGAATTATGGGCTACCTTAAAAACCAAGGTCTGATTACCACTGCTACTGGTCATGATGGGGCTAAATTGATCAAATCAGCTAAGGACATAAATCTGCTAGATGTTTATAAGGCAGTAGAGCTGACTGCTGGTAATCAACTCTTCTCTTTACATGAAAATACCAATCCCCATTGTCCCATAGGCAGGCATATTAACGGGGTTTTGGCTACCCATTTAGGGGCGGCTAGGAAAGCCTTAGAAAGTAGTTTATCCGAGGTAAGTATAAGCGAATTGGCTAGTGAATTTATTCCTTTTACTGAATTTTATAATAATTTGAATCTGGATGGGGCCAAAAAATTAACCCCATTCGCCCCAGTGGTAAAAACCTAATAATTATTCATCTTTTATCCAGTCTATCTCATCATTATTCCCCGTATATTTTATATAAAGTAACTTTATAGGGGGATCTTAATGGTGAGGCCGATAATTGGTATTACGGGTAACTTTAATTATGGGGAGGATCTGGTTTGGTTAAAAAGGGATTATATTGCATCGATTAATAGGGCAGGTGGAATTGCCATAATTCTTCCCCCAACAGAAGATAATGATATTTTAAACCATTATATCAATATATGTAATGGTTTTTTATTCTCTGGCGGTGGGGATATTGATCCCAACTATTGGGGGGAAATGCCCGACAGAAGATTGGGGGAAATAAATCCCATCCGGGATAGTTTTGAATATAAGTTGGCCCAAAAGATCTTAGGGGGCTCACGGCCCATTCTAGGTATATGTAGGGGTTGTCAATTATTAAATGTAGCCATGGGAGGCAGTATTATTCAAGACATAAATTCTAGAATCTCCCATACGCAAAAGGCCCCCAGAGATTATACATTTCATGCTATAGTAATAGAAGAGGGTTCCGTACTTAGGGAAATTGTGAAGGCCTCCAGTATTAGGGTCAATAGTTTCCACCACCAAGCTATTAAGAAGCTAGGAACAGGACTAAGGGTTAGTGCTGTGGCCCCTGATGGTATCATTGAGGCTGTAGAGAGTACCAGACATGCTTTTGTACTAGGGGTACAATGGCACCCAGAATGTTTGACAGATAAAAATTCTTACCTACTTTTTCGCGCCCTGGTAGAAAACAGTAGATAAAATATTACAGCAAGTTGCTGGACTTATTAGCGCACCAAGTAAGTCTTTCATCATAATATATGGTAGAGGAAGGAGTATGCTTATGTTTGCCATTAAGGGAGGTAAAATTTTTACTCAAAATAATAATCAAATAGTTAATGACGGAATTATTTTAATTGTAGGTGACCAGATTAAGGCAGTAGGGCGGGATCTTGATCTCCCAAAGGATTGCAAAATTTATGATATGACAGGGAAATATATTACCCCAGGCTTAATTGACGCTCATACCCACATAGGTTTAGATGAAGAAATTTACCGTATCGAAGGTAATGATGTCAATGAGATAGGCAATCCTATTACTCCCTATTTACGAGCGGTGGATGGGGTGAACTTTTTTGATTTGGCTTTTAAGGATGCAGTTAAAGGTGGGGTTACCCGGTCTCTTTGTATGCCGGGAAGTGCTAATATCCTAGGAGGTCAGGCAGTATTTTTAAAGCATTTGGCTTCAAGTCCAGCTAATATGGTTTATAAATCTTCTTTTGCTTTGAAGGCAGCTTTGGGGGAAAACCCCAAAAGGGTCTATGCCCAGGAAAAAAAGATGCCTCGGACCCGCATGGCCAATGCTAGTTTGTTAAGGGAAGCCTTCTATAAAGCGGCTAAATTAATGGAAAAGGACACAAATGATATTAGTGTAGAGGATGAATTTAAACAGGATGCGGTAATTAAGGTCCTAAAAAAAGAAATTCCCTTGCTTTTACATGTCCATCGAGCTGATGACATTTTAACCGCCTTAAGGATTAAAGATGAGTTTGATTTTAATCTTATTATCCAACATGGTACAGAAGCATTTTTAGTAGCAGATGAGCTAGTCAAAAGGGATGTGCCGGTGTCCTTAGGCCCCCTTTTTGTCAATAGAAGTAAAGTGGAGATGAAGGAAGTTTCATTTGCCAGTGCTTTCAAGCTGGATAAGGCTGGGGTGAAATTTAGCTTTATTACCGATCACCCGGTTACACCGATAGAACATTTACGTGTAGGTGCAGCACTTGCAGTCAGGGAAGGTCTAAATGAAGATACCGCTTTAAAAGCCCTAACTATTAATCCTGCAAAGATGCTTGGGATTGATGATGAACTAGGTTCCATAGCCCCAGGCAAACAGGCAGACTTTGTAGTTTATGATAATCACCCCTTAGAATTTAATGCTAAGGTATTAATGGTTGTTGTTGATGGTCTTATTTGGGGGGATAACCTTGGATAGAGGAGATATATTTACAGTTTATGTTGACGGTATGGTTATGACAGTTTGTGTTTTGGGATTTTATAGTGAGGAGTATTCAGGTGAAGAAATGGTAATTTTAGCGGTAGTCAATCAGGATAATCTGGTACATGTGCCTTTAACCGATATAAGATCTATATTTAATCAAAATAAGTATATGCATTAAGGATTATTAATTATCAATTATCAATTTTGAATTATAGTGGGAAAGCTTAAGGCTTTCCCTTTTATTTTGATAAAAAGCATATGCCTTAATCCCATAAAAGCGGGGTTCGTGCATTTTTACCACTATTTACTTCAAGGAATTTCAACTTTTACTTTGAATTAATTAGGGTGAAGTATAAAAGAAAAGTTGAGGTGTTAGCAAAAATTGAAGTTTAGATTTACCACATTAATAAGTTTAGTATTACTATTCCTATTCAGTTTTTCTTTACTAGTCAGTGCCAATCCTACTATCAAAATTAATGGTCAAATCAAGGAATATGAGCCCGGTGTCGAAATAAAAAATAATCGAACCATGATTCCATTGAGACACATTATTGAAGATGAAGTATTTGCTGGGGAGGTATTTTGGGACGGCTTACTGAAGAAAATTGCCCTTAATTGTCAAGGTAAATACATAGAGTTTTTTATAAATGACGATAAAGCCCATGTGGATGGGAGGCCATATCAGCTAGATGCTAGTCCCTATATAAAGGATGATCGCAGCTATGTACCCTTGCGGTTTTTATCCGAAATATTGGGGGCTTTAGTAAGCTATGATAGTAAGCTGCAGGAAGTAAACATTAGTTTTAAGGAGGAGACTGAGGAAACACAAGGCCCGTCAGAACCTGCTTTAAAACCCTTACCTCATAAGTCGGAAGTATTTGCTTATTACTATTACAAGGCTTTTCCAGAGTTCAAGCAAAATGCCCATTTATTTGATAGTGTGGCCTTTAGATGGTTTGAAACCAATTATCGGGGCGATATATTTTACGAATACCAAGATAATTTTAAGGAAATCTTGAAATTTGCAGATGAAAAGGGAATTAATAAATATGCTAGTGTAGTTCTAATGGATTCTAACTCTTTGCATACCCTTTTATCGGTTCCCCAAAATAGGGCCCGTTTCATTAACAATATTATTGAAATAGTAAAAAGGGATAAGTATGATGGGGTTGATATCGATTTCGAATTTATTAACCCCCAAGATGGTATATATTTTACTCTCTTTCTCCAGGAGTTAAAAAATGCTTTAGGGACTAAAATACCATTATCAGTAGCTGTTTTTGCTCGGACAAGCAATGATAAGTGGGCTACCCCTTACGAATACCAAAAGATAGGACAAATTGTAGACAAACTTATTGTTATGTCCTACGATTATTCTTACCCTGCCAGCAGTCCAGGTCCGGTAGCCCCCTTATGGTGGGTGGAGGAAGTAGCCAAGTACATGGCTAGCAATATTTCGCCAGAAAAGGTCTTCCTAGGCTTGCCAACTTATGGATATGATTGGCCTACGGGGGGGCGGGCTACTACGGTAACCGCATCCCGTTTGGCTTCTACAAAAGCCCAGTATAGATTAACGGAAAAGTTTGATTATAATAGTATGAGCCCTAACTACACCTACTACGATAATTGGGGCAATTACCATCAAATTTGGATGGAAAATGAGGCTAGCCTAGGCGAAAAACTTAAAATAGCCGATAAATACAATTTGGGTGGAGTTTCATTTTGGAGAATAGGCAATGGTTTTACTGATTTGTACAAGTTGTTAGAAAAAAGCAGGTAAACCGGAAATAAAAGGCTAAGATTCATGATACCCCCAAAGTAGACAGTCTAATTGATTAAAATTAGATTAACTACTTGGGGGTATTTTTTTATGGAGGTTTCTTCTAGAGGGCAGGTTATATTACGGCAATGTAATTCCTAAACAAGGAGGGTACCATAAGATATTTGGGTTAAATAAGAAATAATCGCAGGAATTAAAGGAGCTTTTGTCAAAAGGAAGAATATATAGTTATTGTAGGATTTGAAGTCTAATAATAGCACAAGTAAATATTGAGGAGGAATGTGAAATGTTTTGTCCGAAATGCGGGAGTGAACAATCGGAAGATGCCGTTTTTTGTACAAATTGTGGGGAAAAAATAGGGGAGAAAATGGCAAGTAATCTGGAAAATCCAGAACATGACCTGGGGGAAACACCAGAACAAATAGAGACCCCTGCTACTACTCCTAGTCCTAGCCCATCCCGCAAGTTAATTCTGAGCATAGCTGCAGCATTAATGGTAGTAATTGTGGGGTTTTATGTATTTACAACTTTTATACCCCCAAGTCTAGCCAAATCCATTAAATCTTTGGATAAATTAGGTTCCTATAAGCAAGAATTAGTGGTTAGTATACCTTATGAATCCCAATTTAATATGTCTTCAGAAACAGACAAGAAACTGGGGCGGACCCATTCTAGGATGAAATACGGGGGTGAGACCTATGACATATATAGTGAGCCTGGGCGCATGATAATTGGGGTAAGGGACTACCATAGTTATGCCGCTATAAACTGGGAACAAAGTAATGATAAACTTATGAGCGAATACATGAACTCCATAGAAAAGGACCTAACCCAGATCACTAAAATAGTCAAAAAGGAAATAATTAAACCCAAGGCAGATATATCTTTTAAAAGGGAAACCATCAGAACCCCGGATGGTAACAGTATTAAAGTTAAGCAATACCAGCTAAAATTAGTAGGCAATACTCTAGCTGACATTTGGATTGACATTGGTAATCGTATAGATACCGATGCAAATTTTCGAGATAGCATTTATGCAGTAATAAATAAAAGTATTGATTTTATTGAAGATACATATGGAGATGCCATAGGTAATAACGGTTATGGAGATTTTGATATTATCCGTTCCCAAGCTATTGAAAGTGTTGACGAAATGGGTGAATATCTTTCAGATGCCGATTATTTGGAATATATACGTGAGGACCTTAAAAGGATTTCTTTAGATGCAACAATTAGTTATGATAGTAAAAATAGGCCCGTAGAATTTTATTTTAGTTTAAACACCCCAGATGGTAGTATGAAAATTAAAAATACCATCTATGGCTTTAACCAGCCGGTAAACGTTGATTTTCCTGATGAAATGGATATAACCGATACCATAACATTAGATGACTTATTCTGGATTTTCTATTAAAAATAAAAATTAATAAGCTCAGCAAAGGGGAATATAAATGTATTGCGAAAATTGTAGGCAAGAAATAAAAGAGGGCGATTTATTTTGTATGAATTGTGGTACACCTGTAGAAGGGACTGAAACTACGGGTGAGAACCAACTCAAGGAAATTGATAGCGAGAAAATTAGAGGCTATTTTAATGACATAAAAAAAGTTTTGCTTAATATGTTTGTCTCACCTATGACTACTACACAAATTATAGCCCGCTCACCATTAAGGGAGGGTAGTTTCATATTAGCAGGCTTATTGGCGGTAACATATGGCTTAATAAATATGTGGATTGTGCAGAGGGCCTTTAGTCAAATTATGAATACGATGTCGGCATTTTTGGGCTTTGGCTACAATTCATTTTATGGTATGGGTGCTGGATATGGCCCGATTTTTGGATATTCACTTCTGTTCTTTCTCATAGCTTTGGGTGCTTTGTTTTTAGGGGTACTCCTGGCTGGAAAGTATATCTTTAAAGGGACCGGGGATTCATATGTAGCCTGGAATGTGGCCATAGTTTCTACCATTCCGTATGTGGCCAGTCTATTATTGGCAGTTGTTTTATCTTATCTATCAATTTATTTAAGTTTGGCTGCGGTGTTAATAGGAGTGATACTTGCTATTTTATCACTCTTTAGGGGGATTAATGCGGGTATGGGTATCAATTTTGATAATAGTGCTTTTGCTACCCCCATAGCAATATTCGCTATGAACTTAATTTTACTTATAGCCATTAAGATTATTATTTAATCAATAAAAAAGATGGTTCCTGAGTTGCAGGAACCATCTTTTGTTTTTAAATGTTAAAAGGGTATACGGTTAGTTCTGGTCCAGATTTTCATTTCCTTAGCTGAATTTATTAATTCATCACGAAAGTCTGGGTGGGCTAGATTGATTAAGTTCTCTGCCCTGCCCCATGTTGAAAGGGCTTTGAAATTATAAATACCGTACTCAGTTACCAAGTAGTGGACTTGGGTTCGGGGAACGGTAACAACTGCACCTGGGGTTAAGATAGGCTTGATTCTGGAGTGTATTTGCCCTTCTTTATCAGTAAAGGTGGAATTAAAAGCCAAAATGCCTTTGCCCCCTTTGGAATGAAAGGCCCCAATAACAAAATCTAATTGTCCTCCTGTGCCAGATATCTGCCTTAGCCCAAAAGTTTCGGAGCAAACTTGGCTTAATAAATCTACCTCTAAAATGTTGTTTACGGCAATCATTTTGTCGTGCATGGCTACCCTTTCGGGGGCATTGGTGTGGTAGACTGCGGTGGAAGCACAACGGGGGTTATTATCTAGAAAATCATAGGTTTCTTGGGTGCCTAGACAAAAAGTATAGGTAGTCTTATTAATATCGTAAGCCTTTTTAGCATTAGTGATTTTGCCCTCTTCATACATATTAACAAAGGAATCACAAAACATTTCACTTTGAATACCCAAATCCTTTAAATCTGATTCTGCAATCATATTACCGATTAAATTGGGCAATGCCCCAATTCCGAGCTGGAGACAAGCACCATCGGGAATTTCATTTAATATATAGTTGGCAATCTTCTCCTCCTCAGGGTTAGGTTCTGGTGTACCAGGAATTGCGAAAATTGGGGAATTAGAACCTTCTATTATATAATCAATTTCACTTATATGGACATATTCATCATTACCTCCCAGACAGCGAGGCATATTTTCATTAACTTCTACAATGGCAATCTTGGCGGCTAAGGCCAGGCCACGATTATGAGAATTACCTAAACCGAAATTGAAACAACCACTATTATCCATGGGAGTAACTTGTGAACACCAAACTTGGGGGGCTAAATGTCCGAAGTCCTCCATGTTATAGGCTAACAATGTTCCTTCATGATAATTAAAGGGGCAATGGGCAGCTAAACCTACATCTCCCGCTTTACGATCTAATAAGGTATAATACCAAGAAAAGAATTGGAAGGATTTTTGCTCCAGGTCGTTTTTTATAACTTCTGGAACAGGTAAAATTGAGCCAGTTCCACGAATGGCTACATTTTTTAATTCATCACCAGCCCTTTGGCCTAATGCGGCATCAAAATCGACTGGTTTAGTAGCAAACATTCCATAATCTACAATATCATTGGACTCTACTAATTTCGCAGCTTGTGCAGGGGTAATAAGTTTACGTTTGTATTCTCTCATATACGAACTCATTAGTTTACCTCCTTATTATTCAATTAGTATAGTGATATTTCCAGTAAAAAAGTTTGCGAGACATTATTTGCCTTTAAAAACGGGCCTCCTACCTTCTAAAAATGCATTCATACCCTCATTCTTATCTTGACTGGAAAATAAGACTGAGAATTTTTCACGTTCCATATAAGTACCGATAGCTGGATCTAGGTGCTCACTTATGTCCATTAATTCCTTAATCATTTCGATGGCGAGAGGGGGTTTGCGGCTAAGTTTGCGGGCTAACTTCATGGTGGTTTCTTCTAATTCCGCTTGTGGGACTAGGTTATTAATTAGGCCAATTTCTAGTGCTTGCTTATTATCGATAATATCCCCAGTCAAAATCAATTCACGGGCTTTAGGATTACCAATTATACGGGCTAATCTTTGGGTTCCGCCACCAGCTGGGAATACCCCTAAGTTTACTTCGGGCAAACCAAACATAGCAGTATCACTGGCTATGCGAATATCGCAGCCAATCGATAATTCCAATCCGCCTCCCAAACAAAAACCCGAAATGGAAGCTATGGAAGGCTTTTTCATCTTAATCAGCTTATAGCCCATAGCATGGGCTTGCTCAATATAGTTGCGTATTTCCAAGGAATCATAATTTATAACTTCACGTAAATCCGCCCCAACTCCAAAAAACTTCTCATTTCCCTTAATAACAAGGACCCTTATGGTGTCATCCTTACTTATTTGGTCTATTGCCATATTTAGTTCGTGAAACATATCCATGTTAAATGCATTGAAAGAATCTGGTCGGTTTAATTGCACAATAGCAGTTGCACCTACTTGGCTAAAAAGTAAATACTTGAAATCCATATACTTACTCCTCCTTTTAGCTATTAAAAATCTTTACGACTTGGTAAAAAAATGCTATACAATCAAGTATACCAAATTTTCAGTAAATTATGAACATATTAATCTGCTAGGATGGTAAATGGTTTGGTGCCAACTTATTCACTAGTAATTATTAAGGACTAGAGCAGAGAGGTTAAATGTTCACATCTTAGCCTAATAATGTATAATTAACTTTAATAATAATAAGGAGGAATTAGTTTTGAAGCGTTTTTCTATAGTCTTGACCCTGCTTTTACTAGTAGCTTTCGTTCTAGCCCCTACTAAAATATGGGCTAATGAGGAAATCCCGGAAATAAAGGTGCAAGTATTAGGGGAGAAGATAGAACTCGTCCCCACCCCCTTTATGGAAAATGATAGGGTAATAGTTCCATTAAGGGATGTAGCTGAGGCTTGTGGTGCTAAGCTTTCCTGGGATGGTGAAAAACAAAGCATAGTGGTAAGTCGGGCTGACCACCTAATAGAAATGGTGATAGGTAAAGGGGATGCCTTTGTCAATGGGAATAAAATTAAATTGGATTTTGCCCCTAGCTTACTAGGTGATATAACAATGGTGCCAATTAGTTTTTTTGCCCCAGGTTTGGGGATGGATCTTAGTTGGGATAGTCTAAATCGTACAGTTATGGTTAAGGAGGCAGGTTTAAGAGTAGGAAGTTCGTTGGATTTCCCTCCTTTTGAATTTTTAGACAATGATAACAAAATTAAGGGTTTTGATATTGATATTATTAATGCTATTGGTAATGAAATAGGGGAAAATATGTTAATAGAATATATTGATTACGACAAACTAATTTCCACCCTAATGGCAGGGGAGATAGATGTAATAATATCAGGAATGACTATTATCGAACCCCGCCAGGAAGTAATACACTTTACTGAACCATATTTCGAATATGGAGAAGTTATAATAGCCAAACAAGAAGTAGACAGACCTTTAGTTATAGAAGATTTAGCAGGCAAATCCATAGCTGTTCAACTAGGGACTACTGGTCAAGATTTAGCTACAAAATTACAAGAAGAAACTCCCCAGACCCAAATTCTGAAACACCTAGCTTGGGAAGAAGTCCTGGCATCTGTTGAAACTGGTCAGGTTGATCTAGCTATAATTTCCCACCCCACTTTTTCCCAATACATGCTGGAAAATGATAGCAAGCTGCAGATGGCCAGTGGCTTAATAGCAAGTCAACCCCTAGGTATTGCAGTGCAAAAAGGTAATCAGGAACTGCTTGATTCACTTAACCAAGGGCTAGCTGCTATTAAGAGTAATGGGACCTATGATGAGATTTATCAAAAGTGGTTTTTGAGCTTGGGATATAAAATATAAAGGGTCTTATTGCTAAGCCAGCATTTTAAGGAAGGTTTATCGGAAAGTGATGGGGTGGTAAAATGCTTTTAACTAAGGCATGGGAAATGTATAGGGAAAATTGGTTTCTATATTTTAAATTAACTTTTTTACCTATTTTAGTTCTTGGCATACTAAAAGCGGTGATAGTATATTTGACTTTTTCTTTTGCCCATATGGATAGTGGCAATAAGGACCTAATGAAGATGGTCCTCGTTTTATTAAACCTTCTGTGGTGGCTAGGGCATTTATTTTGGATAGTTCCTCTAATATACGCTTTAGATGGTTCTGTAGCTAGTAAAGTAAATCTAAGGACAGCTTTTGCTAGCATCTTTAATAATTTTCATAGGTCAGCTACTTTAGCAGGGATAGTTATGAGTATTTATTTGCTATATCTCATACCTACTTATATTAATGTGGCTTTTCCCTTAGTAATAATCTTACTTCTGGCTACGGTTTTTATTCTAGTATGGTATGCTTTATTTATCCCGATTTGGTTTTTAGAAGATAAGTCCTGGCGGGAATCGTTAGCCTCTTGCCAGGTTTTAATAAAGGGCAAAAGAGTATCATTTGTTTTAGAGTTAG
>CAZUSS010000005.1:46367-50690 GCA_964623245.1 uncultured Syntrophomonadaceae bacterium
TGCTTTTGTATAGGGAACGGTACAAAGCAAATCTATTTCACCGTTTTTAAGTTTTTGTTAAATTTTATAATTGGATGGCCAGCACAGAAGTTGGTCAGCTTAAATATGATTTCCATGAATATAGCCCTTTATTTCCTAGTAATTTTTATGACCTTGATGCAAATTATACTAGCCTCTTTTGTAATAGTCTGGCTGTATTGTTATTATAGGGATTTGAAGGCGGCCAGTTTATCAGCAGTGGAAAGAGTAGAAAATTAGTTATAGGCTAAATATAATCACAAATGGGGGAGGATATGGTGAAAGAACAGCTTAATTTATTTGGTAATGATAAGGATCAGTCAAATATTGTGCAAAAACTCGTAGAAGTACCTAAAGAAAATAAAAATGAGCAAATTACTTATCTTCCCCAAGCTAAATGGGAAGAATCATATATTGATATAGGTAGTTTGTCTGATTTGGAAAAGGTGGGCAAGTCTTGTAATTCTTGTCCCCTGAGGGCTACTTGTAAACAAGTAATTTTCGGGGAAGGCAGGGATGATGCTAAAATAATGTTTATTGGCGAAGGGCCAGGACAAGATGAGGATAAGGAGGGGCGACCTTTTGTAGGTCGGGCGGGTCAATTACTAGATAAGATTTTCCTAGCTTCCGAAATCCCTAGGCCAGATACATACATAACTAATGTGATTAAATGCCGCCCTCCAGGAAATAGATTGCCTAAGCCAGATGAAGTTAATGTCTGCCAGAATTATTTGGAAGCCCAGATTAGACTTTTGCAACCCAAAATTATCGTCTGTTTGGGGGCTTTGGCTACCCAAACGGTGATAGAAAAGAATGCTCGTATAACTAGGACCAGGGGTAGGTGGTTTTCTAGGCATGGCATTAGAATAATGGCAACTTTTCATCCCGCAGCCCTACTGCGTAATGAGGATTATAAACGGCCGACTTGGGAAGATTTTAAGCTAATAAGAGATGAATTTAAGAAATTATAACTAGAGGTGACTTTTAGGTGGAGATTCTAGTAGATAGTGCTACTAATATGCGAGAATTAGGAAAAAAGCTGAGCAAGTTTCTCGAGCCACAGGATGTAGTTTATTTGATAGGGGATTTAGGTGCAGGAAAAACTACTATGGTACAAGGAATAGCCTTAGGTTTTAATTATGCGGGGCGGGTAACTAGCCCTACTTTTACGCTTATGAATATTTATGAGACTAGCCCTATTATATACCATTTTGATTTTTACCGTTTGGATGGCGAAGAATTGGAAGACTTGGGTTTAGATGATTATTTGGAGAGGGACGGTATTGCTCTTATCGAATGGCCTAATTTTACCACTAATTTATTACCCGAGGAATCCTTAATTATAAGGATTGAATTAACTGATGAAGATTATGATTTGCCTCGTTTGGTATCTTTTAAAGCCCTAGGGGAAAGATATGATTTACTTATTGAGGAGTTGAAAAAAGAGTGCTAGTATTGGCTGTTGATAGTGCCACACCCTGCGCTGGGGTAGCACTTGTGGAAGATAATAATGTATTATATGAGGAAATGGCTAACTTGGGGAAAACCCATTCCCAAACCTTGATGCCCATGATTGACCGAGCCTTACAAGTAGGGGGCTATTCCATTATGGATCTTTCGGCCATCGCTGTAACAGTAGGACCAGGTTCTTTTACAGGACTGCGTATCGGTATGGGTACTGTGAAGGGGTTAAGCTTGGCTGCAGGCAAACCGATAGTGGCGGTTTCTACTTTGGAGACAATAGCTTATAATTTAACTGGTTATTAGATGCACGTAAACAAGAGGTATATACTGCTGTATATGATGTACAAGGCTTCGCGCCTCAGGCCCTATCTGCAGAACTGGCTATAAGTCCCGAAGAATTTGTAGACTTGGCTTGGGGAATCAAGGTGAAATATAAGTATGAAAATATCATCTTGTTGGGGGATGGATATTATCCTTACGCTGATTTATTCCAGACTTCCTTCGCCTCTACGCTTTTACCAGTAGCCTCGCACTTTATGCAGCCTAGGCCTGCCGCTTTGGGAAATCTAGCCCTGGCAAAAATCAAGAGCGGTGAATATGCTGATATATATAGCCTTAGTCCTGTTTATCTTAGACTATCTGAGGCAGAATATAAACTTAAACGAGGAGAATTATAATTATGTTGCAAACAAATTATCTTGTACGTGAAATGAAGGCCAGTGATCTTGATGAGGTTATAAGCATAGAAAGGGAGGCTTTTACCCTGCCTTGGTCTAAGGAATCCTATTTGGCCGACCTTAGAAATGATTTTGCCACTTATTTGGTCTGTGATTATGCAGGACAAGTTGCTGGTTATGCAGGTATGTGGGTAGTATTTTACGATGCCCATATTACCAATGTGGCCGTAGACAAGGAATATCGTAATCAAGGTATAGGAAAAATGCTGCTAATGGGCCTGGAGAAGGTTGCCAAGGAAAAAGAGGCCACTCGAATGATGTTGGAGGTAAGGCCCTCTAATTATGCAGCTATTCATCTCTATAAAAGTATTGGTTTTAAGCCCTATAATATAAGGAAGAATTATTATTCCGATAATGGTGAGGACGCAATCGTAATGACTAAGTTGGTTTTTTAGCTTTATATAGTGGTCTTATGGTAGGTGGATGAATTTGACTAGCATAAAAATTTTGGGAATAGAGACATCATGTGATGAAACTGCGGCAGCCATCGTTCAAGATGGCAAAATTATTTTATCCAATATAATAAATTCGCAGATAAGTATTCATCAACAGTTTGGTGGGGTAGTCCCGGAGGTAGCCTCCAGAAAACATATTGAAAATATAGCCCAGGTAATTGATTTAACTTTTAAGGAAGCTAATTTAAATTATAAGGATATAGACGCTATTGCTGTTACTAATGGACCTGGTTTGATTGGAGCCTTATTAGTAGGGGTTTCCTTTGCTAAGGCCTTTGCCTATGCACTAAATAAGCCGCTTATAGCGATTAACCATTTGCAGGGACATATTTACGCTAATTTCCTAGAAAATCAAGACATTGAATTCCCCGCGGTCTGTTTAGTAGTATCGGGTGGGCACACAAGTCTTATAATAATGCAGGACAAAACGACTTATGAGATGATTGGGGCTACTCGCGATGATGCAGCTGGGGAGGCCTTTGACAAGGTGGCTAGGTTTATGGGCCTGGGATACCCTGGTGGGCCTGCAGTACAAAAGGCAGCTGAACTTGGGCAAGCAGGCCTAGTAAAATTGCCTCGAGTTTTTTTGGACAGGGATGACTTTGACTTTAGTTTTAGTGGTCTAAAAACTGCTACTATGAATATGTGGAATAAGCTCTCTAGGAGAGGTGAGGCTAATGTCAATCACATGGCAGCGGAATTTCAACAGGCTTTGGTGGAAGTCCTGGTAGAAAAAACAATTAGGGCTGCTGAAAAATATAGGGTCAAGTCGGTATTATTGGCAGGTGGGGTAGCAGCTAACCAAAAGTTACGGGAATTAATGACTATAAAGGCTGAGGAAAGTAACTATGACCTATATTATCCTGCCTTAAATTTATGTACCGATAATGCAGCTATGATAGCTGGTCTAGCATACCATGACTATATCAATAGTAGCTTTGCCCCATTAAATCTCAATGCATATTCTAGTCTTAGGTCCCTGTGAAAAACACATGTGGATAATGTGCATAAGTCTGTTGATAACTAATTAACCTTTAAATTATATTAAAATGAGCTTAACAGATTCTGAGATGGCAAAATAGTTGAAAATGCGGCTTTTATATCTTGTGGATAAGAAAATAATAAAGAGGTGTTTTTATGTACCCAGTCCTATTTAAAATCGGCAATTTATCTATTCATTCCTGGGGATTAATGCTAGCTATCGCTGTATTGATTAGCATATATGGGGTAAGCAGGCTTTTTGAACGGGAAGGTTTAAATAAAGATAAAGTTGTGGATATGGTTTTACTAATGATTATCGCTGGGGTTATTGGTTCTAGAATAGCCTATATATTAGTTTATGAAAGGGTACTTTTATGGACTGATCCACTAAGCCTTTTTACCATAACTTCAGGAGGTATATCGGGTTTAATTTGGTATGGGGGATTAGTAGCTGGGGCTATTCCATTTTTAATTTATTTACGTCGAAATAACTGGTCTTTTTGGCAGGTGGCCGATATCCTAGCCCCCTTTGTGGCTTTAGGTTATGCCATTGTTAGAATAGGTTGTTTTTTAAATGGCTGTTGTTATGGAGCTATAACGGATTCAGCTTGTGGGGTGGTATTTCCTTATGTGGACTCATTTACTAGGTTTCCCACCCAAATATATAG
>CAZUSS010000006.1:0-41574 GCA_964623245.1 uncultured Syntrophomonadaceae bacterium
TGGTGGAGCTAGAGGGACTCGAACCCTCGACCTCTTGAATGCCATTCAAGCGCGCTCCCAGTTGCGCCATAGCCCCACACTTTATATTGTCCACTTTAATAAGATAACGGTTATTCCGGTATAAGCTATATATCACTTACACAACTCCCTGGCGAGTTCGATGTATATGCTATTTTACACCAAAACAATAGCTCTCTGTCAAGCTACATCTACTATTCCAGTTCAATTTTTTTATATTTAATTAACATAAAAAATTATAGGATATACTAGGTTTAAAGTCAACTAAAACGGACTTTATGAATAGATAATTTTTATTATACCATTTAAAATTAACTTTTAAACTTAAAGTCTAGTATTTGTAAATATTTAAAGAGTTTAAAATCTCTGAAAATGATAAAAATATAAATGAATTTATTTTAAGGAGGGAATTATTTTGCACAAAGGCAAACAGACGATAACTTGTTCGGTTAGAAGTTGTCGCTTTAATGACCAGAAACATTATTGTCAATTGCAAGCTATCGAAATTGCCCCAGTTCAACACGTTCATAATGGGGTAGCAGAAGATGAAAGTTTGTGCTCCAGTTATGAAAAATCTTAGCTTATAGACCCTCTATAATTAAATTCTTCGGTAAAAAGCAGGTAGTTCTACCTGCTTTTTGATTTTCGGGGGTAATATTCTGATTTATTAAAGGATTAAGGTTAGAATTGGCGAAATTTGTGGTGGGGTGATTAAATGGGGAATTTTGATAGAAGGATAATAGCCCTATTAATTGCTATTATAATTCTTGCTTTTGCTGCTGGTAGTTGGTATTCATCAAAAGATATAAAGAAAAAGAGTAGTTCAGATGAACTGATAATCCTAGATCAAGAAGTAGAGTCGGCAAATATTCCTGAAGAGTCCGGGCTTAAATTCGTAGTAGTCTTTGTGAATGGTGCGGTAGTAAATCCGGGCATATATGAATTGCCTGAAGGGTCTAGGCTTTATGAGGCTATCGATCTAGCTGGGGGCCTATTATCTGAGGCCGATTCCAAACATATTCAGATGGCCAGAATTATTGCGGATGAGGAAACTATTTATATCCCCCTAATCGGGGAGGAAACTGAATCAATGGTAATGGGAATGGGGCCAAGTTATACAGTTTCTGCAACAAATAAAGTAAATATTAACAAGGCTAATGAGGCTGAACTCGCTACCCTAAATGGAATTGGCCCGGCTCTAGCCCAAAGAATTATAGACTATAGGACTAATAATGGACCTTTTAAGGATATTAGTGAAATAAAAAATGTAAGTGGAATTGGGGATAAAAAATATGCAGCGATCAAAGATCACATTTCTATAAAATAGCCTGGGTTAATAGATATGATTAGAAGATGGTTTTTAATTTTTCTTATAGTTCTTACTGCCTTGCTTTTGGCCTATTATAATTTTCAAATCTTAGGAATAATCCTATTTTCGGCTGCACTTATTTATTTGCTTTTGAACCCTAGGTTTTTTAACTTTCTACCTTTTGCTTTCGTTTTTTTACTTAGTCTTTTGTTTTTTAATCATTCCTTCGTTTCATTTCCCCAGAACCTGCCCGTTTACGATAGTTTTAAGTTAACAGGATATGTAGCCAATTACCCAACTTATGATGGAAAAAGGGCTAGTTTTATAATTACTACAAGAGAGGAATCTAAATTAATAAAAAAGGTCCAGGTATTTGCTGATTTTGACCTAGCTATTGACAAGGGTGATTATATTGAACTGACAGGTAAATTGATCCCACCTCCAGCACCTGGTAATCCTGGGGAATTTGATTATCCAAGTTATCTTGCCAAGGAAAATATTTATTATATTTTAAATTTAAAGGCAGCTGCTGATATAAAATTACTAGAGCACAATCGTAACATGGTATATAATTTGACTAGTGCCTATCGTCATAAAATCATAAGTTTATCTAAGGAAGCTCTAGGTTATGATACAGCTAGCATTTTATTGGGTATGTTACTGGGTAAAAAAGAAAATATGGACGAAAAACAATATCGGGATTTTCAAAAGACTGGAATTGTCCATGTTTTTGCTGTGTCGGGGCTACATGTCGGATTTTTGCTGCTATTTTGCCATGGTATAACCTCATTACTAGCCTTATCTCCGCGAAATAGATTTTATTTTAGTCTGATTATTCTTTTAGCTTACGGAACCGTAGTGGGTTGGCCCATTTCGGTAATTAGGGCTAGCATTATGGCGGGCCTAAGTATTTTCGCTCTTTATGTTAATCGGGATAGAAGTCTATTGGACTGTCTAGGGCTGGCAGGTATAATAATAATTATTTTGGATCCTTATGCGCCTTTTAAGGTTGCTTTCCAGCTTTCTTTTGTAGCTACATGGGGTTTAATCTACCTTTATCCCTTAATTAAAAATAGCCTAGCCATAGAAAACAAGTTTTGGGCTTATTTTTTAATTCCCCTAGCAGCTCAAGTTCCCACTATCCCTTTTGTTGCTTATCATTTCAATCTTTTCACTCCTATTTCTATTTTAACTAATGTTTTACTTACTTATATTATTGGGATTATAGTTATTGCTGGTTTTGTATTAATAAGCTTTATGATATTCTTTCCAGCTTTATTTACCTTCTTTATTATGCCAATTGGGGCCTTAATTAATTTTGTTCTTTTAATCAATGATAGTCTAGTTAATCTGCCCTGGGCTTATATTTATGTGGCTACCCCTCATATTTTTCTTATAGGAATTTATTTTTTGGGTTTGGCCTTGCTTATTTATTATTTGCAAGATATTACGAGAAATTCTTATCTAATAGCAGCTTTACTCTTAATAACGGTTTTCATCCTTGTCATCTGTTTACCCGCCAATTTATTTAATCGGGGCAAACTCGAAGTAGTTGCCCTAGATGTAGGCCAGGGGGATAGTATTTTGCTTAAGAGTCCCCAAGGAAAATTTATTTTAGTCGACGGTGGAGGGAGCGATTTTACCGATGTTGGGCAAAGGAAAGTCTTAGCATATCTGCACCATCGGGGGATTAGGAATTTATACTTAGCTGTTAATACCCATCCGGATACTGACCACTTGCTAGGTCTAGAAACTGTTGTTAATGATATGGCGGTTAAGCATATAGGCATCCCCTCAACCTTAAAAGATGAGGATAAATATCAGAAGTTGAAGAATATTGCCAGTAGAAAAGGTATTTCCCTTACCCCCCTTTACAAGGGACAAATCCTAAAGATAGAGCCGGGTTTTAATCTGGAAGTAGTTTATCCAGCTATCGATAATGAGCTTAAAACTGTTGATAATGACCAATCTGTGGTTTTGTTTGGCAGGTATAAGCATTTTACTATATTACTGACGGGGGATATTGAAAAAAAGGGCATCGAAAAAATGTTATCTGAGTACGATTTACCCGAGGTCACCCTACTCAAAATTCCCCATCACGGCAGTAAAGGTTCCTTAGTAGAGGATCTTTATAAGAAGACTAAGCCTCAGTATGGCATTATTTCCGCTGGACAAAACAACAATTTTGGACATCCTCATCAAGGTGTTTTAGTCCAATTGGATGATATTGGTGCTACTACCTTAAGGACCGACCTAGGGGGCCTAATTCAGATAATAACTGATGGTGAAAGTCTTAGCATTAGGCGACCTATGGCTAATTAAGTTTTAGGCTAATCTTAAAGCGAAGTTGATTATGAAAGCGATGGCGATAAAATATACTAACCAGTGTACTTCTTTAGCCCGGCCAGTTAAGGGCTTAATTATAGCATAGGAAATAAAGCCAAAAGCTATACCTTGGGCGATGTTATAGGTTAAGGGCATTAGGATTATAGTTAAGAATGCAGGTAGGGCATCGGAAAAATCCGTAAAGTCTATATCTTTAACACCTTGAATCATTAAAGCCCCAATAATAATTAAAGCTGGGGCTGTAGCATAACTAGGAATTAAGGTAACTAAAGGGGTTAGAAATATGGTAAAGGCAAAAAGCGCTGCCACCACTAAGGCGGTTAAACCTGTTCTCCCACCTTCAGCAATTCCAGTAGCATTTTCTACATAAGTTGTTACTGTACAAGTACCTACTAAGGCGCTCCACATGGTGCCTAAGGAATTGGCTAGCAAGAAGCGGTTTAGGCTTAAAATATTACCTGTTTCATCTATTAAACCAGCCCTTCTGCTTAAACCTATTATTGTGCCGATGTTATCGAACATTTCTACAATGGTAAAACTGAAAACAATTGAAACTAGACCGTATTTTATAGCTGCAATTATATCTAATTGGGCAAAGGTAGGTTTGATGTTGGGTAAAGTGAAAGTAATTATATCCTGGTATGATTTGGGTGCATCGAATATGCCCAAAAGCATGCCGATTGCTGTCACTCCTAAAATTGCTATAAGCAGACTACCGCGGATATTTCTAGCCATTAATGCTCCAGCCAAAAAAACCCCGAGTAAGCTTAAAATTACAGCGGGTTGAGTTATATTCCCCACAGCCACTAAAGTGTTGGCATCTGCTACCACTACTCCAGCAGCCCTAAGCCCAATAAAAGCAATAAAGAGTCCAATCCCCACACTAATTGATATTTTTAAGACTTCGGGGATGGATTCGACAATGTATTTTAGGGCCCCAGTTATGGTTAAAATGAAGAACACTAGGCCAGATACAAATACAGCCCCTAAAGCGGTTTGCCAATTTAAACCCATACCCAATACTACTGTATAGGTAAAAAATGCTTGCAAACCTAAGCCAGGTGCCGATGCCATAGGCAGATTAGCAATCAAGCCTACTAAAAGGGTAGTGCCCACTGTCGCTAAAATAGTGGCAGCTATAGCAGCTTCTTTAGGGATACCAGCTTCACTTAAGACATTGGGATTGACCAAAATTATATAAGCTATGGTAACAAAGGTGGTTAGTCCAGCAATAATCTCTGTCCTAACATTAGTGCCCCTAGCTGTAAGATGAAAGAATTTATCTAGCCGATTTTGTTTTGGCAAAATATAACCTCCTGAATTTATAAAGTTAAAATTCTATTAATTATTATTATTACATAACTTTGGAAAGGAGGGGGTATTATGTAGTGAATAAAAATGATATGGCCAATCTTAGGGTAGGCCACCTCCTATTAAAACTATCTACCCCACCTATGTTAGGCATGGTAGTATACTCCATGCTAAGTATTATAGACACCTTTTTTATAGCCCGCTTAGGTTCTGAAGCATTAGCAGCCTTAACTATTACTATTCCTATCCAAATGTTAATAACTTCACTTGCTGCGGCAACTGGGGTGGGGATAACTTCTTTAATTTCCCGTACACTAGGGGCTGGAAACCTTGAATTTGCAGATAATATAGCTTGGCATGGGGTTATTTTAAGTATAATATATGGCCTTATTTTTGCTTATATCGGTAATTATTATGTAGATTCCTTGCTCCTGCTATTCGGGGCTACCCCGGAAACCTTTTATCTGAGCAAGGAATATTTACATATTATTTTATCGGGCTGTTTATTTATCTTTATTCCCATGAACATATGCAATATTATTCAAGGGGAAGGTAATACTTTTTTACCCATTTTAGTTTCTGTAATCGGTATTAGCCTGAATGTAATTTTTGATCCAATTTTGATATTTGGGCTAGGGTCATTTGAGGGATTGGGTATTAAAGGAGCCGCTATTGCTGGCATAGCAGCACAAAGCATTAATACGATAATAGTAATTATAATAATCAGGCGCCGCAAAGCTTTGCTAACCTGGTCCTTTAAAAGATTCAAACCAAGTATTAGAGTGATTTACGGGATTTATAGGGTGGGAATACCGACTATGGTTATTGAACTGTCTGGGATAATAATGATGGGGGTATTAAATCGGGTTTTAGCCACATTTAGTTATACGGCCATTGCGGCCCTAGGTATATTTTTAAGGGTTAGGTCGCTTATTTATATGCCCGTATATGGCTTGCAGCAAGGTACCATGCCTATTGCTGGTTTTGCATATGGGGCTGGCAACCCTGATAGAGTTAAAGAAGTCTTGATAAAAGCAGCGGCTTTATCTTTTATATATATGAGCTTTATTTGCTTTTTACTCCATCAATATCCAGTATGGATTGTTAGCTTCTTTTCCCATGATCCTATTTTAACTATTATGGGAGTAACAGCTTTAAAGCTAGCCACATTGACCTACCCACTTATGGGGCCCCTGCATATTTTATACACTGTTCTACAGGCTTTAGGAAAAGGGGTAACTGCCATGTTTTTATCTATCGCAAGGCAGATGCTCTTTTTCCTGCCATTATTGATGATTCTACCTAAATATTTCAATTTAAATGGGGTATGGTTATCCTTCTCTTTATCTGAATTTTTATGTACCCTTGTAGCCTTTTTCGTTTTGATTGGCCTGTGGCGGGAACTACAAACTAGGAATAAACTAGCCATTATATTTTTGTTTCGCAAGGGCTATTTCAGACGCAGGTTTATGGCTTGGTTAAGATGGTAAAATCCCTAGTTTTTCTGTAAACTTAGCTAAGTTATTTCCTTTTTTAACTAACCCTATTATGATAAGATATTATTTAATTGGGAAAGGTGATTAACCGATGGATAACAATGAATTCTAGAAGTCGGTGCCCGACCTGTTCGAAAAAATGAACATTATATTGCCTTGTGTGGATACTAGATTGGACAATCTAGGAAAGGGGCAAATTGAACTCCGATAATCTCGAGTACGCAGGAAGATGAACTTATGGAGAAAGTATGGGCTTTATTTGATACTAGGGGAATACAAAATGATATTAGGATCAAGATAGCGGAAACCTTGGGGGGTACAGGGGCCAAGGCGGAGATTCTGCAATTAGAAATCGCTAGCATTAGGAGTATAAAATAAGTTCCATCACATTTCATTTCTCCTTGAAGGGGGAATTTTATGCCTACAAATTATTTACTATATGGAAATGAAAAATATTTAATTAATGAAAAAATAAATAAAATTATTCTGGATTTAGAGAATAAGAATGGGGAAAAACCAGAATTGTTAATTATTGATGATGAAACAAGTTTATTAGAACTTAAGCATCATCTAACTTACAATTCCTTATTTACCTCAGCTAAAGTGATTGTGATAAAAGAACCGTTTTGGCTTAAAAAAAAGAGTCGCAAGTCTGGTCAAAACAGACATGCCTTAGAGGTTTTCCAGGAATATTTTGCACAAGGGGTTCCAGGGCAAGTATTAATTGTTACTACGGAGGAATCAAACCCTACTAACCCCATCATAAAATTGTTTAAGAAAAATGCTGAAACTATCTCATATGAAAGCATGGAGGAAAAAGCTTTAAAGAAATGGTTAAATTCTAAATTAGAAGAAAAGGGCTTAAGAGCTGAACCTAGAGCTTTAGCATCTTTTTTAGCCAGTGGTCAGGATTTGTATTACTTGGATAACTTGCTCGAAAAGTTCGCCCTTGAGGGTACTACCAATATTACTATCCAACGTCTGCAGGATGAATTAGAGGTTATTAGTTCTACTAACATATTTAATTTGACCGATGCCCTGATTAGTAAAAATGTAAAAAGGGCTTTAGAAGTCTTACACCATCTTATAAAGGAAGGCACGATGCCTTATTTATTAATAGGGATGATTAATCATCAATTTAGTGCCTTTGCAAAGGTAAAGGCAGCCCAAGAAAAAGGCCATAACAATATTCAGATTGAAAAGGAGACTGCTTTACATACATTTGTAGTAAGAAAAATGCTAAAACATACTAGAAGGATTAGTTGGGATGAGCTGTGGCAGATATTTGCCTTGCTTTTGGATACTGATTTGAAAATTAAAACTACTAGTTTCGATAATAACATACTGTTAGAATCGCTAGTGATGAATATATGTAGGAAATAAAAAACCTGTCTTATGACAGGCTTATTCGCTAATGGTTTGCAATTTCTTAGTATATTTTGATTTCTTTCGAGCAGCAGTATTTTTGTGCAATATGCCCTTGGAAACACTTTTATCGATAACAGAGGTTAACTGTAACAAGCTATCTTTAGCAGTTTCGATATCATTATCCTTTAAGGCCACTTCATATCTAGTTTGTGCATTTTTCAGTCTAGTTTTATAGACTTTATTTCTTAGGCGATTTTCTTCGGCTTGTCTAGCTCTCTTAGCTGCAGTTTTGCCTTTTGCCACACTTCCACCTCCTTATATTTCAAAGCTAACAGAAATACTATATCATTATGTATCCTATTTTGCAATGAACTAAAATTTTATTTATTTTAATTTGTGTTCTACCTATCCTTTTTTACTCATAAATTTATTTAAGGTAATTACTAGGGGGTGGACAGGATTAAAAGACATCCTTTATGGAGCATTATTAAAAATATTCTTTTATTGCAAGTATTTATAATTTGCCTTTTAGTAGGCGTAAGTCAGGAAAAAAAATTATATTTGCCGGCATTTAATCTAAAGCCAATTTTTAATCCCTTATCGTTAATGACCATAGATAGCGATAGTGCTTGCCGCCTCTTGAAACATGTCAATATAGTGATGGCTGGACAAGAAGAAGAAGCAATATTAGTAGCTAGCTATTTTAACAATGTTCCAGAAAAATTTTTACAGGCTAATATTAGGGCATTGGAGGACTGCCAAGTTTTTATACCGCAAGCTACTAAACCTGTTATTGAAGACATTGAATTACCAGCCATAGTTCGTAGCGATATTAGTCCTAGCCCAGCAAAGTATAATTTTGATGCTGGGGATATAGTTATGTTCTATTGCACCCATAGTGCTGAAACTTATATACCGAATAGCGGCAGGGCCAAACTAGATGGGGAAAGAGGCTTAATTAATGACATTGCTAATCGGTTAGCTAGTGCGGTTGCTGATAGGGGACTGAGAACTAAGTTCGTAAATACTATTCACGATTACCCCGAATATAATAAAAGTTATGTAAATTCTCGGGAAACAATTAAAGAAATAGTAAAAAATAAAAATACCCTAGCTGTATTCGATGTACATCGGGATAGCATACCAGGCAGTACAAACGCTTATACTATAGATATTAATCATAAAAAGTGCGCCCGCATTCTAATAATAGTTGGCACTGATGAAAGGAAGGCCCATGATAATTGGCAGAAAAATCTGGAATTCGCCCAAAAATTATATGGAAAGGGTGAAGAATTATATCCTGGTTTGATAAAAGGGGTTAGGACTAAGGCAGGCACCTATAACCAAGAATACCATCCCAGGGCCCTACTTTTAGAAGTTGGTAATGATCAGAACAATCTGGATGAGGCTGAATATGCTGCGGACTTATTTGCTGATATACTTATAGAAGTTCTGAAAGGGGAAGTGGAATAATTGACCAAAAGGCTTTTTTGTTTTGCAGTTCCCGTATGCATAATATTATTAGTAATTGCTGGATTGAATGTAAGTAATCAAGCAATAAATAGCTTAACTATGGAGGAAAGGGCTCCAGTTTTCGCCTGCAATCTAGTAGGACAAGAACTGTCTGTCTATATTTTAGGTAAAAACTATGTTTATTCTGGTGAAAATATCAGCCGAAAAATTAATTCAGTTAGCAATTATTCCATATCTTTTTATAGCATGACTAGGGATCATTTATATAGAATTGAGCATCTTTATCAGGTGATTTTTAGGGGCAATTGGGATGATTACTTTTAGATTAAATTAATTAGTAGATAAGGAACTCTTTATTTGAATAAGATCCCTTTATTATGTATAATTTATGCGATGATTTAGCGATATTTATAGGTTGGAGGGTTTTTATTGCTAGATAGAATAAGAAATTTTAGTATCATAGCACATATTGATCATGGCAAATCTACGTTGGCTGATCGTTTATTACAAGTAACTGGTGCTTTGACCGAACGGGAAATGAAGGAACAAGTTTTGGATAATATGGATTTAGAAAGGGAAAAAGGCATTACCATTAAACTACAACCGGTTCGGATTGAATACACTGCTAGGGATGGACAAGACTATATTCTCAACCTTATTGATACACCTGGACATGTTGATTTTACTTACGAAGTATCCCGTAGCCTAGCCTCATGTGAAGGGGCCTTATTGGTGGTAGATGCCTCCCAAGGTATTGAAGCCCAAACTTTGGCTAATGTTTATATGGCTATGGATTTAGACCTGGAAATTATTGGAGTGGTCAATAAAATTGATTTACCGGGGGCTGAACCCGAAAAGGTCAAGGAAGAAATGGAAAATGTTTTGGGTATAAACACTGAAGAAATCATCCCCATTTCAGCTAAATTAGGCCTAGGGGTGGAAGAGGTATTAGAGGCCATTGTTAAAAACATACCACCTCCAAAGGGTGATGTTAACAACCCCTTACAGGCTTTAATTTTTGATTCATATTTTGATCCCTATATAGGTGCTATTTCTTATGTAAGGGTGGTTGATGGTCAAGTATCCAAGGGTGATATTATCCAGATGATGTCTACTGGACAAGAGTTTGAGGTAGCTGAATTAGGGGTTTTAACCCCAGCTATGTCCGAAGTTGAAGCACTCAGGGCAGGAGAAGTAGGTTACTTAGCAGCCGGCATAAAAAATGTCACTGATACTAAGGTAGGCGATACAATTACCTTAGCAAAAAAACCTGCACAAGAACCAGTGCCAGGGTATATGGACATTAAGCCTATGGTTTATTGTGGGCTTTATCCCTTGGAAAACAATGAATTTGAACGGCTCAGGGACTCCCTAGAAAAACTCAAACTAAATGACGCCTCTCTTTTTTATGAACCTGAAAGTTCGGATGCTTTAGGATTTGGGTTCAGGTGTGGATTTTTGGGGCTTTTACATTTGGAAATAGTTAAGGAAAGGCTAGAAAGGGAATATGATTTAAGTTTACTTGCTACTGCACCTAGTGTTATTTATAAAATTTTATTAACTGATGGTTCTGAAATATATGTACAGAATCCTAATTACTGGCCTGAAACCCAAAAAATTGAGGAAGTCATGGAACCTTATGTTAAAGCATCGATAATGGTGCCTAATGATTATGTGGGTACAGTTATGGAACTATGCCAGGAAAAACGCGGCGATTTCATTAACATGGAATATATAACTCCTCTGAGAGTTTTAATAAGCTATAAATTGCCCTTATCGGAAATATTATATGATTTTTTTGATAGTCTAAAATCTAGAACCCGTGGTTATGCCTCTTTAGATTATGAATTAAGTGGTTATGAAGTATCTGACTTAGTTAAGTTAGATATCATGCTCAATGGAGATACTATCGATGCTTTAAGCTTTATAGTTCATGAAGAACGCTCCTACTATCAGGCTAGAGCAATTGTAGAAAAACTACGTAAAATTATTCCCCGCCAAATGTACGAAGTAGCTATACAAGCTGCAATTGGTAACAAAATTATTGCCCGGGAATCAATTAAGGCTTTGCGCAAAGATGTTTTGGCCAAATGTTATGGTGGGGATATTACCCGCAAGAAGAAACTGCTGGAAAAGCAAAAAGAAGGTAAAAAGAAAATGAAGCAAATCGGTCAGGTAGAAGTACCTAAGGACGCCTTTATGAGTGTCTTAAATATTGAGACAGAATAAAAAGGGGCGGATTAGGTGGAAAACAATTCAGATAGATTAGCTGGTATTTATGTGCATATTCCTTTTTGCCTTAAAAAGTGTAGTTACTGCGATTTTTATTCTTTACCTGTTGTGACTAGAAAATTTGGCATCATTGATGAATATCTTAATAGTATGGTAAAGGAAATAGAACTTAAGGCATCAAATTATGCCGACACAGAAATAAAAACTGTCTATCTAGGTGGAGGCACTCCTTCACTACTTAACCATAGACAGTTTTCTTTAATTCTAAATACTATAAAAATCAATTTTAAACTAGCTACTAATGCTGAAATTACTTTAGAAGCTAATCCTGCTACCATGGAGGAGGACCAGCTGCAAAGTTTTCTAGATGCGGGGCTTAATCGCCTTTCCCTAGGTGTACAAAGTTTTTCTGATTCAGAACTTAGCCTACTAGGCAGAAGCCATAATGTTGAACAGATAATTGATACACTCGATTTAATCAGCAAACTTAATATCAAAAATTTCAATCTAGATTTAATCTATGGTCTACCCCATCAAACGTTAGAACAGTGGTTATATAATTTAGAAATGGCTACTTCCTTTGAACCGAGTCATATTTCAACCTATTTACTGCAACTTGATCCTAAGACTCCACTAGGGCGCAAAACGATCAAAGGCGAAGTAAGTATGCTAGATGATGAAAGCGAATGGATTATGTATAATAAGGGTATTAACCTTTTGGAGAAAAAAGCTTATAAACAGTATGAAATTTCTAACTTCAGTAAACAAAACTATGAATCAAGACACAATATAATTTATTGGTCAGCCCATGAATATCTAGGTTTGGGAGCAGGTGCAGTTACTTTTCTAAATGGGGTAAGGAGTATAAATAAGCCTAAAATAGCAGATTATATTAGTTACTTAGCCGCAGGGCAAGTGCCCCCCCAGGAAACATTGGAAGTAATGGATAAGACACAACTAGTCCAGGATGCAATTATATTGGGGCTTAGACTTACTGAAGGAATCCATATAGACGAATTCAAGCATAGATTTAAGGTAGATTTACTTTCACAATACCAAAAACCTATAACAGACAGTATGGATAAAAAACTGCTTAAACTGGAAAATGGCTATCTTAAGTTAAGTAAAAAGGGCTATTTCCTCTCGAATCAGGTTTTATATCAATTTATTGGGGACTGACAACTTGACAAAGGCTTAGCCAAATGATATTTTTTTAATAATACCACTTAGCACTCAACATAAGAGAGTGCTAACAGAGGTGGAGCAAATGGTTTTAGGAGAAAGAAAAAAAACTATATTAGAATCCATAATCAAGGATTATGTACAGACTGCTGAACCTGTTGGTTCTAGGGCCATAGTTAAGAAGTATGCCTTACAAGTCAGTGCTGCTACAGTGCGTAATGAAATGGCTGACTTGGAGGATATGGGATATCTGGAGCAACCTTATACCTCGGCGGGTAGGGTGCCTTCACAGTTGGGGTACCGCTATTTTGTAGATGCATTAATGGAAAAAGAGAATTTATCTGATGAAGAACTGGATTTATTGAGAAAAGTTTTCTTGGAAAATATTAATGAATGGAGCGAAGTAGTGGATAAGGTGGGACATTTTTTAGCCCAATTAACTAACTATACCTCCTTTGTTATTATGCCTGCAGTGCAAATCGATGAATTCAGGCATTTGCAGATTGTCCCCGTGGGGGAAAATAAAGCATTAGTCATCGTAGTAGCTGATTCCGGCTTAATTTTGCATAGGAAAATTGACATTGCGGAGTCTGTAAATGCAGATGAACTGAAAAATATTAGCCGGATTTTTAATAAGACCTTTACCAACCGAAATATCCAGAAGATGGATAGATCTGATTTATCTTACATAAGGGATAAACTTAATCTCCGACGTAACATTATTGATAATATTATTGATACTATAGATTATTTATTAAATGATACTAATGATGAAAAAATTATTGTTAGTGGAATGTTAAACATTCTTAATGAACCCGAATTTAAAGATGTAGATAAACTTAAGGGCATCTTGAGTATATTAGAGGAAGATGAAATATTGAAGGATATAATCCCCACTGAAGTATCCAATCAAGTGGATATTAAGATAGGCTCTGAAAACTTAGCCGAGGAAATTCAAGAAATGAGTGTAGTATTGACCGGTTTTAATAGCTTTGGTCGAGTGGGCAGAATAGGGGTAATAGGTCCGATTCGTATGGAATATTGGAAGGCAGCCGGTGTAGTAGAATCTTTAAGTGAAATAATGGAGGAACTTATTAAACAAAAGCTTTAGGAGGTACCATGTCAGACCAACTTTTTACTAATAACCAGAAAACTGATGATAAGTTTGAGACCTTGCTAAACAATGCCAATGCTGCCCGGGTTGTATCCCAAACTATAGAAGGTACCTTAGGACCTAAAGGCTTAGATATTATGATGGTTGATAACTTTGGTGATGTGGTTATTACTAATGATGGAGTAACAATATTAAAATTAATGGAAGTGAACCATCCTGCAGCACATATGATAATAAATGCGGCCAAAGCCCAACAGCTTGAAATCGGTGATGGAACTACTACCACAACTATTATGGCTGCTGCCTTAGTAGCCGAGGGCTGTCAGCAGGCCCTAAAAGGGGTACCAGTAACTAGAATAATAGAAGGTATAAACCTAGGGGTAAAAAAGGCTGCTGAATTGGTCGAAAACTATTCAACACTACTAGGTGAAAATGATCATGATTTACTTTATAATGTTGCTTTGGTTGCAGGCCGGGGGCAGGCAGACCTAGCCCGTTTAATAGTAGATGGGGCTAGGGTGATAGGTGCTAAACGATTATTGAATCCAGATTATAAGTTTGCTGATGCTGTCCTTGCCCGTGAATTTGCAAAAAATGAGCTTATTAAAGGGATTACCCTCAACAAGGAACCCGTAAATAAAGAAATGCCTACTGAACTTGAAAATGTGAAAATCTTGGTAATAGATGATAAATTGTCACCCGAGGAGCTTGACAATGAAGCACTTAAAACGGAAACCGGTTTTAACTACTATTTACAAGCTAAAAAAAAGCATGAAGACAACCTGAGAAAACTTAAGAAACTGGGGGTAAATGTAGTTGTTGTTGATCGGGCCATGGATGATATGGCAGAGGACTTTTTTACCCAGGCTGGTATTCTAGCTTTACACCGGGTATCTTCACGGGAAATAGAAAGCTTATGTAAATACACCGGGGCTAAAAAAATTAAACGAGGCAGCTTAAATCATAGTGAGGAAATAATTGCATCCTATTTAGGTATGGCTGAAAAAATTAGGATAGATGAAAAATTAGAACATACTATTATATATGGAGGCCAAGCTGAAAATTGGGTTACTATTATGATTGGGGCAGCAACAGGAGAAGTGGTAGATGAAAAAGAAAGAATGGCCAAGGATGCCGCTGCGGCTGTGCAAGCCGCCCTATGTGGTGGGGTAGTACCAGGGGGTGGTTCCCTGGAAGTTTGGATTTCCACTGCATTAGAAGAATTCGCCAAGAATTATGATGGTATGACTTCATTTGGGGTGACTTGTGTAAAGGAAGCTATAACTAGGCCATTTGCTTGCATGATTGAAAATGCAGGATTTAACCCTTTGGAAAAGCAAGCTGATGTAATTGCTAACCAGAAAAAACAGGGTTCATACTCCATTGGTGTAGATTGTGAGACAGGTCAGATTAGCAACATGATGGACTTGGGTATAGTCGATGCAACACCAGTTAAAATCCATGCCATTGAGGCAGCCGGTGAAGTGGCCATAGCGATATTACGCATTAATACCATTATTAGAATGAAAAGCATAAATAATATAGATAATAATTTTATGATACAGGAATAGAGGTGGGTAATTATGGATGATATACCAAAAGAGGTGCAAGAGGTAGAAGATGAAATTGCGGAAAAGCTAGTAGGGGTCCAAACAACCGAAGATTTAGTTATGGAGTTACAAGAAAAATTGGCTGAGGCTGAGGAAGAAGCTAAAAAGCATTTGGACAATTACTTACGAACTTTGGCCGAGATGGAGAATATGAGAAAAAGGTCCCAGAGGGAAAGGGAAGAATACCTAAGATATGCTACCCTTCCAGTGATAAAAAAGCTCCTGCCAATTATTGATGATTTTGAAAGGGCTGTAAACCTTGAGCATAGTCAAGATGTGGAGGGCTTACATAAGGGCATGGAAATGATTTTTAGAAAACTACTGGAACTCATAAAGGCTGAAGGAGTAGAGCCGATTAAAACCATGGGTGAAATCTTTAACCCAGAATTTCATCAACCTTTATTAGTAGAGGAAAGTGAAGCAGCTGAAAACACGATTTTGGAAGAAATGCAAAAAGGTTATATTATGCATGGTCGAGTTATAAGGCCTAGTCTAGTTAAAGTAAGTAAATAATTAATTTTATTTTTCTTAAATTTTTGGAGGTGCATGGAATGGGAAAAGTTATAGGTATTGATTTAGGTACTACTAATTCGTGTGTAGCGATTATGGAAGGTAGTGAGCCTATAGTTATACCTAGTGCAGAAGGGGAAAGAACTACTCCATCTGTAGTGGGATTTTCAAAAGCTAAGGAAAGGTTAGTAGGTAGAGTGGCAAGGCGCCAAGCTATCACTAATCCCGAACGTACTGTTTTATCAGTTAAAAGACAGATGGGGACTAATTATAAAGTTAATATTGATGATCATGACTATACCCCCCAGGAAATATCAGCATTTGTCTTACAAAAACTGAAAACTGATGCTGAAAGTTATTTGGGACATAAGGTATCTAAAGCAGTTATTACTGTACCTGCCTATTTTACTGATGCCCAGCGTCAAGCTACCAAAGATGCAGGGACTATTGCAGGTCTGGAAGTCTTAAGGATTATAAATGAGCCGACTGCTGCTGCTTTAGCATATGGTTTTGATGATGACAAAAACCAAAACATTTTAGTCTTTGACCTAGGTGGAGGAACATTTGACGTTTCTATTCTCGAAATTGGGGATGGGGTATTCGAGGTCAAGGCTACTAGTGGTAATAATAAACTGGGCGGAGACGATTTTGACAATAAAATAATTGATTGGTTAGTAGAGGAATTTAAGCGAGACAATGGTATGGATTTAAGAAATGATAAAATGGCCATGCACCGCTTGAAGGAGGCTGCTGAAAAAGCCAAACACGAGCTATCTGCGGCTATGTCTACTGAATTGAACATTCCCTATATTACTGCCACTGGAGAGGGTCCACTCCATTTGGAGCAAACCTTAACTAGGGCTAAATTTAATGAAATGACTGCTGATTTAGTTGAAAAAACTATGGGGCCTTTAAGAAGGGCTTTGAAAGATTCGGGACTTAAGGCTGCTGAAATAGATAAGGTTATATTAGTGGGTGGTTCAACCAGAATTCCAGCGGTCCAAGATGCCATAGAAAAATTCATCGGCAAAGAACCATTCAAGGGTATTAATCCTGATGAAGTAGTGGCAATAGGTGCAGCTATTCAGGCTGGGGTATTAGCTGGGGATGTAACTGATGTTGTTTTACTAGATGTAACTCCCTTGTCTTTGGGAATCGAAACTTTGGGAGGGGTGTTTACCCGTATAATAGAAAGAAATACAACTATTCCGACTTCCCAGAGTCAAGTATTTACCACTGCAGCTGATAGCCAGACTTCAGTCGATATCCATGTATTGCAAGGGGAACGTAAAATGGCGGAACATAATGTTACCTTAGGCAGATTCCAACTTACCGGTATCCCTGCCGCACCTCGGGGAATCCCCCAAATTGAAGTCTCTTTTGACATAGACGTTAATGGTATAGTTAATGTATCAGCAAAAGATTTGGCTACAGGTAAAGAGCAGACTATTACCATAACCTCATCTAGTGGCTTAAGTGATGAAGAGATAGATAAAATGGTTAAGGATGCGGAAGCATTTGCCGAGGAAGATGAAAAACGGGTCAAGGAAATCGAAATCAGAAATCAAGCAGATAGCATGATTTACCAAGCGGATAAGACTTTGAAGGAACATGCTGAGGAAATAGATGTAGACACCAAAGATAAGATAGAGGCAGCTAAAAAGGAGCTAAGTGAGGCCTTAGCTGGTGAGGATGTAGAAAGCATAGAAAGTAAAACAGAGGCACTAACTGAAGCTATTTATGCCTTTACGGCAAAAATGTATGAAAATATGCAGCAAGATGCGGATTTCGGAGCTGAAGATGATGTGTTCGATGCAGATTATGATACACCTGAAGATGAGGAAGAAAAATAGCAGGGTTTTTTGCGGCTAGTTTTATTAGATATAGAGGAACCCAGGGACTTGAAAGTTTCTGGGTTGACCTATTTTAGGAAGGGAGAGAATAATGTCTGCTAAAAGAGATTATTATGAGATTTTAGGTGTAGCTAAAAACGCTTCCCAGGACGATATTAAAAAAGCCTATCGGCAATTAGCCCGGAAATATCATCCCGATGTCAATAAAGATGACAAAAATGCTGAAGAAAAGTTCAAAGAATTAAGTGAAGCATATACCGTGCTTAGTGATCCAGGCAAGCGGGATACCTATGATAGGTTTGGGCATGATGCATTTGATCCGACTAAAAACCCCGGATTTGGTGGATTTGAAGATATGGGTGGTTTTGGGGATTTATTTGATCTAATTTTCGGTAGTTCGGGCGGTGGTCGCAGAAGGACGGGGCCGCAACGTGGGGCTGATAGGGAAGTAAGAATGGATATTAGTTTTGAAGATGCGGTTTTTGGCCTAGAGGAAGAAATAGAAATTACCAGAATAGAAAATTGCGATAAATGTAAAGGCAGTGGAGCCGAACCCAATAGCAAAATTACAAAATGTCCTACCTGTAATGGTTCGGGACAAGTCAGAACTGTACAAAGTACACCATTTGGTCGGTTTGAAACAGTGCGTCCCTGTAACAAGTGCCATGGGGAAGGAACTATTATAGAAAAACCTTGTTCAACCTGTAGGGGTTCTGGTAAAGTAAGAAAAAACCGCAAAATAAATGTGCGTATTCCTGCTGGCATTGATACTGGCTCTAGACTTAGAATACAAGGAGAAGGTGAAGAAGGTATCCGTGGGGGGCGCCCAGGTGACCTTTATATCACAATTGTGGTTAGGCCACATGCTAGTTTTAGACGGGATGGTTATACTTTGATTGGCACTGTAGCTATTAACTTTGTGCAGGCGACTTTAGGGGCCGAGGTAGAAATTCCTTTATTAGGTGGCGCTACCCATCGTTTGCATATTCCCGAGGGAACCCAACCAGGAGATATTCTTACTGTTAAAGGCAAAGGTATACCGCATTTGCACAGTTCAAGGATTGGGGACCTCAAAATTATGGTTGAAGTCAAAATACCTACTAAATTGACTAAAAGACAAAAAGAATTATTGGAAGAGTTTTATGACGAAATTGATAAAACAGGTAAAAAAGGAATATTCGACAAATTTAAAGATGCGATGGGTTAGGAGTTATTAATTATGGTATGGAAAGAGATTAGTGTTTTGACTGAAGGAATATGCGTAGAAGCTATTGCAGGCATATTTCACAAACTTGGTTCAGGTGGAGTTGTGATTGAAGATCCCCAAGCAGCCAGGAAGTATGTTAATAAGGACAAATTTGACCCCAAGCTTATGTCTCCAGACTTTTTAGATCATGAATTTGTGGTGGTTAAGGCCTACTTTTCCGAAGATAGGGCGGTAATGGATGAAGTTTTCGCATGTTTGGACAGGGTGGAGGAAAACTTTAATATTCAATGTAAGGTTTTTGTCGGAGAAGTTAATGATGAAGATTGGGAAGAATCATGGAAGAAATATTACCACACCTTTAAAGTGGGCCATAAAATTGTCATAAAGCCATCTTGGGAGGAATACCAAGCTAAACCAGAAGAAATAGTAGTAGAAATAGACCCGGGCATGGCTTTTGGCACTGGGATACACGCTTCAACTCGGTTTTGTTTAAAGTTTATGGAGAAATATGTTCAAGGTGGGGAATTGATAGTTGATGCAGGTTGTGGTTCAGGTATTTTATCCATAGCTGCCGTAAAATTAGGGGCTAAACAGATATGGGGTATGGATATTGATGATGTGGCAGTTAAGGTGGCCACGGAAAACATCAAGCTTAATGGACTTGAGGACCAGATATCTGTAAAGGCTGGTGATATAGTAGAAGAAATATGCAACTATCAGCCAG
Source organism: uncultured Syntrophomonadaceae bacterium (assembly GCA_964623245.1). Lineage (GTDB taxonomy): Bacteria > Bacillota > Syntrophomonadia > Syntrophomonadales > Syntrophomonadaceae > JAAYRQ01. The sequence goes on from CAZUSS010000006.1 coordinate 19,754, forward strand.
ATATGATATTGGCTAATATAACCGCGGAAATTGTCAATATGTTGATTCCGCAAGCCAGTAAGGTTTTACCCCCGGGCGGGTATTTTTTTGGTTCAGGCATTGTTGATAGTAGGTGGCCTAGAGTTAAAAAACTATTAGAAGATAATAATTTTATTATAGAGCAGGTTTTAACTGATATTGATTGGATCGGGGTAGCAGCCCGGAAGAAATAAAATTTTCAAGGGAAGTTAATTTATGTACCGTTTTTTTGTCCATCATGAAGATATAGTGGATAGGCAAATTTTTATAAGAGATAAAAAAGAATTAAAACATATGGAAAAGGTTTTACGCTTAAAGATGGGCGACGAAATAATAGTTTTTGATGGGACAGGTTTCGAATATGAAGTCACGATTGAGGATACCTCACCAGATTCTTGGCTGACTCTAATTAATAAAAAGAGATACTTACCTAACAGATCTAAAATTCAACTCTCCCTAATACAAGCTATAGCAAAAGGGGATAAAATGGACACTATTGTCCAAAAAGCGGTGGAAATAGGAGTAACTACTTTATATCCTATTTTAACCGAGCATACCGTAGTAAAATTAAATGGCGAAAAAGGCCATAAGAAAGTAAAAAGATGGGAGAGCATTGCCCTCGAGGCTTGTAAGCAATCTGGCCGGAACACTTTAATGGATATAAAGCCCATATCGACCTTTGCTCAAGTAACAGAAACTATACAAGGTAGACCTAGTGTTATGCTTTATGAAAAGGAAGAAAAAAATAGTTTCAAAAAAATTCTAAAGTCCCAAACAGTTAATGCAGATGAGATTTTTCTATTAGTCGGGCCCGAAGGTGGATTTAGTCCCGATGAGGTAAAGGAAGCTCAACACAAAGGGATTCTGTTGGCTAGACTAGGACAAAATATATTAAGGACTGAGACTGCCAGTATTATAGCTTCTGCAATTATTTTATACGAATTAGGTGATTTGGGATAAAAGGGGTTATGTCATTGCCAAAGGTAGCTTTTCATACTTTAGGCTGCAAAGTCAATCAAATAGAGAGCGAACAAGTTAAAGAAGATTTTATAGCCCAGGGTTATGAAGTGGTAGATTTTGCTGATAAGGCTGATGTTTATATTATTAATACCTGTACTGTAACCCATGTTAGCGACCGAAAATCTCGTGCTATGATCAGACGGGCTGTCCGCAATAATCCTAATGCAATAGTGGCAGCTGTTGGATGTACAGCCCAAGTCAGTGGAGAAAAACTAGCTAAAATTGAGGGCCTTAACTTGGTAATAGGCAACAAGAACAAAGCTGATTTGTTTAATATAATTCAGGACTATGAGTTTAATAATAATACCCAGATTTATGTAGAACCCATAAGTAAAGGGGATAAACTGAGGCCTACAATTTTTTCTAATCCCCATGAAAGAACTAGGGCTTTTATAAAAATACAAGACGGTTGTCAAAGCTTTTGTTCATACTGCATTGTACCTTTTGCCCGGGGCCCTATAAGGAGTAAATTACCTGAAGATGTTTTATCTGAATTAAAACAACTGTTAGATCTTGGCTATCGGGAGGTAGTCTTATCTGGAATCCATACGGGTTTCTATGGCAAGGATTTAAAAAACGCGGATTTAGTTAAGTTATTAGAATATTTGTTAGAGAATACTAAGGAATATGATTTCAGGATACGTTTAAGCTCTATAGAGGCTTTGGAGGTAAGTAATAATTTAATTGATTTAATAAAATATGAAAGCAAGTTGTGCAAACATTTTCATATTCCGCTGCAAAGTGGTAGTGATAAAGTCCTGCGGGATATGAATAGGAGATATTCTAGGAGATACTATCAAGAATTAATTCTTAAAATCGCGGAAAAGGTCCCGGGTGCGGCCCTTGCTACTGACGTGATGGTAGGATTTCCCACTGAGGCAGAGCAAGATTTTATTGATACTAGGGAGCTACTTAAAAAACTTCCATTAACCCACTTCCATATTTTCAAATATTCCCAAAGACCTGGAACCAAGGCCTATAATTTAAAGGCTCTAGCAAATGAAAACGAAAAAAATCTTAGAAGTAAAATACTTTTAGATTTGGCCAAACATAAAAACCAGGATTTTCTAACCAATAACCTAGGTCGTGAAGTGACATTACTAGTTGAACAGAAATTAAATCACCAATATAATGGCCTAACCGATAATTATATCGAGGTAGAATTTCCATCTGAAACAGATAGGATTGGGGATTTTGTTAAGGTTAGGCTTGAAAATCTACAATTAGAAAGCAGCAAAATAAGTGGCAAGTTAATTTATAATGGATCTACTAAAGATAGTGTTTAACGAAAGGGGCAGGACATGGGATTCAAGGAGATTGGCAAAAAACTTCAGCTAGCTAGGGAAGAGGCGGGTTTAAGCCAAGAACAACTCGCCAGCCAAATGGGGTGTGCACAGTCAACATTATCTAATTACGAAAAAGGCAAAAGGCGTATTTATTTAACTCAACTAGAAACTATTGCTGATTTACTTGATAAGCCGATTGAATATTTTTTAGAAAGCAGTAGTAACAATAATCAGTCTGAATCTTCCTCTAGTAATTTGACCAATATTAATGATGTCTTTGATGGTGAACCGGAATTACTACAAATTGTTAATGCTTTATATGAACTTCCCAGAGATAAAAGACGTTCGGTGATGGACTATATTATATGGCAAAAAAACCGTTAATTGAGGGGGAATTGGAATGTTCAGATATACGCTTTCTAAACAAAAAATAGAGTTTCTCATGGAAGTTCGGGAATTAGTACAAAAACATATCGTTCCATATGCACTTGAATTAGATGATAAGGTAGATAAGGGCGTAGATTTTGGCATTCTAAATATCTTAGCTGAACATAATTTACTAGCCCCGAACATTTCCACAGAATTCGGGGGCCTAGGTTTAAACCATCTGACTACTGCTATAATATTAGAGGAAATTGCAGTAGGGTGTGCAAGCGTGGCTTCTATAGTATCTACCAACCTACATGCTGTTAGTCCCATCATAACTGCGGGGACCGATGAGCAGAAAGAAGAATTTTTACCTAAGTTAACTACCAAAAACCCACAATTAGCAGCACTTGCCTTGATAGAACATAAACCTAATTTAGATATATTCGCTTATCCAGGAAGTATGAATATTAGACATTCCTCCATTAATGTTAAGGAAGTAGATAAGGATTATATTACCTTAAAGGGTTATAAGGATTATGTGATGAATGCTAAATCTGCTTCATTTTTTACCACCATGTTTTCTGCTACACCAAAAGGGGAAAAACAGGATTTACAGGTATTAGTGTTACCCCTGGATATCCCGGGGATAATAATTGGGAAAAACAAAAAAACCTTGGGCCTTAGGGCCTGCAATGCCAATGAACTTATACTAGAAAACGTGAGACTTCCTAAAAAATATCTTATTGGTAAACCAGGTAGCGGGTTTCTAGTATTTATGCAAAATTTAGACCGGAATGTTGCCTTTACTGGTGCCATAAGTGTTGGGGTAGCAAGAGCAGCCTATGATATAGCTTTAGAAGCCTCCAAAAACCGGATTTATATGGGGAAACCAAGTTTTGAGGAAAGTGCCATTAGTTATACCTTGGCAGAGATGGCTACTAAAATAAATGCCGCCCGCCTGAGTGTCCATTTGGCCTGTATGTTTATAGATAATGATCTGGATTATTCCCAAGCTGCCTCTAAATCTAAGGTAATATCGAGTAGTGTAGCCCAAGAAGTAACCAGTAAAGCTATGGAAATCGTAGGGGGTAAAGCTTATTTGTATGGACATAGATCAGAAAAATATTTAAGGGATGCCAAGATGCTTTCCATTGTAGATGGAAGTGAACAATTCCATAAAAACCTTATAGCTGCGCAATTTTAAAGGGTGGACAAAAATAAGGAAGGTGATGGAAGTGGAGACTTTTGCCTGGACTAAAGAAGAAATAGATTTGATATATGAAGTAAGGGATCTAGCTAAAAACAAAATAGCTGAAAGGGCCATTTATTTGGATTCAGCGGGTGATGAAAGACAAGATTGGGTAATACCAGAACTACTTGCTAGGCGTAATCTACTTGCACCTGATATTCCCCAGGAATATGGTGGTAGGGGATTATCTATGCGGATGCACGCGAGTCTAATTGAGGAGCTAGCGGTCGGTTGTGCTGGTGCAGCTGCCATAGTAGTGGCTAATAGCTATGCGGTTACCCCTATCCTTATAGCTGGAAGTAAGGAATTAAAACAGAAATACCTACCATATATGACTACTAAAAATCCCAATCTAGCTAGTATGGCTATAAATGAGACACGTTCTAATTATAATATTGAAAGGCTAGAGAGGGGTAATGAAGATTTAACCAGAATAGCTACCTACGCTGTAAAGGAGGACGATCAGGTTGTAATAAATGGCAGCAAGGATTATATTGTAAATGGGGCTGCGGCCAAGTTTATTTTAATCCTAGTGCGAAGTAGTTATTCTCAGCATAAGTCGAGATTGCAATTTTATTTGTTGCCTAATCCAAGTCCGGGCATAACTGTATCTGAAGTCTTGCGTAAAGCTGGAATGCGATCATGTCATACGGCTAAACTTGACTTTCATGATGTAAGTATACCTGAGTCACACATAGTTGGAGAAGGTGGTGGCTATCTACTCCTGATGCAAAACTTTGACCGCAATCGTACCTTATTAGGGGCCATAGGGGTTGGGGTTGCTAAAGCGGCCTATGATTTGGCCCTAGATATAGCTAAAGCCAATGGTATTTTCAACCGTTCTAATTCATATAGTTACTATGTTTCTTCTACACTAGCGGACCTATCCACCCAAATTGATGCTGCTAGATTAGTAGTAATGCGGGCTGCATTCTATATAGACATTGATGCCAATTATGCCCGGGTTTCAAATATGGCAAAATTATATGCCACCCAAGTCGCCCAAGATGTTACCTCTACGGCAGTGGATTTGGTGGGCCGTTTGGGCTTTTTAGTAGGGCATCCAGTGGAAAAATACTTACGTGATGCCCAAATGCTTTCAATAATTGCAGGTAGTGACTACTTACATAGACATGTTTTATCAGCCCAACTCTAAATATTTTAAAAAAATTAAATAAAGGGTATAATGGTAGTAGTTTGTAAGGGGGTGAATACTTGAAAGAGTGCCTATTTTGTAAAATTGCCTCTAAAGAACTTCCTGCAGAATTCGTATGGGAAGATGAACAGGTTATCGCTATAAAAGATGTGAATCCTGTGGCTCCTACCCATATACTATTAATCCCCAAAAAACATATCAGCTCTATTAATGCAGCAACAAATGATGATTTAGAATTGATAGGGCATATGCAAATAATTGCAGCTCAGGTTGCTAAAAAGCTAAAAATAGCGGAATCTGGATACCGCTTAGTTAATAACTGTGGTGAACAAGGGGGCCAGACTGTTAACCATATACACTATCATCTTTTGGGGGGTAGACATATGAGTTGGCCGCCGGGCTAGCCTTGACTGCCTGCCCGAAGAATTGTAAAATAGAATGGCCTTTATTAGCCTAGTCAATATGAGGGGAGGGAAATCGTGAGCGAAGTAAAAGTTGGTAAAAATGAATCCCTAGATAGTGCTCTTAGAAGATTTAAACGTAATTGTCAAAGAAACGGGGTCATGCAAGATATTAGAAAGCATGATCATTACGAAAAACCGAGTATTAGAAGGAAAAAGAAATCTGAGGCTGCTCGTAAGAAAAAGAGATATTAAAGATATATTATTTCTTTTGAGGAATAGTCTATATAGTTAATCAACATATTTACCCAAGTAAGGACTTAAACAGGTAATAATGTGGTAAGTAGTAACCCTATAGGAAATAATGATACTTAAAATTATCTCCTCAGGCAGCTAGGTAATCAAATAATATAAAAGGGGCAATTAAGGAAACCAGAGCTAATGCTCTTTGGGGGAGCTTTTGGTAATACAATTACTAAATTAGCCAAAGGTAGTCCAAATAATACAAAAAGTCTGGTATCTTATCACCAGACTTTTTGTTATTAGCCAAGGGAGGTTTATAGAAGTGGGCTTTATGAATCGGGGTATGCAAAGCAATAAACAAAAAAAAGCAGTCCGTTTTATAATTATTCTAGTTATAGTGGCTTTTTTAGCTAGTATAGTTTCTATGGCATTTATTTAAAAAAAACATCTATTTATTCTTGAGTAAAAGCCTAAATAAATTGGGCTTTTTATTTTTGGAAAAAGTTTGCTAAATATTTTGACAATAATCCTAAAATGTAAAATAATAATAGTGGGGGGGATATAAATGTATAAGTTGAGCGATTTGCCGGAGGAATATATAAAAATAATTGACACAATATTCAGTGAATTCGATGGGGCCCTAATTATAGATGAACAAGGGGTAATCAGAGTATTCACTGATTACTATGCTAGGGAGACTGGCTTAGCCAAGGAAGATGTTATAGGAAAGAGGGTAGATGAAGTATTCCCTACTACTAAAATGTTAGAAGTACTGGAAACAGGCCGCCCCATTATAGCAGATTTGTGGGAGCTTGATGGCAAGGCCCAAATAGTATCCCGGGTACCTATAACTGCAAATGGCAGGATAATTGGGGCGGCGGGTTTTAACATATTTCGCTATTTAGAAGAGGCCCAAGGCTTTGCTAGGCGTATTACCAAAATGTTTTCCGAACTGGAATACTATAAAGAAGAAGTAAAAAAAATTTTATCGGTAAAGTACACCATGGCTTCAATTATTGGGGTAAGTAATGCGATAAGAGAAGTAAAAGAAAGGATACAATTGGTATCATCCTCCACAATCCCAGTATTCATTTCTGGTGCAACTGGAACAGGTAAGGAGCTCATTGCTCACGCCCTCCATTTCGAAAGTGCTCGCCGAGAGTATCCCTTTATTAAGGTAAACTGTGCCTCCATCCCCGATAGCCTAGTAGAAAGTGAATTATTTGGTTATGAAGAGGGTTCTTTTACCGGGGCAAGATCACAAGGTAAACCCGGAAAATTTGAATTAGCCCACAAAGGGAGTATTTTTTTAGATGAAATCGGCGACTTATCCCTGATATCACAGGCTAAGCTGCTGAGGGTCTTACAGGAAAAGGAGATAGAAAGAGTAGGTGGTACCTCCAGTATCCCAGTTGATGTTCGCATCATATCTGCTACTAATCATTCGCTTAATGATCTAGTACGTAAAGGTGAATTTCGTAAAGATTTATTATTTAGGCTTAATGCCTTTCCTATTCACATTCCACCCCTAAAAGAAAGATTAGAAGATATCCCACCCCTAGTAGAAAACTTTATCACCCAATATAATTTTGATGCTGGCACTAAAATTAAAGGGATTACCCCCGAAGCCCTAAAAATATTATCTAGCTACTATTGGCCCGGTAATGTACGAGAACTGTATTCGGTGATGGAAAGGGCCTGTATTGATGTTAGGGGGGACTATATAGAACCCAAGAATCTACTCAGGTTTACAGATGATTATTTCCTATATACGGATGATATTGTAAATCTGAATGAAGTTAGAAATAGGGCAGAAAAAGCAGCTATTATAAAAGTTTTACAACTTACTAACGATAACAAGAGTGAAGCCGCTAAAAAATTAGGCATTAGTCGCAGCACCTTATATACTAAACTAAATGAATATGACATATAATTGTGAAACGTTCAAATATTCAGACTAGTTGTGCAATTTTCTGGACACACCTAATGAAGGTATTGGCATCTTATCTTATGGTACGCTTAGAATTATAGACATTTGTCCCAATTGTTGATTTATTAGGGCCCCAGGATACGGGCTTTGTCTATTGGCATGGAATTTGCATTTATATTATAGACAAATACTGTATAGGGGGATTAGATTATGGCGATCGATAGGAAAAAAGAACTGAATTTTGAAAATTGGCAGGATGAGTACAAAAGCAAGCTTACTACTGCTGAAGAGGCTGCCAAGTTGATCAAAAGCAATGATATTATTATGACTGCTGGGGGAACCAATATTCCTCATGATTTTTCGGTGGCACTCAGTAACCGCATGGATGAGTTGGAAAACATAACTTATAGGTTGGGCCTAGCTTTAAAGCTATATGATTTTATGCAGCCACAGTACAGAGGTAAGGTAACTATTGAAACTCCCTTTGTAGGGCCAGTAGAAAGAATGTGTCTGGAGTGGAAAACCTGCCAGTATATCCCAGTGCATTTGAATCAATTGGAGGATTGGCAGGAACATTTTAAACCAAATGTCACGGTAGTAGTCGCTACTCCCCCAGATGAAAATGGCTTTATGAACAGGTCGAGTTTTGGGGGCTTAACTCCAAGCAGTATAATTGGACAAACCAGTCCCGTAATTGTAGAAGTTAATAATAAGACCCCTTGGCTAGTGGGGGATGATCTGAAACTTCATGTTTCGGAAGTAGATGTTATCATTGAAAGTGATGCTGACCTGGTAGAAATACCAGATATACCCATAACAGATGTGGAAAGACAAATAGCGGGTTATATAGCAGATATGATACCCGATGGTTCTACTATTCAATTAGGTCTGGGGGGATTAGCTAATGCCATTGGCTATTTCCTAAGGGATAAAAAGGATTTGGGGGTTCATACTGAAGTAGTGCAAAATTCCTTTATGGATTTGATGAAATTAGGTGTGGTCAATGGTTCCAAAAAGAACTTTTATCCAGGTAAGGTACTTGCAACATTTTGCGTAGGTAATAAAGAGTTATGGGAATTTGTAGATAAAAATGAGGACTTCCTATTTACCGAGGTAGCTTACAATAATAATCCTTATGTTATTGCCAAAAATGATAATTTAATTTCGGTTAATAACGCTTTGATGTTAGATGTTACTGGGCAGGTAGCCTCTGAATCTATCAGGGAAAGACAGTATAGTGGTACCGGGGGACAGAATAATTTTGTTCAAGGTGCCCTAATGTCCAAAGGCGGTAAAAGTATTATTGCTTTAAATTCTACCTTTACCGATAGTGAGGGTAAATTGAAATCTAGGATAGTTCCATTTTTACCCCCAGGCACAATTGTTTCTACCTCCCGTAATGATATTCAGTATGTCGTAACTGAATATGGGGTTGCCAATGTAAGGTTTAAGGGAATTGCCCAAAGGGTAAAAGAATTAATTAATATAGCCCATCCAGATTTTAGAGATGAACTTAATTTCCAAGCTAAGAGGATTGGCTGGATTTAAATACTTAATCTGAATCTTAGTATGTAGAAGGGTAGCTTAGGCTACCCTTCTATTTTTTTGTATTTAGGCATAAGCCATGGCATATATTGCTAAGAGATATAAAATTTTTAATTTTGTCTGGGGGTTTTATTATGGATACGAAAAAGGAAGTTATTAGTAGGGCTGTAGCCGAATTCTTAGAAATACCTAAAGATTTGGTATTGGATTTACCTAAGATTACCCTAATAGGAAGGAATGAGTTATATCTGGAGAACCATAAAGGCATTATAGAATATGATCTGCATCGCCTTAGGGTAAATTTGAGTCGTGGATTTTTGGAAGTTGAGGGAAATAATTTAGAAATTAGTGTTTTGATGCCTGAAGAAATGAAAATAATTGGTGAGATTGACCTGATAAAATATATGGATTAAAGGGGGAATAGTGAAGTAAAGTGAGTAAGATTTTTAACCAGTTTAGCGGGGTTATCCAAGTTATGGTAAAGGGCAGGAAGCCGGAGAAAGTAATCAACATGGCCCTAGCTCGGGGGATTTATATTTGGGGAATAAAAAAAGTAGATGGTAATCTTGAATTCAAGGTTAGGAATAATAGTATAGAGCCCTTAAGGAACATAGCTACCGAAAGTAAACATGAAATTGAAATTATGGGTGAAAAGGGGCTGCCTTTTTTAAAACATGTGCTTAAGCGCAGATTGGGATTTATAACTGGTGTCCTAATATTCATTTTGGCCCTTTATTTCATGTCTTCATTTATCTGGTTTATTGAGGTCATAGGTAATGAAAATCTCAAAAAAGAACAGATCATCTTAGTTGCCGCCAAACATGGGGTCTATCAGGGTGTGGCCAAATGGAATTTTAGCCGCAGTCAAGTTGAGGAAGCGATATTAAGGGATTTAAGCAACCTGGCCTATGTTGAAATTGATATTAGGGGAGTGCAGGCCAAGATCATCGTAGTAGAGAAAATTCTACCCAAGGCCGAAATTACCGGACCATGTCATGTTGTAGCTACAAAAAATGGGGTAATTGAAGATGTTTTAGTCTTAGAAGGGCAAGCAAGTGTAGAGCAGGGCGATGTAGTGGCTAAAGGGGATATTTTGATATCAGGAGTGGTAATTCCCGAGGAGAACCCATTTTTTATTCCCCCAATGACTGAGGAAACAGATGATGAAACGGATGGAATGGCGGAACCAAAACTGGTGAGGGCTAGGGGGATAGTTAAGGCTAAAGTCTGGTATGAAGGATATGGAGAATGTAAATTGAAGTCCGAAGAAATTATAACTACTAATAATAAACAGACTCAATTCTTTTTAGTTACACCTGGTCATGAATTCAAGTTAAAAGGGAATTACCCCGAAGCTTTTGCTTTGGCAGATGAGGAAATAAAAGAAAAAGCTATCAAGACCCCCCTAGGTAATTTTAAGCTAGTTAAAAAAATAAAAAGTGAAAAAACCAAAAAAGTAATCGAATATACTGAGGAAGAAGCGGTTAAGATAGCCAAGGATAATGCAGTGGCTATCTTAAGGAAAAAACTAAAAGATGGGCAAAAAGTCAATACTACAAATGTAGAAGTTTTATCAGTTCCAAGTGAATTGATATTAAGGGTCAAAGTTTCCATGGAGGTTATAGAAAATATAGCCGTTGCGGAACCTATAAATGCGAGATAATTAAAACCTAGGCATTTTATTTGTTATTTAAAGCCAGCCTATATTTCTTATGTTATAATTACTTAAAATATTAGTAATTTAGGAGGAATATTTTTTTTGGCAGAACAAGAAACAAAAATATCTATTAATAGCAACCAAGATGCAGCAATTTTTTTCGGCACTGGTGATGAGAATTTTAAGCATCTGAAAGAGATTATCGATGCCCAAGTCTATGCCCGCGGTAGTGATATATTTATCCGTGGTGAGCAGTCCCAAGTCGACGAGGCTTCGGAGCTAATCCGTACTTTACTCGAAGTAGTGGAAAATGAAGGGCAATTAAATATTAATAATATAAATTATATCCTCACCCTTGTAAAGAAAGGGGAACAAAATAGGCATGGGGAAATAATGTCAACTGTAATTTTAAAAACAATTAAGGGAAAAAGCATTAAGGCCAAAACCCTAGGACAAGTAAAATATATAGATGCCATTATAAGGGATGATATAGTCTTTGGCATAGGACCAGCTGGGACAGGCAAGACTTATTTGGCTGTGGTTATGGCAGTCAGGGCCTTAAAAAACAAGCAAGTGGAAAGGATTATACTAGTAAGACCAGCTGTAGAGGCTGGGGAGAAACTGGGATTTTTACCCGGGGATTTGATTGAAAAAGTTAATCCCTATTTACGTCCTCTATATGACAGCTTATTCGATATTTTAGGGGTAGAAGTTACCCAAAGATATATGGAGAAGAATATTATTGAGGTGGCACCTTTAGCATATATGCGGGGCCGGACTCTAAATGATGCTTTTATTATCCTAGATGAGGCCCAAAACACTACACCACAACAGATGAAAATGTTTCTGACTAGGCTTGGTTTTGGTTCTAAGGCAGTCATTACTGGTGATATTACTCAAGTTGATTTGCCCAAAGATGATTATTCTGGATTAATCGAAGTACAAAAGATTTTGAGAAGGGTTAAAGGGGTTTCTTTTGAGTATCTGACCAAAGATGATGTAATTAGGCACCCCTTAGTGCAAAAAATTATTGATGCTTATGAATTTTATGACGAAAATTATCACTAGTACTAAGGGGAAGTTAGGAGCGTTTAAAATTGAGAATAAAAAACATTTTCGAGTTTATATGGCGAAATACCAAAGATTTTTTTATCAGTTCTAATACCCGCAAAGCATTAGGTCTTTTGCTCTTTTTCTCTATCACAATAGGTATACTTTTCAGTAATTTTAACCCCAAACAGGTTTCTTTTAGACCCGATGAAGTAGCGCTTAGAAATGTGCAATCTAATATTAATGCTGTAATAATTGACGAGAAACAGACCGAAGAATTAAAAAATCAAGCTGCAGCTAAGGTACAAAAGGTGTATCAGGAAGATAAATATGCCCTATCTAATACCAATAATGATATAAAAAACTTCTTTCTAACTATCTATAATGTTCTTGAACAAGAGGAACCAGAAGCTGAATTAATCAATTTTTTGGATAAATCTAACCCCGAAGGCAGATTTCAACTTAATATGACTAGCTCCGAATTAGCTATCTATTTGGAAGAAGCCCCCCTAGAAAATATCGCCATAATAGAAAATGCTTGTTATGATATAGCTCGGGAATTTATGGGTAAGCCCATTACCAGTGAAGCATTGGCTGATATTTATGAACAGGCTGATCAACATATTACAAGTTCTGCTTTTTCCTATCAAGCTAAAGAAATAATTAAATTAGTTACTATTAATGCTATAAGGCCCAATTTAATTTATAATTTTGAGGCCACCGATAAGGCTATTAAAGAAGCAGTAGACGCAGTTCAACCCGTGCAAAAAACCATTAAAGCTGGGGAAATTATAGTTCGGGAAGGGAATAGAGTGACACCCGAGCAAATTTCTATCCTCGAACAACTAGGTATTCAAAGGAGTAAGAGTTATCCTTTAACCTTAATCGGGGTAGCGATTTTTGTCCTACTAACTTTTTGGGTAATTATTGAATTTATCAGGCGCTATTATAATGAAATTTATCAAAATGAAATGCAGATGCTCTTAATTGGTCTAATTTTTATTATCATTTTATTAGTGGCTAGGTTTCTTACCGTTATAAAAATTGGGGATCAACCGGAATTAAATGCATTAATGGGCTATTTAGCCCCTGTTGCAGCTGGCTCCATGCTCCTAGCTATTCTTTTGGATAATCGTTTAGCCTTTTTTATAACTGTAATTATGTCTATTTATGTGGGCTTGCTGACCGAGGGGACCCAATTATTTTATGGAATTGCGGCCTTTATGGGTGGTACGGCAGGTATTTTTAAGGTGTACAGACTTAGCCAGACTTCGGATTTAGCCAAATCTGGCCTATTTGTGGCTATTGTAAATATTATTACTATTACTACCCTATCTTTTATAGGTGGAACCGTTACCCTTAATATCCTTTTAGTAGGTATTGTTATAGGGGCTGTAAACGGTATTTTATCAGCTATTCTAATGATCGGGGTCCTACCTTATTTAGAAACTGCTTTTTCTATTACTAGTATGATAAAATTATTAGAGTTATCTAATCCCAATCATTACTTACTCAGAAGGTTGCTTTTGGAAGCCCCTGGCACCTACCATCATAGTTTAATGGTAGGCAATCTAGCTGAGGCCTCTGCGGAGACCATAGGCGCGAATTCTTTGTTGGTCAGGGTGGGCTCCTATTATCACGATATAGGTAAAATTAAACGTCCCGAATATTTCGTGGAAAATCAAAGGGGTTTTGATAACCCCCACGAAAAAATAGCACCTGCTCTTAGCGCCTTAATTATAACTTCCCATGTTAAAGAAGGTGTGGAATTAGCCCGGGAAGCTAACCTACCTCCTTTGATTATTGATTTTATTGAACAACATCATGGCAATAGTCTGGCTAAGTATTTTTATAATAAAGCTCTGGAAGAAGATGGGGAGGGTGGTGTTAGTGAGGACGGTTTTCGTTATGAAGGTCCTAGACCCCAAAGCAAGGAGGTTGCTTTAGTTATGTTAGCTGATTCGGTCGAGGCCGCGGTGAGGTCATTAAAAGAACCGACTTCAGAAAATATTAAAGAAATGGTTGACAATATAATAAAGGATAAACTTGATGATGGACAACTCGAACTAAGTGATTTAACTTTTAGAGATCTTCATACTATTTCTAATTCTTTTTGCACAGTATTAGAGGGGATTTATCACAAACGTATTGAATATCCGGAACTATTTGTTAAAGAACTCGAAAAAAGGAGAGAAGATAGTGGAGATTATGATTATAAATCAGCAAAGTAAAATAAATTATACTAAGGATCTGCAGCAAATAATTACAAATGTTGTCCAAAATGTAGCTAAGCTTGCTAAACTGCCCCAAAATTCAGAAGTCAGTATTTTAATAGTAGATAACAATTATATTCAGGACCTCAATTTTATTTATCGTAGCAAAAATCAACCTACTGATGTCTTATCTTTCGCCCTAGATGAATTTATGGAGGAGGAACCCGATTATGATTTTGCGGGGGATGTCCATCTTTTAGGTGATATAGTAATATCCCTGGAAAAAGCTGCTGACCAATCTATGGAATATAATCATAGTTTGGAAAGGGAATTGGGTTATTTAGTGGCTCATGGTATGTTACACTTATTAGGTTATGACCACGATACTACGGAAGAAAGAAAAACCATGCGGGATTTAGAAGATAAAATTATGCAAAAGCTTCAACTGGAAAGGTAATATAATGAAATCAAGAAATGTATGGGAAAGCTTTTATTATGCCTTTTCCGGAATAATTTATGGTTTCCTTAAAGAAAGGAATCTGAAAATACATTTATTTGCTGCAATCTTGGCTATATCTTTGGGGGCTTATTTGAAAATAAGCCAAACTGAATGGATTTTACTATCTTTTGCTATTTTCCTAGTATTGGTTGTGGAAACAATTAATACTGCTATTGAAAAAACCATTGATATAATTGTGAGCAATTATCATCCCCTAGCAAAGATAGCCAAGAACCTAGCTGCAGGCGCAGTCTTATTAACGGCTATAAATGCTGTTATAGTGGGGATTATTATTTTTGGGCCTTATCTTTATGGTGTTTTTTAGGAGGCAAGTGGTGGATAAAATTTCTGACTTAATAAAGTCTGCGCGCCAGGCTGAACTTAATGCTTATGCACCTTATTCGGGGTATAATGTAGGTGCAGCACTTCTAACTAAAAAGGGTAACCTTTTCTTAGGGGCTAATATCGAAAATTCTTCTTATGGCTTAACTGTCTGTGCAGAGCGTATTGCGGTCTTTAAGGCGGTTACAGCTGGCGAAAAGGAATTTGATGGGATTGCAATAACAGCTTCGGGGACCGGCTACCCCTATCCCTGTGGGGCTTGTTTACAGGTTTTAGCTGAATTCTCATCTGAAATGCAGATAATAGTAGCAGATGAAACAAATAATATTAAGAAATATTGGTTAAAAGATTTGTTACCGAAAATATTTCTTTTAAACCAATAGGAGGTTAATTTATAGTGAAATCTGGTTTTGTAAGTGTAGTGGGACGCCCTAATGTTGGTAAATCTACTTTAATTAATATGGTGGTAGGTAAAAAAGTCGCTATAGTATCGGAGAAACCCCAGACTACTAGGCATAGGATTCAGGGTATTTATACTGATGATAATGGACAAATTATATTTGTGGATACACCAGGTATACATAAACCTAAACATTTATTAGGTGAATACATGGTTAATGTCTCTACCCGTAGTATAAATGAAGTAGATATAATATATTATATGACTGATATTACCAAACCATTTGGTGGTGGAGAAAGGTATATTATAGAACACCTCAAAGAGGCCTCCGCCCCGGTTTTTTTATTGGTGAATAAAATTGATTTGGTGGAAAAGAATGCGGTCCACACCTTTATTACGGATTTTAATAATTCTATGAATTTTGCGGAAGTCATACCTATTTCCGCCACCAAAGGCACAAATATCCCTTTACTACTAGAAAAAACCTTTTCTTACTTGCCTAAGGGGCCTTTATATTATCCTGCTGAGGACTATACGGATCAGCCTATTGCCTTCATTGTCGCAGAACTGATCCGGGAAAAAGTTTTGACTTTAACTAGGGATGAAGTGCCCCATTCTATTGCCTTGGAAATAGAGGAATTTAAACCCCAATCAGGCAACAAAGTATATTTAAGGGCGGTTATTTATACGGAAAGAGATTCCCAAAAAGGTATCATAATCGGAAGAAATGGGCAAATGTTAAAAAATATTGGCCAGGAGGCCAGAAAAGATATTGAAGTTCTACTAGATACTCCAGTCTATTTAGATCTATGGGTCAAAGTTAAGAAAAACTGGCGGGATAGTGAACAAAATTTGAAGCAATTTGGCTTTAGGTAAGAGTGATGAATATGAAGATAGCATCCTACCTAGACAGTACCAATCTTAAAAGCGACTCTTCTAGCTCAGATATAACCAAACTCTGCAATGAGGCAAAGCTGTATAATATGGCGGCAGTTTGTATATTGCCATATAGGATACAATTAGCCACCAGTTTGCTGAAGGGTTCAACTGTAAAGGTTTGTACAGTAATCGGCTTTCCTTTAGGGGCAGATAAATCTGAAGTAAAGCTATATGCAGCTAAGCAGGCCTTAGAAGATGGGGCTCAGGAACTCGATCTAGTAATAAATATAGGTGCAATTAAGGACAATAATTATAATCTGGTGGAAAATGAGCTGAATTTAATTTTACAGTTAAAAAGGGAATATGATTTTCTTCTAAAAGTAATAGTGGAAACAGCGCTATTAACCGAGAAAGAATTAATTTCTTTGACCAAGTTAATAGGCCGACTAAAATGTGATTATATTAAAACTTCGACTGGCTTTGCTGGACGAGGTGTAAATATAGAAGATATTGAAACCATCAACCAATATAAATCCGAGGAATTAAGGATTAAAGCTAGTGGGGGGATAAGAAGTCCAGATTTTGCTAGGCAATTGATTGACCTAGGGGTTGAGCGTATAGGCACTAGTAATGCCATAGCAATACTTAAGGGAGAATAAGAGGGGAGGACTATTAAGGGAGATAGTCCTTTTTATGTTAGGCAAAAGAATTATATTAGTCCTTATAATAGTAAGTTTTCTATGTGCTTATTCACCCCAATTAACTAATACTTTTCTGAAAAAAGGAATCGATCAGGGGATGAACTATTATGCCGATCTAATAGCCAAGCGAATACCAGTTGAAATATTATATAATCCTGGTTTAAGAGACATATCTAGGTCCGAAAATATGGACATATGGGCGGTTTTACCAGAGTACAATGATTTTCCCGAAATTCTAGATGATTTTTTAAATGGCCCAGCTAATGCTATTGTGCAATGTTCCAAGCTGGATAGTTGGCATTGTACAAAAATAGGCAATGAGTATTTGCATAAAATTCGGGAGAAGGCTTATCGTATAGTAGTATTTGATGGGGGTCACCACTTACCGACCCTAGGCATGGAGCCAGATATTATCATAATACCTGAGCTTAATAATTTTGCGGTCCATAGTTATATGTTAGATGGCATTAAGACCAGGACCATATTGGACATTATAAAAGAAATAAAGGCCCCTATTATTGTAGCCCAGGTACCAAGATGGGGCCTAGTCAAACAGGAAAATTCCATGCAGAGGGTGGCTGATGAAGCAATTTATGCAGCGGGCCAGTTAAAACGCGAAAATCTATCCGCCCAACTAGCTAGCCATACTAGAATGAGTCTATATAGGTCCACTATATTAGCCTATGTAGATAAAAATTATGCTAGTGATCTATATCTTTTCTACAAAAACATGCAGGAATTGGGTTTAGATGGTGTGAAGAAAATTTATCTGGCCTTTGATTATAGTTGGCTTACCACCCAAGAAGCCCAAGAATATGCGGAAAATGTGCATGGCCTTACTAATGTAAAAGTAGAAATAGTTAATCAACCCATTAAAGTAAGTAACAGTTTTCGAGGTGCTTTATAAGTGTATACTAAAGGCAGATGTATAATAATAAAAACTATAGATTTTCGGGATGCTGATAAGCTAGTTACTATTTTCTCCGAACAAAAAGGCAAAATAAGGGCAGTGGCCAAAGGGACTAAAAAGCCTAACAGTAGTTTAAGGGCTTGTGTGCAACCCTTTGCCCATTCCTTTTTGTCACTTAGTCAAAGACGTGAGTTAGGGATAATTACCCAAGGCAAAGTCTTAGATTTTTACGGAAATATAAGGGATGATTTGGATTTAAGCTTAAGCACCGTATATATTATGGAGTTATTAGACAAATCCGTCTTGGAAAATGTCCCCTTACCTAGGCTTTACTATAATACTTTACAGGTTTTAAATATTTTAAATACTAAAGAAATAGACTATAATCCTACAATAATCAGATATTATGAAATGTCTTTACTAGAAGAACTGGGTTACAAACCTATTTTAAATCATTGTGTGATCTGTAAAAATACTGATAGTTTAAACTATATTAGCATTAGCCACGGTGGAACTATATGTAACAGATGTCATAGTCAGAACCGTTACAATATTTATGTATCTGGGGAAAGTCTAGCCATTTTAAGGCTTTTGATAAAGGCCAGTATCAATACTTTATTTCGGGTTAAGCCTAGCGGCAAAGCTAGTCAACAAATAGAATTGGTTTTGGAAAGGTATTTAGAATATCACCTTGAACGCAGGTTTAAGGTTAAAGACACCATTAAAAAATTAAAGGAAGGCTTAGTCCGTTAGCGTAAAATTACTTTGGGGAAAAGAAAGCAGATCTCAAAAAAAGTGTATCAGGCACTCAGCTTGCTCTTCAGCAGAGCCTTATCCCCTTGATAGCTAAGAGCCATAAATATTTTATACTATTTTGAAAAGGATATACCAAGTATTACCCCAAAAATTTTATATTAACCGAATAACCATTTACACGAAGATATGGATACTCCCATCTGGTCACCTTTTTGTATTCCCTTTTCCAGTAATAAATTAGCAATTTGGTTAGCCTTACCATCAAACTCACGCCAAGTAATCACATTCCGAATTGGGTCACGGGATTTGGTTCAATAAGTTTCTACTCACGCCAAGTGATTTCGCGCCTTCCTTCCAATTCTGGATTCATTTCCACCAGGCTTATTTCATCACCATACAAATTGGCATTACGAACAAGAAATTCAGTTATGGGCATTTTTTTATTCATTCCTCTTGTAAATATTAATAAATTTTCCCGACAAAAAAACTCCCGTAGGAGTTAACATAACAATAGGAACACTAGCACTCTACAAATGCTCCCGTAAATATGCGCCTACTATGCTAACCATTCTACTTTTTACCTTTTTTCAACCACTTTTCTACCATCTAACCAAACTCTACATAACTATAATAAGAAATATATAACTTATTGGGTATAGTTTTTGATAATTATTACAATCCTCAAATTCATATTGGACACTTGCTACAAAAACTTGGGCTAATCCATAGTCTCAATACAATTCCGTCCTTTGGCTTTTGCCCTATACAAGGCCTCATCTGCCCGTTTTAAAATATCTTCAATATCGCCCTTATTATCACTATAATCAAATATTGTAGCCACTCCAATACTTACAGTAAAACTAATTTCCTGTTTCTCATAAATGATTTTTGTTCGTGACACAGTCTCCCTAAACTTCTCTGCAGCCCTTTTTGCTTCCATCAGAGATGTAGTATTCTTTAAAAGCACAACAAATTCATCTCCCCCTAAACGCCCAGCTACATCGGTTTTTCGGAAACTAGTCATAATAATATTTCCTGTTTTACGAATCACTTCATCCCCCGCCCCGTGTCCATAGGTGTCATTAATATTTTTAAAATAATCCAGATCAATCATCAGTAAAGATAATTTTTCATTATGGCTTCTCCCCCAAGAAAATTCCCTTTGGGCTAACCTTGTAAACTCTGCCCGGTTATAAAGGCCACTCAATGAGTCTATGGTAGCCAAAGTGGTTAATGTTTCCTGAATCTTTTTCTTTTCTGTAATATCTCGGATACTTTTGAGCATCTTCGTTTTCTTATACTGGGGATTATTTCCCAAGGGCAAAGAGCTAATCTCATAGAAACGTTTTTCCCCATCGATCATCACAGAAAATTCCTGATTAGCCTCGCTTTTGAAAATTTCCAACAGCTCGGGTTTCCGATTAAATAAATGCTCTATAGAATAATTGTCTAATGGAATGTTTAATGCCCCAAAAAAATCCTTAGACGCCTTGTTGTAATCTATTAGCCTTAGCCCCGATTCCAATATCATCATGCCATCAGGACTATTTTCAAAAATTGTTTCTCTGGCAAGGGTCTTTACTTCTAAAAAATCATATTTTATAAGGCCATAACCAATAATAAAAATAGAGATGGGCATTAATAAAGCCGTAAAATCAATATACCATTTACTATAAGTTAAAAGAATTAAGATGATTCCAATAAGGGGAAGCAGGGAAGCGAAAAAGAAAACCAAAAATTGGGGTCTGGTGTAGCCAGCCCCTTTATTCCGATATACCAAATAATAGATGGTAATGGTCAGAAACAAGCACAATATAGTGTAGGAAATATGAACATAATACCAGTAGCCTCTTTCCATAAGCAAGGTATAATATCCAAAAAGCTGTTGAACTTCCCAGCTTTTGTAGAAAAAATGATGCCAAAAATTAGTGAGTCGCATGAATAAAGTGGTTACAGGTATAAAAAAAAGTATAACCATCATTCGCTTACTCAAGGAATAGATGGTCTTGGTATAAAGTAGAGCCACCGTCAGCCACAGTACAGAAATAAAGGGCAAGCCCAAATACTGGATCTGATTCCAAAAGATTAATTCTTGCAGATTGCCATTGTTAATAATCATTAAATAACCAAACAAATAAACACCCACACATAGAATAAAGGCAGAGAATACCTTTAGATAAGTATTTTTACCCTTTGAAAAAAAGTAAGCGGCAAAAAACATGGTTAACATAACCGCAACAAAAAGGTAAAGACTAAGTAATAATTTCACCAAAAAACACCTCGGTATAAATCAATCATCTTTACTTTGATTAGTCTCTGTTTTTAACTGCCTGGTTATCAGAATAGACCAATCGCTGTTTTTGCACATTCTGGGAACAGATTTTCTTACAATCTTCCTAATTGTTGTTTGTTGATTTAAATTTAATTTATCCTTTGTAATCCTTATTATTTCAATATCCGAGAAATTCTTTCCTCCTAGTAAAAAGACTTCTTTACCATTTCTTAAAACTATTTTAGTTCTTATAGCCTTGCCTTGCTCTACCCCCTTTAATTTGTGAAATCGTCAATTGTAAATCTTGCTCTTAATAGGCAATCATCATAAAGCCCCTTATTAAATGAAAATTCTAACTTCCTTGAATTTCAGCTTATTATAGCATTTTGGGCTTGTTATTTATATATACTTACAAAAGTTATAGCCAAATCCTCAGTTAAAACTTTTGTTTGGCGTAAAATTACTTTGGGGAAAATAAAGGAAAAAAAGAATATGCCCTTTTGATAAAATAGTTTTAACAACAAACCCAAAGTAAATTGACACGATCGGCTTAGTCCTTCCTGATTGACAAGAATTTTAGCTACTGATAAAATTAATTTGCCTATATAATTTAATATGTAAAAGCGATGAAAAAGAAGAGTAAAGAAGATTTAATCCTTAAAGAGAGCTAGAAGGGTGAAAACTAGCAGGAATATCTTTTTGAAGGCACTTGGGAGCTTATAGGGGGAAAGCCTTTTTAAGGCTAGTAAAACCTATTTTATAGAGTTGGGCTTTTTCGATAAAAGCCAATCAGGGTGGAACCGCGGGTAATACCGTCCCTGTCTTTCTACAAAGACGGGGATTTTTGTTTTTGGGGCTTCTTAATTTGAAAATAATTTGCCACTGAAGGCACTGAAATCACTGAATTTTATTTAAGTTTTTAGCA
>CAZUSS010000006.1:41674-48921 GCA_964623245.1 uncultured Syntrophomonadaceae bacterium
TTGCCACTGTGGGCACTGAAAACCACTGAATATCACTTAGGGATTTAGCAAGGGAATAATTTGCCACTAAAGGCACTGAAAAACAAGAAGTAAAGCAAGGCAAGGAGGAGTTAAACAAGTGAATTTTCAGGAAATAATCTTGAAATTGCAAAATTATTGGGCTAAAAATGGGTGTATCATTCAGCAACCCTATGATGTAGAAAAGGGGGCTGGCACCATGAATCCGGCTACATTTTTAAGGGCTTTGGGTCCTGAACCATGGAATGTGGCTTATGTAGAACCATCCAGAAGGCCCACTGATGGCAGATACGGCGAAAACCCCAATCGCTTGCAGCACTATTATCAATATCAAGTTATATTAAAACCTTCCCCTGATAACGTAATAGATCTATATTTAGATAGCCTAAAAGAATTGGGGATTGAACTAGAAAAACACGATATTAGGTTTGTAGAAGATAATTGGGAATCCCCTACCTTAGGGGCTTGGGGCTTAGGTTGGGAAGTATGGCTAGATGGGATGGAAATTACCCAGTTCACTTATTTCCAACAGTGTGGCGGCTTTGATTGTAAACCAGTTTCGGCAGAAATTACTTATGGTTTGGAACGTATAGCTATGTATATTCAAAATAAAGAAAGTGTTTATGATATTAGGTGGCTTGATGATATAACTTATGCTGACATTCACCATCAAGGCGAGGTGGATTATTCCCACTATAATTTTGCTTTGGCTGATATTGATAGATTAACCACTATGTTTAATTTGTGTGAAGCGGAGGCTATGCAGGTAGTAGAAAAACAGTTGGTTTTGCCAGCTTATGATTATGTTTTAAAATGTTCCCACTTATTCAATTTGTTAGATGCCCGGGGTGCCATTAGTGTTACTGAGCGGACTAGTTATATCGCTAGAGTAAGGAATATGGCTAGAATAGTGGCCCAGGCCTATGTTAAGCAAAGAGAAGACTTGAATTATCCCTTATTAAAAGATGAAAAATTAAGAGCCCAACTCTTGGCTGCTAAGGAGGCTAACAATGACTAAAGATTTATTGCTAGAAATAGGAGTAGAGGAACTGCCTGCCGCCTATATGTCTACTATAATTCCCCAACTAAAAGATATGACTAAGAATAAACTTGGTGAAAAGCGCATTACAGTAGGAAATATAAGTGTTTTCGCTAGTCCTAGAAGACTGATCATACATGGGCAGGACATAGCACTAAAGCAGGCTGATGCGATAATAGAAAATCGTGGTCCTAAAAAGGCCATTGCTTTTGATGAAAAAGGTGAACCTACCAAGGCTACATTAGGTTTTGCCAAGGCACAAAAAGTTGCAGTAAAGGATTTAGAGGTAAGGGAAGTAGCGGGTATTGATTATATTTTTGCAGTTAAAACCGAGCAAGGTGAAGAAACTTTACTTCTTTTGCCCCAGTTACTAGCGGATTTAATTCAAAACCTGTCTTTCCCTAAATCAATGAGATGGGGGGATTATAAATTAAGATTCGCCCGGCCCATTAGGTGGATTTTAGCCATGTTAGGGGAGGAAATAGTTGAGTTTCAGTTAGAAAATCTAACTAGTAGTAATATTACTTATGGACATAGATTTTTATCCGGGGAACTAGAGGTGCCTAGTGTAGGGGCTTATTTTAAATTATTAGAAGATAATTATGTAATTTATGATCAAGCCCAAAGAAAAGCCATGATTAAAAGGCAAATTAAGGAGGTGGCAGAAAAAGCAGGGGGTCTTCCCTTGGAAAATGATAAGTTATTAGAGGAAGTAACCTATTTGGTAGAATATCCGACCGCATTTTATGGGGAGTTTTCCCCATCTTATTTAGATCTCCCAGTTGAAGTATTAACTACCAGCATGATTGAACACCAAAGATATTTTCCTATATTTAATGAAAAAGGTAATTTGTTAAATGGCTTTATAGGAATCAGGAATGGTACTAATTACAATATAGATGTAGTAAAATTAGGAAATGAAAGGGTGCTTAAAGCTAGACTAGAAGATGCCCTTTTCTTTTGGCAGGAGGACACTAAGTTGCCCTTAGAGCGTATGATAGATAAGTTAGACGAGGTTCTCTTTCACGAGAAATTGGGTAGCATTCTAGATAAGGTGAAACGCATAGAAAAATTAGCCCTTTATATTGGGAATACCTATAATTTGGGGGAAGAAGATAAAATTAGTCGGGCCGCTAGATTATGCAAGGTTGACTTAGTAAGTAACATGGTAGGTGAATTTCCTGAATTGCAGGGAATTATGGGTAGATATTATGCCCAACAAAGCCAGGAAAATGGGGAGGTAGCCACAGCCATATATGAACATTATCTGCCTAGATACGCGGGAGACACTCTTCCTACTACAAGAACGGGGATCCTTTTAAGCCTAGCCGAGAAAATAGATAATCTGGTAGCTTGTTTTGCTATAGGTATAAAACCTACGGGTTCCCAGGATCCTTATGCACTAAGACGGCAGGCAATCGGCCTAGTAAACATTTTATTGGAAAAGGATTTAAATCTTGATTTACCAGCTATATTACAATATTCCTATAAAACTTTAGCAGGAGTCCAAACCAAGAGTGATAAGGTTACTACTGTGGGTGAGGTATTTGACTTTGTCTTACTAAGACTTAAAGGGATGATCTTAGAAGGGGATATAAGTCACGATCTTGTAGAAGCCATTTTTGCAGTACCCCATAATAATATTAATGAGATAGTACTAAAAATTGAAATACTTACTGAATTTAAGGCTATGCCAAATTTTGCTGATTTTATGGTGGTATTTAATCGGGCTAATAATTTATCAAAAAAATGGAATAGTAATGTGATTGCCGCCGAAATTTTAGAGGATGAAAGTGAGATAGCCTTATATTCAGCTTTTAATAATATTAAGGATGAGGTTAAGAATTTATTTGCTGCCTGTGAATACCAGACTGCCTTAAAGACTATAGCCGACCTAAGACCTAAAATTGATGATTTCTTTGATAAGGTTATGGTTATGGTGGAAGATGAGGACTTAAAGGCTGCTAGATTAAGCTTGCTTAAAGCTATTGCTGACTTATGTTTACAATTCGCGGACTTTAATAAAATCATAAATTAAAAAAACTTTCCAATAGGATTTTATTAAATGATATAGTATATATAATTTAGGATTAGTTTACCCAAAAAGTATAGCATAATTGGGTGGTGAAAAATGATTGAATTAACGGATAGGCAAGAAAAGATTATAGAGATAGTAAAAAACAATGGTCCTATTACGGGGGAAAATATTGCGGAAAGGCTTGAAGTAACTAGAGCCGCATTAAGATCAGATTTAGCAGTATTAACTATGTCGGGTTTTTTGGAAGCCAAACCTAGAGTTGGCTATACTTACCGAAGTGAGGGAATTGATAGTAGGATTAAAAGGGTTTTAAGTCGTTATCGGGTTAAGGATATTCAGTCTTTACCAGTAGTAATTAGGGAAACTTGTAGTATTTACGATGCTATAGTTACCTTATTTGTGGAAGATACGGGCAGCATCTTTGTAGTAAGTGATGATAATTATTTAACTGGTTTAGTTTCTAGGAAGGATTTTTTAAAAACTACTTTGGGTAATGCTGATATCCATAAAGTTCCTGTTAGTGTAATAATGACTAGAATGCCTAATATTATTACTACAAGTGCTGAAGAAACCATAATTGACGCTATTAGGAAAGTAGTAGAACATGAAATAGACAGCTTGCCTGTAGTAAAATGCTTTATTGATGAGGATGGAGATGAAAAACTAGAGGTAGTCGGTAAAATAACCAAAACTACCTTTGCTAGGTTTTTCTTAGATTTAGCTTGTACAAAATATGAGGGGGTTTAAGCCTTGACTAATCAATTGCCAGGAATATATATCGTATCGGATTCTATTGGCGAAACAGCTGAATTAGTGGTTAGAGCAGCAGCTAGTCAGTTTAACTCAGGTACTATGGAGATACGCCGGGTGCCTAATATTTCAGATTTTGACACCTTAGAGGAAATAGTTAAACATGCAGCCCAGAGTAATTTTATTATTGCCTATACTTTAGTTATCGATGAAATGGCCGATTTTCTGGAGGAAAAATCAGCGGAAGCTGGGGTCTTATGTATAGATGTTCTGGGCCCACTTATAGATGCTTTTAAATCGGTCAGCCATATAGAGCCTAGAAAAGAACCAGGCTTATTACGCAAATTAGATGAAATGTACTACCGCAGAATCGAAGCGGTTGAATTTGCAGTAAGATACGATGATGGCAAAGATCCGCGGGGCGTAAACTTGGCTGATATAGTTCTAGTAGGTGTTTCCAGAACTTCCAAAACCCCTTTAGCCATGTATTTAGCCCATAAAAGAATTAAGGTAGCTAATGTGCCTCTAGTACCAGAAGTTAATCCACCAGAGGAACTTTTTAAAGCTGAAAAAGGTAAAGTTATTGGACTGACGGTCAAACCTGATTTACTTTATCATATTAGGACTGAACGACTGAAAACTTTAGGCTTAAAAGGTCAAGCTAATTACGCTAATGAAGGCAGGATTCAAGAGGAATTAGAATTTTCAAATGAGATTATGAAAAAACTGGGTTGTCCAGTAATAGATGTCACCAATAAGGCAGTAGAGGAGACTGCCAGTAAAATTCTAGAAATATACTACAGGAGGATTAGCAATGTCTAGTAAATATGTATATTTATTTGAGGAAGGTCACTCTGATATGAGGTTGATTTTGGGAGGCAAGGGTGCTAATTTGGCAGAAATGAGTCGTATTGGCTTGCCAGTACCTCCTGGCTTTACTATTACTACCGAGGCTTGTAATGCCTTTTTGGAATCAGGTCAAAAGTTCCCGGGGGACATGTTGGAGCAAGTATTTACTGCCCTTAAGGAAATAGAAGCCCAGACAGGCAAATCATTTGGCGATAAAAAAGACCCCCTATTAGTATCGGTTCGTTCTGGCGCTGCAGTATCAATGCCAGGAATGATGGATACTATTCTTAATCTAGGCTTAAATGATGAATCGGTTAAGGGGCTAGCTGAATTAACTGGTGATACTAGATTTGCCTATGATTGTTACCGCAGATTTATCCAGATGTTTTCTAATGTGGTTCTAGAGCTGGATCATTCCTTGTTTGATGATGTAATTGAAAGATATAAAAGAAAACTTAGGTTAATTTTCGATTATGAAATACCTGCCACAGAACTCCAGGAAATTATTGCCGAATACAAAGAAATCGTGAAAGTGGAGAAGGACTTTGATTTTCCCCAAGATGTCAAAGAACAACTGACTATGGCTATTGCTGCAGTTTTTTCTTCTTGGAATAATCAAAGGGCCATTGTGTATAGAAGGATTAATAAAATTGATGATAAATTAGGTACGGCAGTAAATATTCAGTCCATGGCTTTCGGTAATATGGGTGATGATTGTGGGACTGGGGTAGCATTTACTCGTAATCCATCCAATGGTGATAAGGAATTATATGGTGAATTCTTGATCAATGCCCAAGGTGAAGATGTAGTTGCTGGTATCAGGACTCCTATGCCTATATCCAAGCTAAAAGAGGAATTGCCTGCTGTGTATGAACAGTTTATAGATACCTGCACTAAGCTGGAAAACCATTATCGGGATATGCAAGATATAGAGTTTACGGTGGAAAAAGGTCACTTATATATGTTACAAACTAGAAATGGTAAACGTACTGCCAAAGCCTCCGTTAAAATAGCCGTAGATATGTTCAACGAGGGAATTATTAGTAAGGAAGAGGCCCTTTTAAGAGTAGACCCCGAACAACTGGATCAATTACTTCATAGACAAATTGATACCAGTGTAAAGCTCGAACCCATTGCCAAGGGGCTACCTGCTTCACCTGGTGCAGCTAGTGGTAAAGTCCTATTTGATGCTGACCAGACTGAAAAACAAGGTGAATTAGGAGAAAAAATTGTATTAGTTCGTAGTGAAACTACTCCAGATGATATTCACGGTATAATCCATGCTCAAGGTATATTAACTTCCCGTGGTGGTATGACATCTCATGCAGCAGTAGTCGCAAGAGGTATGGGCAAGCCCTGCGTCTGTGGCTGTGAATCTATCAAAATCAATATGGAAAACAAGGAATTTATGGTCAATGGCATAGTGGTAAAAGAAGGCGATATCATAACTATTGATGGAACTACTGGCAATGTTATGGTAGGTGAAGTGCCTATGATTGAGCCTACTTTATCTAATGATTTTGAGACGCTTTTGGATTGGGCCAACGAAATTAAGGCCTTATCAGTAAGGGCTAATGCGGATAGTCCCCAAGATGCTCTAAAAGCTAAAGAATACGGGGCTGAAGGTATTGGTTTATGTCGGACTGAGCATATGTTTATGGCCTTAGATAGGTTGCCAGTTGTTCAAGACATGATACTAGCTGAAACCGTGGAGGAACGTGAAGCAGCCCTAGCTAAACTTCTACCAGTGCAGAAAAATGATTTCTACGGTATTTTAAAAGCTATGGCCCCAGCACCGG
The DNA here is from genome assembly GCA_964623245.1 of uncultured Syntrophomonadaceae bacterium. Lineage (GTDB taxonomy): Bacteria > Bacillota > Syntrophomonadia > Syntrophomonadales > Syntrophomonadaceae > JAAYRQ01. Next base: position 48,168 of record CAZUSS010000006.1, read on the forward strand.
TTACTATTAGACTGCTTGATCCCCCTTTACATGAATTCTTACCCGAATATACTACCTTAGCCTTGGAAATAGAACAATTAAAACAAAGCAAGGCCGAACGGAAGTTGATTTTTGCCAAAGAGGAAATGTTGGGCAAAATAAATAAATTGGTTGAAAATAATCCTATGTTGGGACATAGGGGTTGCCGCTTAGGCATAACCTATCCCGAAATTTACCGTATGCAAACCCAGGCGATTTTTGAAGCCATGGTCCTACTTAAGAATGAAGGAATTAAGACTCTGGTAGAAATTGAAATCCCATTAGTAATGGATTTAAGCGAATTTACTATACTTAAGGCTGAAATCGAAGATGTATACCAACAAGTTAAAGCTGAGGAAGGCTTAGACCTCGATTACGTAGTGGGTACTATGATTGAACTTCCTAGAGCCTGCATAATGGCTGATGAAATTGCTAGTGAAGCAGAATTTTTCTCATTTGGTACTAATGACCTAACCCAGACTACATTTGGATTTAGCCGAGATGATGCAGAGGGTAAATTTATTCCCATATATTTGGATAAACGAATCCTTAAAGATAATCCCTTCGCAGTGTTAGATCGGGAAGGGGTAGGTACATTAATGAAAATGGCTGTAGAAAAAGCTCGTACAGTAAAAACAGATATCCTGCTAGGCATATGCGGGGAACATGGTGGGGAGCCAAGCTCCATAGAATTTTGTCACCAAATAGGCTTAGGTTATGTAAGTTGTTCACCCTA
>CAZUSS010000007.1:0-40706 GCA_964623245.1 uncultured Syntrophomonadaceae bacterium
AGCAGAAGTCAATTTAATTAAATTAGCTGGACAAGGTAGAATTACTATGGAAATTACCGAACAAGGTGATAATCTTATAAAATCATTAGCTTCATAGGGTCCCCTGCCTTTTATTTAGGTATATCTATAAAGACAAAAGACAGGCTTAAGTCCTGTCTTTTGTCTTTTCTTATCTAAAAATTATAGCAGAAAAGGATTAGACATCACTTCATGGCTTAGTGATGTCTAATTAATTCCCGGGGGGGAATTAGAAAATGTATGTGGTTTGAATTTGCATGTGGGGAAAAGCCACTTGCTAATTCTTACGATGTAATTGTACTCAATTTCACAAACCCTGTCAATCTCATAAAGGCCATTTTCAAGGCATTTAGCCATTAAAGATATTTTTGGCTGCCATGCAGAAAACTTATACCCTTATTAAATCACTAGGTTTAAAAAAGCAGTTATTAGGAAAGAATTTTACTAGGAAAGGGGATAAACTTTTATGAAAAAAATAGGTGCAATTATTCTTATTATTTGTATTACTTTATTGGGTAGTCAAATTATAGCTGGACAAAATAGGGTCCTAGCTGACAGTGTATTAAGACTCCATGTATTGGCTAATAGTGACAGTCCCGAAGATCAAAATTTAAAATTAAAAGTAAAGGACCACATAATTAGATATATGGCCCCCGAATTTAGCCAAACCAAAGATATCAATGCAGCCCATAGTTTGACCACAGAAAAATTATCAGATATTCAAAAAGAGGCTGAGATTATAATAGGGAAGGCTGGGTATGATTACCCCGTAGAAGTAGTTTTGGGTACCTTTGAATTTCCTACTAAATCCTACGGTAATTTGGTTTTCCCGCAAGGAGATTACTCGGCCCTACGGATAATTATCGGGGAGGGTGCAGGTAAGAACTGGTGGTGTGTTCTATTCCCGCCCCTTTGCATGGTATCTTCATCGGATAAGGGTCTTAGCATGGATAACCCTAGGGAAGCTAAGGTAAGCCTAAAATGCTTGGAATTGCTGCCCCAGGGGCTTAAATTGGGTAAGATGAGCCAGGCAGAACAAAAGGACTAGCTATAAACTGATAGAATCATAAGTAAAATAAAATAATGGCCTAAGCGCAATACAGAATAGGACAGCAGTGCTGTTCTTTTTTCTTAGCTAGGCAACTAGCAGTTAAGCAGTTTTTGCAGTAAAATTATAATAGAACTTTGCGGCTAGGAGATATAGAGTGAATAAAATTATAATTGCAGCACCTGCTAAGATTAATTTAACTTTAGATGTTAAAGGTAAAAGGGCAGATGGATACCATGAATTGGAAACCATTATGCATCACGTTTCTCTAGTAGACAAAATAACCTTAACTAAGGGTGATAATATTATTATAGAGTCTAATAGTAATTTAATTCCTTGGGATGATAGAAACTTGGCTTATCAAGCAGCCCAGCTCTACTTTAAAGAAACCAGGCAGGAAGCAGGAGTAAAAATATTTATAGAGAAAAATATACCTATAAGTGCTGGCCTAGCTGGAGGCAGCAGTAATGCAGCTGCAGTCCTCATTGGTCTTAATAACTTATATCAGGGTAATTTGGGTCCGGATAAGCTGTGGGAGCTAGCTTGTAAGCTAGGCTCAGATGTACCTTTTTGCTTGACTAATACAACTGCTATGGCTAGGGGGCGGGGAGAATTATTAACCCCTTTACCCCCTCTAGACAAGTTACACTTTCTGCTAGTTAAACCGGACTTTTCAATATCAACTCGGGAGGTCTTTGAAAAATTTGACCTAAAGAGGGTTAAAAGGTTTCCTAATAATAAAGTTTTTCTTCTGGCTTGGCAAGAATATAATATTATTAAGCTAGCCAATGAAATGGTAAATGTATTAGAATCAGTTAGCTTATCATTATACCCAGAGCTGGATCTTATTAAAAGCAAGCTGATAAGTTCGGGGGCCCTCAATGCGATTATGTCCGGAAGTGGTCCAACCGTGTTTGGTCTCTTTACCGATTTAGGTAAACGGGACCAGGCCTATTATTTGTGCCGGGAAATTTATAGCGAAGTATTTAAGGTTTCGTCTTATGTTAGGAGTGAGTAAGTGGGAAATAATAAAAGGTTAATGCCCGTGAATCTTGATTCATATAAGCCCTTACGGGAACTCGTGCTAGAAGCCATCAGGCAGGCTATTATTGATGGAACCCTTAAACCACGGGAGAGACTGATGGAGATCCAGCTAGCCGAAGAATTGGGGGTATCTAGAACCCCGATTAGGGAGGCCTTGCGGAAGTTAGAGATGGAGGGATTTATCGTCATGGTTCCGCGTAAGGGGGCTTATGTAGCTGATTTATCCTTTAAAGATATCGCGGATGTCTTTGAAATTAGGTCTGCTTTGGAAGGTCTGGCAGCTAGCCTTGCTGCAGAACGTATCACTGATGAGGAATTGGAAGAGATGGAAAGGTGTTTGGTAGAAAAGGCGGAAGCCATATTAGAAAATAATATGGATAAGTTAGTCTTGGTTGATACCAAATTCCATGAGACCATTTATAAGGCCAGTCGCAATGAGCGCCTTACTAACATAATAAATAATTTACGCGAGCAGATTCAGCGTTATAGAGCTACTACTTTAGCTTATCCAGGGCGTATGCAAGAATCACTAGATGAACACAGAGCCATTGTTGAGGCATTACAAGCTAGGGATGTGCACTTAGCCCGTCAACTAGCAGGAGAACACATTGAAAATGCAGAAAACAGTATGATTGAATCGATTAAGGTGAATAGTTTATCTATTAAGGATTAGTGGAGGTACTAAAATGCAGTATGATGCTATAATTCTAGCTGGTGGTGAAAGTAGTAGTGAGCTTAAAAAATTAGCCCCCTACGATAATGAAGCCTTAATATTAATCGGTCGCTACCCTATGATTTTCTATGTTTATAAGGCCCTAAGAAAGTCTGCTTTAATTCGAAATATCGTAATTAGTGGTCCTGTTGAGGCTTTGCGTAATTTGTTCGTAAAAGAGGACAATTTATTTTTCGCCCCAGGTGGGGAAAATGCAGTAGAGAGCTTTCTGAATGCAGTGGATCTTTTAGCTGAAAATTCAGCCAGCGAAAAAATTATAGTTTTACCTACCGATATTCCTTTTATAACCCAAGATGCCATCGAGGATTTCTTGAAGCGAGCTAGCATGGAAGAGGCAGACTTCTACTATCCAGTAACCTCCAAGGAAGTTAATGAACTTAAGTTTCCGGATGTAATTCGTACTTACGTGCGATTAAAGGAAGGCATTTTTACAGGTGGCAACTTATTTTTACTGCGGACTTCCAAAATTAATGAAATGGTAGATATTGCTACCCAATTAATGTTAAGACGCAAAAATCCCTTGGCCATTGCTAGATTATTCGGCTTAGAGTTGGTTTGTAAATACTTGATGCGCCGACTCTCGATCAGTGCAGCTGAAAAAAGGTTTTATACTGTAACAAATATAAAAGGAAAGGCTATAATTTCGCCTTATGCGGAAGTAGGGGTTGATGTAGACAAGCCAAGTGATTTAGAATTAGCCCAAAAACATTTAGCTAATATAGTTCTGTAAGCAGATCTAATAATGTTTTTCGATTTGCTATCCTATCTATCATTTGCCCTAAAAAGTATAAAAAGGCAGAATTATTTTCAATCTTGATGAATTTCAGGTTATAATTACGGTGATAAGTAATATAATTAACCTTGTTAATTTTCGCCTACTTTAAAGGCTTATAAGAATAGCTACATATAATCAGTTACTACCATTATAAAAAAGGTGGGTTGTTTAAGTGAGTTACTCAGCCGTAATCTTAGCCGCGGGTAAAGGTGTTAGGATGCGTTCTGGATTACCTAAGGTAGTTCATAAATTAAGTGGTAAACCTATTATTTTGCATGTAGTAGAAACAGTTTACCAAGCCGGGGTTACCGATATAACCATTGTCGTCGGACATGGACGTGATAAAGTCCAGGAAGTATTGGCAGACTATCCCGTCAACTTCGCAATTCAGGAAAAGCAATTAGGTACAGGTCATGCCCTAGTACAAGCCAAGGCTAAGGTCAACCACAATAATACCTTATTAGTATTAGCTGGGGATATCCCATTACTTCAGCCTGATACCATAAAGGACCTCCTCAGATTCCATACCCAAAAAGAAAATATAGCTACTGTACTATCAACTGAATTAGAAAATCCACAGGGTTATGGGCGTATAGTCAGGAACAATGATGCATTTCTTAAAATTGTGGAAGAAAAAGATGCTAGCCCAGAGGAAAAATTAATTGGAGAAATTAACTCGGGCATTTATTGTTTCCAAGCTGCCAACGCCTTTGCGGCTTTAGATAAAATAGATACTGAGAATGCCCAAGGGGAATATTATCTAACCGACATTCTGGGCATACTAAAAAACGAGGGACAAAAGGTGGATGTATTGCTAACAAGTGCCAGCTCAGATGTTTTCGGAATTAATGATCGGGAACAATTGTCTCGAGCCCAGGCCATCATGTACGAACGCAAAAACTTAGCTTTAATGAAAAATGGGGTAACTATTATTGATCCTGCCTCAACTTTTGTAGATAATGAAGTCGAGATAGCTAGTGATACAGTAATTATGCCTTTTACTATAATCTCAGGGAAGACGAAAATCGGCTATAATTGCGAAATAGGCCCCTATAGCCGTATAAATGACTCCCTAATTGGCCATGAAGTTCTTATAGAAAATAGTCGCATTAGACAAGCTAAAATAGGAAATAGATGTGTCATAGGCCCATTTGCCTATATTAGACCCGAAACGGTTTTACACGAGAATGTGAAAATTGGGGATTTTGTCGAAATCAAAAAATCCGATATTGGAGCCGATAGCAAGATCCCCCATCTGAGCTATGTAGGAGATGCCCAGGTGGGAGAAAGTGTCAATATTGGGGCTGGAACTATTACTTGTAATTACGATGGATATAACAAACATTTGACCATTCTTGAAAAAGGGGTATTTATAGGCAGTAATACTAATTTGGTAGCCCCCATAAAACTTGGGGAGAATGCAGTTACAGGTGCAGGCTCAACTATAGCTAGTGATGTGCCTCCTAATGCCCTTGTAGTAGAACGCGCCACACCGAAGATTATAAAAGATTGGGCTACTAGTAAGAAAAAAGAGAGGTAAATGGGAGGTAGTATACGATGAATTCTTCCAGATGGAGAATGAAACTATTTACGGGGAATGCTAACTGCTCTCTAGCTCGGGAGATTGCAGATTATCTTGGTTTACCCATAGGTAATGCCAAAGTAGGGCGTTTTTCTGATGGGGAAATTTCTTGTGCTATAAATGAAAGTGTACGTGGGGTAGATGTATTTGTAGTTCAACCCACCTGTACACCTGTTAATGAAAATTTAATGGAATTATTAGTTATGATCGATGCTTTTCGTAGAGCCTCTGCATCCCGTATTAATGCAGTAATACCATACTATGGTTATGCTAGACAAGATAGAAAAACTAGGGCTAGGGATCCCATTACGGCTAAGCTAGTTTCCAATCTTATTGTAGAAGCAGGGGCCGGGCGTATAGTAGCAGTCGATTTACATGCCCGCCAAATTCAAGGTTTTTTTGATATACCCGTAGACCACCTGCCTGGGGTTCCCACTATCGGCGAATATTTTAAAAACAAGAAATTAAAAAATGCCGTCGTTTTATCACCGGATGTAGGTGGAGTCACCAGGGCCCGTGATTTGGCTGCTAAATTAGAGGCCCCCTTAGCTATTGTTGACAAAAGAAGGCCAGCCCCTAACATATCTGAAGTGATGAATGTCATAGGGGACGTTAAGGGTAAATCAGTAATAATTATTGATGACATTATAGATACCGCTGGCACCTTATGTACTGCGGCTGAAGTAATGATGGACAAGGGTGCCTTAGCTGTTTATGGTTGTTGTACCCACCCAGTTTTTTCGGGACCAGCCATTGAAAGACTAGCCAAAGCCCCTTTTACGGAAATAGTTATAACTAATACCATACCCTTACCTGAAAACAAGACCCTGCCTAACATGAAGGTACTATCGGTAGCACCTCTAGTCGGGGAAGCAATACTGCGTATCCATGAAGACTTGTCGGTTAGCAAGTTATTTGAAGGTTAAAGGATGTGAAGGCTAAGATGTGAGATGGGGGCTATCGGATAGGTGTCATCCTGAGGCAGCAGCCGCAGGACCTTTCCCACTAGGATGGCCTAAAAACCTTTGGTCTGATCTAAGATCGGAAGGAATGCAAGGTCTTTTGGACATTTGCAAATAATAATAGTATAATAATTAAATGTGAAAAAACAAAAGGAAATAATTTATAAAACCATTTCAAGGAGTGATTTTTATGGCGTTTTCGGCTCCCACCTTAGCCTGCCAGAAAAGGGAGATAACTACCAAATCCTATTTAAGGCGATTAAAAAAGGATGATTATATTCCAGCGATAATATATGGAAAGGACCAGGAACCTATCCCGGTTATGCTGGGCTCCAAACAAGTTATGAAAAGTTTTAATAGCCACGGAGTGCGTAGCATTTTTAATCTGGATATTGCTGGTGGCGAATTTCCGGATCTTATCTCAGTAGTGCGTGATTATCAGATAGAACCTATATCGGGCAAGATTATCCATATAGATTTTATGACTATTAGTATGACTGAGAAATTTACTAGTGCGGTATCTATTCATATTATCGGTGAGGAAATCGTTTCTAGGGAAGGCGGTATAGTCCAGACTGGTATAACCGAAATCGAAGTCGAATGTTTACCTCAAGATTTACCTGAACATATTACTTATGATATATCCGACTTTGAAATAGGTAGTACCCTAAATGTTGGTGACTTAGAAGTACCTGCTGGGGTAACATTTTTAACCGAGCCAGATACGGTTATAGTTACAGTAGTGGCACCCATGAGAGAAGAAGAGGATGAAGTTGACGAAGACCTAGAACTTATCGATGGCGAAGTTCCAGAAATCGGGGAAGAAGATGCCACTGAGGAAGAAACTGAAGAATAGGCAACTCATAGTGATATAAAATAGTATATAATCAATAGTTAAGAAGGGGAACATCATAGTTTCCCTTTCTGAATTTTTAATGGGGGCTCATTATGAAAATAATAGTAGGCTTAGGCAATCCCGGCCATAAATATAAGCAAACAAGGCATAATCTAGGCTTTATGGTGGTAGAGGAATTAGCTAGCAGATATGAGATAGAAAAGGAAGAAAGCAGGTACGATGCAATTATTGGGCATATCCGTATAGATAGGCACAAGATACTACTAGTTAAACCCTTGACCTATATGAATCTGAGTGGTCGAGCTGTCCGCCCCCTGGTCCGATTTTATAAATTGAATTTAGCGGATTTATTAGTCATATATGATGATATGGATTTAGAACTAGGTAAACTTAGGGTAAGGAAAAGCGGTGGAACTGGCGGACACAAAGGGATTACTTCTATAACTGATAGCCTATCTAGCCAGGAGTTTCCGCGAATTAGGGCTGGAATAGGCAGACCCGAATTTGATACCATCAATTGGGTTCTGGGTAAATTTAGTCCCGATGAAAAACCATACATAGATGCGATGGTTATTAAGGCGGCAGATGCAGCAGAATCTTGGGTAAAACATGGCATAGAAAGGGCTATGAACGAGTATAATTAGCTAAGCAGATTTTTTGTATGATTTATCTTGATTTGAGGAAAAATACAGATAAATCAATAGTACAAGGAGTCAGCCTATGAAAATTTATCAAGTATGTGAGCTATGCAGTCTAGTATATAATACCATGGAAGCCGAGGGTGCTGAGGGTGCAATCGAATTAAAAGGTATCTGTGATGATTGTGCCTTGGAAATCGGTAGCCAAAGCAGCTCAATGGGCAGGAGTGGTTTCTGGTACAATTAGGTCATGAAAGCTAGTGACTTTGCCCCTAGGAATGCATTTAAAAACTTAAAAAACTAAAATAAAAAGGTGGGGGCCTGTTTCCTAGGTGTCCACTAGTAGGTCGTGGGAGGGTATTTCTAAGTATGTTGCAAAAAGCAAGTCAAATCCTAAGCAATCGAGATAATGCACTTTTTACTGGTCTGTCTGGCACGGCTAAAAGTTATACTGTTAGTGAAATCTTTAAAAGAAGTTCAGGTAAGTTCCTATGCCTAGTTGCAGATGAAGAAAGGGCTCATGACCTAGCCCGAGATTTGACTAGCCTATTAGGCAAGGAGATTTTCTTATTTTTCGGCAGGGAACTAGTCTTTTTAAAAGATAATCTGTCCACGGTAGAAGTAAACCGCATTCTAGCTTTACAAGAATGTGCACTTAACCCTCGCAAGAGGACAGTCGTTATTGCCACTCCTTCGGGATTCATGCATTTAATAATGCCCCCCGAAGAATTGCTAAAAAACACTATTCATATAACTAAGGACACCGAATATGAACAATCTCACCTATTACAAAGCTTAATAAAATGTGGATATAAGCGGGTTGATACGGTACATATTCCGGGGGAATTTGCTGTGCGGGGTGGTATTTTAGATCTTTACCCTGTTAATAGTCCTAGTGCCATTAGATTGGAGTTTTTTGGGGACTTTATCGAATCGATCCGGGAGTTTAAGGTAGATAATCAGAGGTCAGCCAAAATAATAAAAGAAGTCTATATTGTACCTGCAGATGAATTATACTCTGATCATTTAAATGCTACTCTTTTCGATTATCTTGGGGAAAATAAAGTAATATTTTTTGATGAACCAAGGGATTTTTATAAGACTTTTGACCGCAATACAAAAAGATTCAAGGAATCAATCCAGGAAGCTAAAAAACAGGAAAAGACCATACCCAATATAGCTTTATTAGCTAGGGAGGAACTAAGGGATCGCATCGCCGATTCACCTACCCTTTATCATTCCTTTTTTCCTGGTAACATTCCGCAGGTTGCTATTAAATTACTAGAACATATTTCTGGACAAGAAATGGAACCTTTTTATGCTAATTATGATGCTTTTTACTCCCGGTTGAAGGACTGGCAGGAGAAGGAATACCGGATTAAACTAGCCATTAAAAGTAAACTGGCTAGGCAGCAGATAAAGAAGGAACTAGTGGATCGCCATATTACTGCAGTAGACTTCATTAAAGATGGGCTGGAAACAGGATTTTTCAGTCCCACCTTAAAAGTAGCCCTAGTAACCGAAAGTGATTTGCAAGGAAGAATTGTGGCCCGCCAGAAGAAAACTAGAAAGCGGGCTGAAGAGAGCCTAATAGTCGAAGATTTGAAATTAGGCAGCTATATAGTCCATGAAAATTACGGAATCGGTATCTTTCGGGGGGTAACTTCTGTGGAGGTCGATGATGTAACCCGGGAGTATGTACTATTAGAATATGCTGGTACAGATAAACTTTATCTGCCTTTAGATAAACTAGATGTTTTGTATAAATATAGTTCATCTGAGGATAAATCACCTCGCCTAAGCAAATTAGGGGGTACAGATTGGGAAAGAACTAAGCAGAAAGTAGCAGAATCGGTGCAGGAATTAGCTGATGATTTATTAAAGCTGTATGCAGCCCGCGAAGCTATGGAAGGCTACGCCTTTTCCCCCGATACTCCCTGGCAGGCAGAATTTGAAGCTAATTTCCCTTATGAGGAGACCCCGGACCAATTAAAAGCTATAAATGAAGTCAAAGGGGATATGGAGCTAAAAAGGCCTATGGATCGCTTGGTCTGCGGTGATGTAGGTTATGGTAAAACAGAAGTAGCCATGCGGGCAGCCTTTAAAGCCATTATGGATGGTAAACAGGTAGCCTTACTAGTCCCCACTACTGTTTTAGCCGAGCAACATTATTTGACCTTTAAAGCACGATTTAAGGATTACCCCACTGTAATTGAATGTCTCAATAGATTTAGGACTCCCAAAGAGCAAAGGAGAATAGTTGGTGATCTGGCTAAGGGGGTTTCAGACTTAGTTATTGGCACCCATAGACTTTTATCCGCGGATGTGAAATTCAAAGATTTGGGACTTTTAATCGTAGACGAAGAACACCGTTTTGGTGTGGCCCAAAAAGAAAAAATTAAGGCCTTAAAGGACACCGTAGATGTGATAAGCCTTTCTGCCACTCCTATACCCCGCACCCTGCATATGTCTTTAACCGGGCTTAGGGACTTGAGTGTTATCGATACTCCGCCACCAGAACGCTATCCAATTACCACTTATGTAATGGAATATAATGAAGAAATAATTTACGAAGCTATCATGGCTGAAATCGAGCGGGGTGGCCAGGTTTTTTTCGTACATAACCGCATTGAAGATATTTATAAAATAAAGGATCAATTAGAAGAACTGCTGCCAAATATCAAAATAGGGGTAGGGCATGGGCGGATGAAGGAAAGCGAATTATCCCCGACCCTGATGAAGTTTATTAAAGAGGAATATGACTTATTATTATGCACTACCATCATAGAATCAGGCCTTGATATGCCTAATGTAAACACTATTATAGTTGATGATGCTGACAAAATGGGACTGGCCCAATTATATCAATTAAGGGGTCGGGTGGGGCGTTCTAACCGCGTAGCTTATGCCTACCTTACTTATCGCCCCGAACGCATAATTAATGAAACGGCCCAAAAAAGGCTCAATGCTATTCGGGAATTCAATGAGCTGGGTTCAGGGATAAAAATAGCCGAAAGGGATTTGGAAATTCGGGGAACCGGGAATATTTTGGGGCCAGAGCAACATGGTTATATATACGCGGTAGGTTTCGATTTGTATTGCAGACTCTTGGAAGAGGAAACTGCCCGCCTTAAAGGTGTAAGCCGAACCGAAAAGATTACAACTAATGTTGATGTAGATGTCGATTACTATATTCCCGACACCTATATCTCGGACACAGGAACTAAAATGCGCATTTACCGCAGATTACTGCTAGCCGTAGAAGCGAGTGAAATTCAAGATATTAGGGAAGAATTGCTAGACCGTTTTGGCAAACTGCCTAATCCAGTAGAAAATTTCCTGCAAATAGCCCAGCTTAGAATATTAGCTAAGAATAAAGAAATAAAGGCCCTAAAAAGAAAGGGGAAACTAATCGAAATTCAGATGACAAGACCCATAAAATTAGCCAATCTTAATAAACAAGACCAACTCAGGGGACTAGAGATTGTAAGTCTAAGCAATAACATTCTACAATTACAAGGTAATGCCTTAAAATCATTGGATACCTTGGAAACCGTCTTGGCCAATATTTAGGATGTAGGCAAAGGATTCTTCATCTTGTGGGTTCAGAATGATGGGTAAGGAGTGCCATATCAATTCCCCGCTTTTTGCTTAAATTTCTGCTTAATCTTGGCGGCGATTAGAATTATAGTCGGATAAAGTATGTAGATAGGCAGGGTGACTAAGAAGCCTGAATTGGCTTGGTTGGCTAAATATTTAATATCGAAAGGAAATGAATTAAACATTAAAGCTATTATTAATAGCCCCACAGGAAAAACAAGCGAAAAACCATCCCCTAAAGCAAAGAAAGTTCGGATGCCTAAATTTAAGGCACTATAGGCAATCAAAACTGCTCCGAGACCCACAGAAATAAAAAGGGCGAAAAAAAACAATTCTATCCGCTGAAAATCCTGAAACATTACTAAGCGGAATATCTCATAAAAGGGGAAGCGGGCTACCTTAAGATATTCGGGGCATAGGGCTCCTAAAACCATAAAACTACGCAAGATTAATACTAAAGCTGCCAGCCCAAACCAAAAGTATAATTTCTTTTTATTCCTTTTTAAATCAATAACAAAGGGTAAATAAAGGGCTATTACTATCATTTCACCAAAAGGCCAGTTAGCCCCATAAATAGATGCCCCTATGATTGGTTTTATTTTGACTAGGACAGGGGGAATATACATAGGATTGAATAGGGTCGCAGCAACTGCAAAGCCTAGAATTAATAGGGGAAGAATTAACCATATATAAAGGTCTGCTAATCTAGCCCCAGAGTTAATCCCTTTAAATATCGTATAGCCAGAAAGTAGAACTAAGCTGGCGGTTAAAAATGTGTCCGGAACTTTAGGATAGATAATCTCTAGGAGTAAGACAATATCGAAAAGCAATAAGATCGTAGCCATGAGTAGGCCCCATAAAAATAGCAAATTAAAAAACTTACCCACAATTCGCCCCATGCTTAATTCAGCGACTTGCATAATATTAAGGCTGGGATGCATTTCCTGTATAGCAAGCAAAACATATAAAAGATATAAGCCGACTAAGGCAGCCAAAGTAGTCGCCACCCAGACATCCTGGGTTATAACAGCCTCAGGTACATAAATCAAAGCACTACCCAGTAAAAAAATAAATAGTAAAATACCTAATTGCCGACTATATATCTGATTCATAGCAAAACTCCTAATCAAAAGTTTAATTCGAAAAACTTCCCTAAACTATTAGCCCAAGGATCTAGCCTGCTTATTAAGTCACCTGGTTGGGGCAAAATATTAGCATCAAACTGGTATTGTATAGCATAAAGGGTCCCAAGGAGAAAGATGGAAATGGCTAAAAATAGTTCGGCCCATTTTTTATTTCTAATTAAGGGGTAGAAAGAATAAGCCACACAAAGGATGAAAAATAATATAATTACATAAATCATCATGGTTTTAACTCCTTATTTGTGGCTAGAAACTCGTTATTAATTAAATAGGGATTAGCCAACTTAACTTTTATATCTATGTCTAGGGCAATTTGGGGGTAAAGGTCTGGCCAATCAGCCTTTCTTCTGTCCCAATAATCTGGTTCATAACGGTAAATAGTCCGTCCGAAGCCCAAAAAGTCGCTTTTAGTTTCTTGGCCTTTTTTGACCGCAGCTTTAATCTGGCTAGCTATTTCCTCCTCGGCGACTTCTTCGACTTTTTTTATAAATTCTGGGGATCTTTCATCTAATCTCCCTGCTACTTCTAATAAGTTGAACTCTAGCTCACTCCTGATGGACATAGTTACTTTATCATTTTCTATACGGGGAAAAACCTTAGTTTTAAAGTCCTTGGTTTCTAAGTTAATTTTCACTTGCAAACTATCAGGGTAGGTTACTACTAACAAGCCTCCAGGTTTACGATCCTGCAGCCAAAATAGGCCCCTACATTCTTGGGGATTTAGTTTACCCACCATCTTCTTATCACGAAATATGGCAATTTCATTGACGGTAAGGATTTTCTGCCCCTCTAAATCCTCGATGACATCTATTAGGGGTGCATAGGGGTCAATTCCTGGGGTGGCAGCCCTAACAATAAATTCATTCAAAAGCATGGGCCTATACATGCCCAATTGTTGTTCTTGCCAACGCACAATTTTCAGGATTCCTCGGGCTGAACACAATGCTAGGGGGCAATTGGCATTATAGACTTCCTCTAAGGAAGCATCTTTGGTGACAAAAACAAAAGAACTCATCCTGATTTTGCGATTACGATATAAAAAATCCAGCAAAACGGATAAATCTTTTGTGGCCAACTTTTCTCCGATTATAAAGGTTTCTCCATGCGACCATAAAGGGACTCGGGGTAAACTTAAGGTGATTTTTCGTGCTGCTTCAGCTATGGATTCCCCAACCCCACTTAAAACTTCGAATTCTGATTCCCCACTAGAGGTATTTTCTTGACGGTTAATTGGTTTGTTAAATTGAGCCACGAAGTGGATCTTATCACTTTCGGTCAAGTCAACCCCTATACCGCTACAAACTGCGGTATTATTCAAATCGACCTGATCCCAACAACCAGTCGTAAAAATACAAATTAACAAAAGCATGATTAAACTATTTCTATACATAAGAATGCCTTTCCCTTAATACTTGGCTAAAATACTAGCTAGGGCCTCAAAGGGGTTAAACAGGGCTATATTATAGAAACTAATTAAAGCTAGTAGCACCCCACACAGATAAAAACCCATAAATACAGCAATTTCCAGATAAAGACCCTTGCGGACTAAGGCAGGCAACTCAGCCCATAAAATTAAAAGAAAAATAGCCATCAAAAGTGCCAGCATAGTCCATCCCCCCTAACGGAACTTAAAGCTCTTATTAGTCAAATAACTCCTACGCAATTCAAAAGTGACCTCAATATTACTATTTACAAATGGATAATAATCATACCAATCAGCTTCGATTTCATGCCATACTTGGGGATGCTTATTATAAATTAACTGTCCCCAGCCGAAAATATCACTATTTAATTCCTGACTTCTTTTTATAGCTAAAGCCACTTCTTTTTCTATCTCCTGAGCAGCTAATTTCTCCATAGCTGTAAAACCTTTTAAATTAATCAATTCATTTCCAGAATGCTGCTCATAAAAATTACCTTCGGCCTTTATGCTAATATTTACTGAAATTTTACCTTCCTCATCAATGAAAGGTTTGGTCTTTGCCTCAGTGCGGATTAATTCTAAAACAACTATTTTACTAGCATCGGTTGGATCTGGAATAGTAATTAATCCACCTTGCTGCACTTTAGGAATAGTCCAGCGGTAGCCTCGGCTTTCCCTTTCATTAAAGCTACCAACCATCCGAGCCCCAGAAAAGATAGCAGTTCCATCTATTTTAATTAGCTCCTGCTCTCCCTCCTTAATGACAGTTGCAATTGGGACTACGGGATCAAGCCCTGGCGCTGCTAGTTCAGATATAAATTCCCCAATTGTAATCGGTACATAAATTCCTAGTTGCTCCTTTTGGATTTCAATTATTTTGGTAATACCTATGGCAGATAGTGGTTCCAAGGGGGTTTCGATTTGTAGTAGTTTTTCCGGGCTGGTATCCCGGCAGACTACTACCATTATGTTAGTTCTAATTCTGGGCACCCTGGCTAAGACATCAGAATATAAAGCCGCATCCTTAGCAGCTAAGTTTTCCCCTATGACTAATAAACTGGCAAAGGTCCACAGAGGTAAACGGGGCAAAATTAGGCTGATATTGCGGCTAGCCATTGATAGGGTTTCCCCGGTTTTGGACACTACGACAAAGGATTTTTCTTCCGCTGCCTCACTTTCGCTGCCCTCACCTGCCTGCCTAGGCTTGGCTAGTTGGGCAGTAACCTTGAATTCATCAGTATCCTCCCATTCAAATCCAAAGCCAATGGGCACTGCAGTATCATCCACATTGACTGCCTGGCAACCACTAGTCAGCAATAAAAGAAATATGATAGTTATATTCAGGCAATTCTTCATCTTATGACCCCCCATCGTCTTTATCCTTATCCGGCGGATTTTGCCTAATCTGATTATCCATCCCCTCAAAATAGGGCCTTTTTTCGCTCTTGAACCAAGGGCGCCTAATCAAGATGTCTGTCATTTGGGCCCGATTAAAGGGGGCAATAGGTGCCATATAAGGCTGGCCTAAACTAGTTAAGGAGACCATACGGGTTAAGAATAAACCCAAAGCCACCATAATCCCCAAAAAGCCCAGTATAGCTCCGGAAAACAAGAAACCGAACCTGGAAATCCGGATAATAATACCGGCATTATAGGCTGGCATGACAAAGGAGGCGATACCCGTAAAGGCCACTATTACCACCATAGGAGTCGAGACTAGACCAGCCCTTACCGCTGCATCCCCTATAATCAAGGCTCCAACTATACTAACTGCAGGTCCGACTGCTCGAGGTAGCCTAATTCCCGCTTCCCTTAACATCTCAAAAGTTGCCTCCAGGATTAAAGCCTCCAGAAATGGGGGAAAGGGTACCCCCTGCCTAGTAGCCAAAATGGTCAAATAAAGGGAAGTGGGGATCATTTCATGGTGAAAAGTTATTAAGGCCACATAAATAGAGGGCAAGAGCAAGGACATAAATAAGGCCCCAGCCCTCAAGATGCGAAACAAGCTAGCTGGGACATAATGGGTATAATAATCCTCGGAAGATATTAAGTACTGGGGGAAACTGATAGGAGTAACTATGGCCATAGGAGAGCCATCCACCATAATGCAGACTCGGCCTTCTAGGAGGTGTCCACAAACCCGATCAGGTTTTTCAGTATGTTCTATTTCAGAAAACATAGTGGAGGTATTATCAGCAATAAATTCTTTAAGATAGCCCGTATCTAGAACAGCGTCAATGTCTATATTATTCAGGCGCTTTCTTACTTCATTTACTAAGCCTTCGGGGGCAATATTATTTATATAACATAGGACTACATCAGTTTTAGTAATCCTACCAATGACAAAGGACTCAATTTTGAAGTTGGTCGACTTAATTCGTCTTCTGAGTGCAGCAGTATTTATGCGCAGAGTCTCATTGAAACCCTCTTTGGGCCCGAAAATAACGATTTCATTTTCGGGAGTTTCCACGGCTCGAGTTTCCCACATGCGGGTGTCGGCCACTAAAGCTGGGGTGTAACCATCAATGATTAGGACTGTATCCCCAGAACTAATGTGATGGCAGACTTCATCAAAAGTATTAATAGTATCCAAGTCGACCGTAGATAAAATCCTATTTTGCACTGAATTTAACATATCCTGGGCTTCATAAATGGAAAGAAATTCGGGGGATATCTTTTCTATCTCTAGCATTAAAGGTTTTAATATGTGATCTTCAATAGCACTTCTTTGGACTAAGCCATCAAAGTAAAGCAGACCAGCTTTTATAGTGGGCTCCTTGGCAAATTCAAATTCTTTTATTACCACATCGGAGCACCCTTCTAATAACCTATCTAAATTAGCTAAGTTTTCCTGGAGATCAGAGGATAAATTTTGATCAATTAATTCATTTAGTGGTATGGGCTCAGAGTCTCCAGATTCACGCCTTTTAATATATCTCATATTAAATAAATTCCTCCATAAGTGATTGGCGATTAAAAAGGTAAATAATGAAAAGGATTTGCCTTAGTTTTAGCCTGAGATAAAGACATTATTCACATAATCGCGGAAGATTTGTTACTGTCGCCAGACCTTTCCATGGGCTGATTCGGTTTAAATAGGGCTAGGATAAATAGAATGATAGGAATCAGAATTAGGAAAAAGAAATATACCAAAACCACTAGGGTTTCGTTAATAATGTTTAAGACTACAATATTGGGGCTAATTAAAAGGGAACTTACAGCGATGATGAGACTAGTAGGGGCTGCTAAGAAACTGTAACCTTCTAAATTAAATATCTGTTGGGTAGTAAAACAAGCCATAAACCAAAAGAATGTAAGTGTCCCAATAATGCCAGAAATCCAAATACCGATGAAAAATATATCCAAGTTGGTTAGGAATTCCCCGATTTTGATTAGTCTCATGGTGGAGAAGACCGGGAAGGTCAATAAAGTGGAAGCCACACTACCATATAGTAGAGTAGTAACTAGGGTAGCGGAAAGAATCAGTAATATATAAAAACCCAAGACCCAATATGCTGCCTTAATAACCTGGGGTCGGTAATTGGAAAAGTAAGCAATAGTTAAAATGGGAAATAGCCGACCTAGAACCGCACTGGCGGAAAAAACAGCCAAGCCTAAATCATTTATGCTTACTCGGGCTAAGGGTAGTAGATTTCTAATATCTATAGTCTGGGATGCGGCTAAAAAAACAATTGCGAAAGAAAAGGGTAGGCCTATAAATACGATTAATTCACTTAACCTAGCTAGGTTTTCCAGACCATTTTTTATTATGAAGTAACTTAAAAAAAGAAAAGAACCAATTAAAACGCTAACTGGAATGTCAGGCAAAACATTAGTAATAATAAAATTAACAAAAACACTCAGGGTAAAACTAACTATGAAAAGAAAAACTATAACATAAATGCCAGCTAATATTTTCCCCCCTATTTTTCCTAAGTACTCCTCCAATAATAGGGGAAATGGGTTCTGGCTTTTGCCAATAATATAATTAAAGATCAGAATAATTAGGATACCAGGAATTACAGTAAGTAAGGCAGCTAACCAAGCATTATTAAAAGCAAGGACAGTTAAACGCTTAGGGACTTCGAGATAAGCGATAGGTCCTACCAGGATCATTAATATGCAAAAAATCTGGAAATTGGATATTCTATACACTTTAAACCCCCCTTGGTACTAACCTTTTGACTAGTTTTAACCAAAATTACAAGTAATATTAATAAAAAAAATTTCGGCTTTGATGGTAAAAAGTGAATAAAAGGGGATTTTGAGTTATATACTATCAATGAGAAAAGAAACTTAAGTATATTCATTTCTTCAAGAAAAGGAGGGATAATTGTAACATGAAAGCAACAGGGATTGTACGCAGGATTGATGATTTAGGTCGAGTAGTTATTCCCAAAGAGATTCGCAGAACTCTACGTATTCGTGAGGGTGACCCTCTGGAGATTTTTGTTGACCGTGAAGGTGAAGTTATATTAAAGAAATATTCCCCCATCGGGGAATTGGGGGATTTTGCTAAGGAATATGCCGATTCACTTCATGAGACTACGGGACACGTCTCTATTATCGCCGATCGGGACGTAATTATTGCAGTAGCAGGTGCTAACAAACGGGAATTTATGGGCAAACCAGTAGGTATGGCAATAGAAAATTCTTTGGAAGAGAGGACTACCTATATTATGCAAGAAATCGATAGTCCTGAAGATGAAAATATGCACATTATAGAAAATGATGATCGTGAATATACCGTTAAATCACAAGTAATTGCACCAATTATTACTCAAGGCGATCCGATTGGGGCTGTCATCATTTTAAGTAAGGAAGCCAATGTAAAATTAGGAGACCTAGAAATTAAGTTAGCCGAAACAGCAGCAGGTTTTTTAGCCAAACAGATGGAAGAGTAAAAGCCATATACTTAAAAGGCGGTCTTATAAAGGAGTAAGATCGCTTTTTTATTTTCAAGGTAAAACTGAAGTTAGGAATTAAAAGTCCAAAAATCAAACTAGGAATTAGGAATTAAAAATTAAGTATTCAAAATTAAAAGTTCTTCTTATGGTATAATATACCTTTAGTAAATGGGGAGGAAGATAATGAGTGGCACACAAAACTTTCTAAAAGGAGCTTTAATTCTAAGTATAGCTGGAGCCATAAGCAAGATATTAGGTGCACTATACCGCATACCCCTGGCCAGATTAATAGGTGATGAAGGCATCGGCCTTTATCAAATGGCTTACCCAATTTATACTACCATTTTAGCTATGGCAACTGCTGGGGTGCCAGTGGCTATTTCTATTCTAATTGCCCGCAAGGAAACTCAGGGCTACACAGGTGATAGCAAAAAAATATTTAAGGTATCACTCTTAATACTATTCTTAGCTGGTTTAGTATTATCAATCTTAGTTATGCAAATGGGCCATGTATTGGCGACCAATGTCTTGAAAAATGAACAGGCTTATTACCCTATATTAGCAGTAGCACCTGCCATATTTTTCGCGGGATTAATGTCGGTTTTTAGGGGCTATTTCCAGGGTTACCAAACCATGGTGCCCACGGCAGTTTCCCAGGTAGTAGAACAATTATTTAGGGTTACTGCAGTTATCATACTAGCTTACTTACTTTTCCCTTTTGGCTTGGAGTTTGCAGCTGCAGGGGCTACCTTTGGGGCGGTAATAGGTGGTGTAGCGGGCTTAATAGTCTTGACCATTTATTATTTTAAATTCAAGAAAAATGAGGGTATCCAGGGTAAGAAATTAATATATTCGGGTACTAGCTCCTTAACCCTAGCCCGGGATATGGTCAAGTTAGCAATTCCGGTTTCATTTGGTGCCGTAGTCTTACCCCTAGTACAGTTGTTGGATGCCGTGATAGTCCCTAGCCGCTTAATATTTATTGGCTATTCAATTAAAAATGCCACAGCCTTATATGGACAATTATCCGGTATGGCGGCTGTTTTAATCAGTTTACCGACTATATTCACCATATCTATTGCCACCAGCTTAGTTCCAGCTATTTCTGAGGCTCTAGCCCAAAAAAAGCCCAAATTGTTAAATGAGCGTTTAAACTATGGTTTCAGGGCTGGGATGATAGTCTCCTTGCCTAGTGCGGCTGGACTTTACGTATTGGCTTACCCCATTTGCGACTTATTATATGGGACCCCCGAAGCAGGAAACCCTTTAGAAGTCTTAGCCTTTTCCTGTATAGCCCTAGCCGCATTCCAATTGTCTAGTGCCGGCTTACAAGGCATAGGTAGACCAGAGATTGCCATGCGCCATCTGGTTATAACCGGTATTTTAAAGGTATTATTCAATTATACCCTGACTGCCATTCCTATGTTAAATATAAAAGGTGCTGCTATCGGAACGGTAGTAGCATTTGCCATAGGTTCACTCTTAAATCTGATTTCACTGAAGCAATTGACTAAGGTAGAATATGAATACAGTCGCCTAATTAAAATTCTTATAATTACTATCTTGATGGGTATGGCTACTAAGTTAGGTTATAATTTCTTAGTAGCTGCTGACATAAAGTCGCATTTGGCTACCCTACTAGCTATAACAGCCGGTGTGGGAATATATGGAATACTTTTGGTAATAATCCGGGAATTTGATCTTAATATGATAAAGCGGATGTTTAGGGGGGTGTGATATGTGGCTAGGTCTGGTCCCCCTATCCCTTGTATGTCATTCTGAGGCTGTAGTCGAAGGATCCTTCCATCTAGGAAGGATTGTGGGGGCGGCCTTTGGTCGCCAGTATCAATTCGCACTAGCAATGAATCAATGGGAGAATGAATGGAGGTGTGTCTGGTGCAGGAATTAGTTGACGTGATGGACAGGCTTTTAGGTGAAAATGGTTGTCCCTGGGATAGGGAGCAGACCCACGAGTCCTTAATCCGTTATTTACTAGAGGAAACCTACGAGGTAATAGAAGCCATCGAGGAAGCTGATATGCATAAACTGCAAGAAGAACTGGGAGACTTACTACTACAAGTAGTTTTTCATGCAGCTTTGGCCCAGAGGGCAGGGTATTTTACCTTAAAAGATGTCATACATAGCATTAGTCAGAAAATGATTAATCGGCATCCCCATGTATTTGGTCAAATGCACCTGGAGACTGGGGAGGACGTCATGGAACATTGGGAAGACTTTAAAAAGCAGGAAGGCAAGAAATTACTTTTAGACAATATTCCTAAATTTATGCCAGCCTTACTCAGGTCCCTAAAATTACAAGAGAAGGCAGCTAGGGTTGGTTTTGATTGGCCCGAAGTAGAAGGGGCTATCAACAAGTTCAGGGAAGAGACCGAAGAATTCAAAAGGGCCTCAGATGAATCTCAAATGCAAGAGGAGATGGGAGACATGTTCTTCGCCCTGGCTAATATCGCCCGACTTAAAAACATTGAACCTGAGACTGCCCTCCAACATAGCAATGATAAGTTTATCCGTCGTTTTAATTATATAGAAGAAAAAATACTAGCTAGGGGTATGGATTTTCGGGATTATGATTTAGCCCAGTTAGATGAATTATGGGACGAAGCTAAGTCCAAAGGTCTATAAGTAGCTAGTGTTTTTGCCCAATTTTAAGAATCTTTAAAAAAAGCAGGAGAAAAAGCAGGAGAATTAATAAAGACCGCGAATAGCCATTATATACCAACGCATAAAGGAGTGGATATTGTGAACAAAACAGATTTGATTAATGAGGTAGCTGCCAAGACAGGTATGACAAAAAAAGATGTAGACAAAATAGTTAATGCTTTCTTTTCTTCCGTAGAAGATGCCTTAAAGTCAGGTGATAAGGTGCAACTCATCGGCTTTGGAACTTTTGAAGTTAGGGATAGGCAAGAACGCAAAGGCAGGAACCCACAAACTGGGGAGGAAATTACTATAGCTGCCACTAAAGTTCCAGCCTTTAAAGCGGGGAAAGCTTTAAAGGAAGCAGTAATTTAGGATAATATGCGCTTAGATAAATTCCTAAAGGTATCCAGGATCATTAAAAGACGGACTTTGGCTAGGGAGTTTGCGGAGAATGGACGGGTTTTAGTAAATAATAAAATTGCTAAACCAGCTACAATAGTTAAGCTTGGTGATATTATAACTATCCAAGTTGGGGATAGGACAACTGTTTACGAGGTCTTAGACATTAAGGAAAATATTAGGGCAGCTGAGGCTAAAAATTTATATCGACAAATAGAGTAAAGAAAACCGCTTCCGAAAAGGAAGCGGTTTTTTATTCTGGCATAAAGTTACCACTACCTAGCATATTCTTATATAAGATCTAGGTTTATTTTTAAAAAGGGGGGGTAAGTTGATGGCAGATCACTCAATCAAGCTAATTAATAGAAGTAATATGGAACTTACTGGGGTTAGCAGTGTCAATACATTTGATGAAGAGGAAATTATCCTAGAAACATCCTTGGGTTATCTATATATATTGGGAGAAAACCTGCATATAACCATGTTAAGCTTGGAGGAAGGCAAGGTATCCTTAGAAGGGGCAGTAAACTCAGTAGAATATAAGGCTTTGGGTACCGATTTAAAGACAAAAAGCAAGAATGTCTTGAGTCGTCTCCTTAAATAAATATTTTGTAGTCAAATTATAAAAGGGGTAGTTGGGGGGGACGGTTATTGTCTGATTTGTTTATACAAATTCAGGACTTTTTCCTAACTTTGGCTTTAGGCATATGTGCAGGTTTTATATTTCATTACTATCAATCCATTATTGCCCAAGCTAAGGTGGGCAAATACCCTTTGTATATTCTGGATTTTTTCCTATGGATTTTTATGATCTGTATTGTATTTTTCGCTATGTTGTGGATAAATCATGGTGAAATGCGCTTATATGTACTGATTGCTTTAGTCATGGGTATACTGATTTATTATTATTTTTTCCGCAACTTTCTACAAAATCCAGTCACAGCAGCTGCTAATCTTACCATAAAAGTAGCTAGGTTAATTAAGCGGGGCCTAAACAAACTGCAAGTTGCCTTTAATTCCTTGCGAAAACTTTTAATAATCAAAAGAAAAAAGCTACCTCCTAATGACAATGGTGCCTAAAAGAAGTAATTAAAAAGAGGACTTTTTAACAAGTTAGCGAATAAGTAATATGTACTTAATATGTCCACAGCTTGTGGAAAAAATGTGGATAAGAGTGTTAGGAAATTATGAAGATTGAAATTCGGGGAGTAGAAAAACTAAGTTTTCGGGAAAGACAAGTAGTAGCACTTAAGGAAATGGGTAAAACTTCAGCTTATATAGCCCAAACCTTAAAGATAAGTGCTAGCACTGTAGCTACCTTGTATAATCGTGCCCGTACTAAGGGTTATGAGGTAGTTATAATACTTCCTGGGGATACTTTAGGTATTCTAGGTGGGGAGGAAGAAGATGATCCATAAAAAGTCCTTCAGAATAATAATGACTTCAATAATATTTGTCTGCCTAATGATAACTATTACTCCTAGGGTTAAAACTATTATAGAATTGTCCATCCAAAAACATGAATTAGAAAAGCAAAAAATTAAATTAGTGGAGAAAAATGAACTACTGCTGGAAAAGTTAGAGAAAAGCCAATCTCTTGAGAATATGGAGCGGATTGCAAGGGAACAATTAGGCATGGTAAAAAAGGGTGAACAAAAAATTGCGCCCATAATCCCCAATCATAACCAGGAGTAAGAACTAATGTTTAGGTTGACTAGTCATAGTGCATCTAATACAATTAAAATAGTATGATTTGAGGGGGATCTTAGTTTTTATGCCTACTGAACAAAAAAATATTGTTCCTGGAGAAATTGTGGAAGGTAAAGTTCAAGGGATTACTAAATTCGGAGCTTTTGTAGAATTGGGAGGCGGCGCGGTCGGGCTTGTGCATATTTCTGAAATAGCGGACACCTATGTTAAGGATGTAAAAGACTTTATCCAAGAAGGTGATACAGTCAAAGTTAAAGTATTAAATGTTGCTGGTAAGAAGATTGGCTTATCCATGAAACAAGCTTTAGCTCCTGTAGCATCTCCATCAAAACCGAGGGCTAATAGACCCACTAATCGGGGTTCCGGTACGGCTGATTTTAGTCGTGGTTCGAATAGGAACCCTGCACCTACGAGTTTAGATGATAAAATTGCCAAATTTCTTAAGGAGAGCGATGAAAGGATGCAACCTTTAAAAAATCGCCAAGAACCTAGGAAACGCAATAGATATAATTAATATTACCAAAACAGCACTTCTTTGCAGAGGGGTGCTTTTTTGTCTTTATTAATAAGGTAGGTAATTATGAGGTATGCGGTTATAGATATAGGCACAAATTCCTGTCGCCTACTTATAGCCCAGGTAAGGGCGGGGCAGATAAGCCCACTTTATCGGGCCCTAATAAGCACCCGTTTAGGTCAGGGATTTAAAAAAAACCCTATTATTTCTGGGGCAGCAATTGAACGCACTTGCCGGGCCCTGAATAGTTTTGTGCACAAAATGCAGGAATATAATGTGGGCAATTATCGAGTGATTGCCACGAGTGCAGTTAGGGAGGCTACTAATAAGGAAGAATTTTTAGAAATAGTGCGGAAGAAGTGCCTGCTTAATATTGATGTAATTGATGGCCAGACCGAAGCTAAACTAAATTATAGGGGCTTAATCAATAGTTTAGTCCTGGATAAAGAACCCTTGGTAGTTGATCTAGGTGGGGGCAGTACAGAGTTTATCTACGCGGATGAACTTTCATTATCCATACCCTTAGGAGCAGTGAAGGTTCTAGAGTCGGATATGTCAGTTAGTGAAATTAGACAGGTATTGAATATATTGGAACCAATACGAGTCGAACTTAATGCGGTTCCTGTGGTCTTCGTTGGTGGTACAGCTACTTCATTAGTAGCCATAAAGTATGCTTTAAAAAAATACGATCACAGCCTTGTCCATGGCCAAATATTATCCTACCAGGAAATAAGTCATCTGTATGAAATGCTATCCCAGACTCCCCTACATTTAAGAAAGAATATAGCAGGTTTACAAGCCGCCCGTGCTGATATCATCACCGGCGGAACCCTGCTCCTTATGACTATTATGGAAATCCTAGCTGTAAATGAAATAATTATAAGTGCCAGTGATTTACTAGAAGGTGTAATTTCCACCTTGGCTAGTCAAGGGTAAGTATGGCTACTTACCCAGACGTCTTACCCGAGATTTCAATTGCTCCATAGACAGGTCTTGCCTAATCTTATCTGTTTCAGTTTCCCCATTATAATTAGAAAGATAAATCTTACCATAACCATTTTCATATGTATTATGCAAATCTACCATAATTCCCATGATAGCAAGTTGGCCAGCTGCGATTAAATTTCTCACCTCATCATTTTCCAAAACATATTTAATCTGCATATCTACATTAAATTCTGCCAGGCGAGTAATGGAAATATCATCTGCTTTATTTGAGTATGCCGCCATTAAATCGTGGGCTTTGCTTAGGGTAGAAAGAAGGGGGTGTAGTTCCTTCCTTATTGCAAAGGGTTCCGTAGAAAAATCACCCAAAGCAGCCTTAACCGCGCCACAATCAGTATGTCCAGCTACAATGAAGATTGGAGTCCTTAGGTGTAGAAGGCCGTATAAAACTGATCCAGCATTATTCGAAAATTGATTACCGATATTTTCTACAGAAAAGACGCGATTAAAAGTAGGCCCTAGCATATTGGGTGGCATTCGTGAATCAGAACAGGTAAGCAAAGTAATGTCAGGGGTCTGTTTAAAGGCCGTTCTCTCCATTTCCTTTAAAGGAAATTGGGTCTCGAATAATTCCATTTCCGCTAGCAGGTTTTCCAAAATGTTTTTACTTATTGACAATTAAAGCACCTCCGTGATAACATTTTTTTATTGTAGTCATAAATAACATTCATATAAGAAGTTTATTCGCAGGTATTGATAAATTAATGTAGAATATGCTCATAAGTAATAGTTATGTCAATCACAAACATATTGCTTGTGTTGGCTACTATCCACCATATTTAACCATATTGTATCATCAAGGGATTTTAAAAACAATGGGAAGGGCGAAGATGAGAAGGATCTAGAAAATTAAATTTTAATAGGATTGAACTCAAGCGATAAATAGGTAGCTTGAGTTTTATATGTAATCTATCTTTAACGATTGGGGAGCCAGCCTTATGGGGAAGGGGGCAAGAAGGTACTTATTTTAGAAACATTAAAGGAGAGTGAATGGAATGGGTTTTCTAACTCCAGCGGAAATTGCCGTTGCAGCAAGTAATGCTGGTAAGGCAAAAACAGAATTATCTATTTTTAAAATGCTAGTACTAGGAATCTTAGCAGGTGCCTATATCGGTTTTGGGGCTAACTTAGCTACAAAGGTTGGAGCAGCTCCAGATGCCAACACAGCTATGGGAATATTCCTATTTGGGGCAGTTTTCTCCGTTGGTTTGATGATGGTTGTTATTGCTGGTGCTGAACTTTTCACTGGTAATAATATGGCCTGTATGCTAGCAGTTTTTAATGGACAAGCAACCTGGGGTGGCTTATTAAAGAACTGGGTTGTAGTCTGGATTGCGAACTTTATAGGTTCAGTTTTATTAGTATTCATCATTTTTGGGGGAGCATATTGGTCTATGAAGGATCCAGCAACGGGTGCCATTGGACTAAGTGCAATGGGCGCCAAAGCTGTAGGCATCGCCCACGGTAAATTGAGTTTATCTTGGGGAGAGGCCTTTTTACGTGGAATTTGTTGTAACTGGTTAGTATGTCTAGCTGTTTGGTTAGCATTTGCAGCTAAAGATGTTGTCGGTAAGATATTCGGTATCTTCTTCCCAATTATGGCTTTCGTATCTAGTGGATTTGAACATAGTGTTGCTAACATGTTCTTCATTCCTATGGGTGTTCAAGTTGCCAATGCTGTACCAGCTGCAGCTGCTGAAGCATTGACTGTGGCCCCAGAGGCTATCAGTTCTATCTTCAATTATGGCAATGTTATGGTGGCCAACTTAATTCCTGTAACTTTAGGAAATATTGTAGGTGGGGCTATATTTGTGGCTATGTTCTATTGGTTAGCTTATTTAAGAGATTAGTTTTATACCATCTATCCCCTTACTTCTAACTTCTGAAGTAGGCAATCCCAATTGGTAAGATGTGTGATATGTAATTTAGAGACCATAAGTGGTCTCTTTTTTTTGCCTAATTTTTGCTGAAGATTGCAGGAATCTGTTTCCTAAACCCCCTAAATGACATAATTTAGGGGGAATACTTGGAAGTATGTGCCTTCGTATTACAAATTTTACTAAAGGACCTTGTTATAATTAGTGGACAAGAATTTAGGGGTGATAATGGTGTTTGAAAAGATAGAGGTCTATCCCTATCAAAGGATTAATGAAACAGTTATATCTTCCAAAAGGTCATCCAAAAGAAGATTAAACCTATCCGAAAGACTTTCCTTTAAAAATATTAACTGGAGACAAGCGGCCTTTAGTCTAGTTTCCACCTATAACATCTTACTGGCCCTAGGGGCCTTCATTATGGCCAGGGCTTTAGTCTTAGAAGAAATCCTGCCATTTATATTCGCTTATCTAGTTGCTTTTACCCGCCAGGACAAGAAGAAAATGTTATTAGCTGCTCTTTTTGGTTTTTTAGGTTTTTTTACTTTGCTAGATGGGATAAACCTATATAGCAATATTTTTGCCTTATTAATTCTAGTCAGTGTTTTAGCATTTATCGAAATACCCACTGGGCACAAATGGTGGGGTTTGCCCCTTTTGACCTTGGGGGTTTTGACCCTAGTAAAAACTGGTTTTGGTTTTTTTGTAGGTATTAATTTATATTTACAGATGATCATAGTATTCGAGGCCATGATTGCTGGGGTATTGACCTTTGTTTTTATGGTGGGAAATGATGTATTGGAAAAGAAAACCCCTATGGTCAGCTTTGCTTTTGAGGATCTAGCTGCCTTTATAATTTTGGGAATCGGAATTGTTATGGGCTTAAATGAAATACACGTGGGAGGCTTAAACTTAGCCAGCATTATATGTCGGTTGGGTATCTTAGTAGCTGCCTTCCTTTGGGGGAGTGGTGGTGGAACTATGGTTGGGGTTATGGCTGGAATTCTTCCCTCCATATCCTCTAGTCTCTTTGCACCCACCCTAGGGATGTATGCTATTTCTGGTTTATTGGCAGGTTTGTTTAGGCATTTTGGCCGTTTAGGTGTAATCATCGGCTTCATGTTAGGGACCTTGGCCTTATCCCTATTTATTCCCGAAACTAAACTGACTATTTTAGGGATGTGGGAAACGGGAATAGCTTGTTTGGTCTTCTTCATTTTACCGAGTTCCCTGAAAGAAAATGTACCTATACGGAGCCTTGGAATGTTAAATAAGGATAAAAGCGAAGATGAAGATATCCTAGATGCCAAAGTCAAAGAGAGTGCCCGCAACCGTATTGAGAATCTGGCCGTCGTTTTCGACGAATTGAGTTCTACCTTTGCCAAGGAGCGAAATATAACCCAGACCAAAGGACAAACTGCCTATTTAAACTACCTATATGAAGAAATATCCTATAATTTTTGTGAGGATTGCTCCTATTACCATACTTGTTGGGGGAAGGATTGTTATAGTACCTCCCAAGAAATTCTAGACCTTTTCACTATCGCAGAAACTAATGGTTATCTGATTTATGAAGATTGTCCAATTGAATTTAGGAGGCGTTGTATCAATGGGCGAGAAATGGTAAATAGTATTAATTATTTATTTGATAAATTGAGGCTAAATGAATATTGGTCAGATAAATTAAATGACACCAAGGACTTAGTATCTCTGCAACTAAAAGGTGTAAGTCAAGTTATTAAGGAATTAGCCCAAGATATTGATACTACAACTACTGTCGACTTTGAGCTAAGAGAAAAATTACTTAGGGCATGTCGTAAATCTGGATTGACAAGTATTACCGATATTACCCCCATAAGGACTGGAAAAGACCAATATTATTTAAATGTTAGTGCAATTTCTTGTGAAACAGGCGATCTCTGCGAAAGCCACCTAGCACCAGTTTTGTCATCTACCCTGAGGGAAAAATTAGAAGTATGTAAGCAACAATGTCCAAGATTCAGGGGGAAGGCTCCCTGTGAATTTACCTTAACCAGGGCCTTTGCCTATAAGGTTTATAGTGGGGCAGCCCAAATGGGTAAAGAAAAAATTTGTGGGGATAGCTTTACCATTGCTACCTTGAAGGAGGGTAAAGAATTAATCGCCTTAAGTGATGGGATGGGCATAGGGGAGCAAGCTATGACCGAAAGCCAAACTGCAGTTCGCTTATTGGAATCCTTACTTAGTAGTGGCTTTACTAGGGAAGTGGCCCTAAAGACTATCAATTCAATCCTAATACTAAGGTCACAAAAAGAGGTTTTTGCTACCTTAGATATGATGATATTCGATTTGTATACTGGGGAAGTAGACTTTATAAAAATAGGAAGTGCCCCCTCTTTCATTAAAAGGGGTAACCGAGTAGGAGTGGTGACCTCCAATTCATTGCCGATTGGGATTTTAAACGAAGTGGATATAAATCCCGAAAAAAGTTTTTTATTACCGCGGGACTTAATAGTTCTGGTGAGTGACGGGGTTCTAGACATTTTTCGGGCAGCAGAGGAAAACAATCTATGGGTAAAGGACTTTCTAGCCAACTTAAATGAGAGCGACCCACAAATAGTGGCTGAAGTAATCCTAAACAAAGCCCTTAGCATGTGTAACGGCATGCCAGCTGACGACATGACAGTACTCTGCTCCTACATCGAAGTCAACTAACCAAACACGGGGACGGACCTTCGTTTGACACCTTTTTCACATTCCCGCTTTATTAATCCTGTAGATAGTTAGCCCAGTAAGTCTGGCTAGCTGTCTTAGGGAGATACCCTCCTCTCTCCTTAGATATTTCATAATCTCATCCTGTAGCCCCTGCTCAATATTTTGAATTTTAGCCAACTCTATATTATATTTATTCAAGACTAAATCTCTTATCTCGTTATCAGAAATAGTCTTTTTTTCCTCCTCAATATCTAAACATTTAACATTGCTAATTTCCTTATGAAATGTACGAAACGCGGCAGTAGCTTTGGCTTTATCTGGTGAAAATAACTGCAATGCGAAGTTGGTATTAACTATTCTACTTTCTTTTATGTATTCTTTATAGCTACTCCATCTGTATTTTTCCAAATCATCTATTATGCCAGCTGCAATTGGATTTTGATGGATGTAGCGAAGAACAGTTAAAAAATAGGAATCATCTTCAACTGGTTCACTTTTGAATCTACCCTGAAACAGGTGGCCGCTTCTATTGTGTTGCCAATTAAACCAGGAAACGTAGCTAACCCCAATTCTTTTCATAGTGCTGCCTATTTCTTCATTCCCTTCTTTTATTAATAGATGTAAATGGTTTCCCATTAAGCAATAGGCATATAGTTCATAGTCAAGCTCCTGTTGATAATTCCCTAGGATTTCCACATATTTGAAATAATCGTCATTCCCTGTGAAGATATTTTGTCGATTTATTCCCCTTGCCATTATATGATATATACCGGTTGAACTTATTATTCTACGTGTTCGCGCCATTTTTTAATCACCTCAAAAATATAATAAACTACATTAACCGATAGGTCAAACGGAGAACCGTCCCCGTGGTTGACCGTGTTTGGGGTATGATTTGGGGGCGTTTTGGGGTAGGATTAGTAAAAAGGGTTTGGCGGGGTTTTGGGAATGGAAAAGAAAGTTAGAGAGTTCATTTATAAATATGATATGATTAAATTTGCTAGTCATATCATATTGGGTATTTCTGGAGGGCCTGATTCTATCGCTCTCCTTTTTATAATGCAAAACCTTAAGGCCGAATTTGATTTAACCTTATCGGTAGCCCATTTAAATCACAGTTTGCGCCCGGAAGCGGATGAAGAAGAAGGGTTGGTAAAAGGTTTATGCCAGGACTTGGGCCTCCCTTTTTATGCTAGTAAGGTTGATGTGGCTAAAAAAGCTGCAAGCGAAAAGAAATCGATTGAAGAGGCAGGGCGCGAAGTCCGTTACTATTTTTTTAACCAGCTATGGGCTGAACTTCAGGCCGATCTGATAGCTACGGCTCATCACAAAGATGATAATGCTGAGACGGTTTTGCTTAATCTGCTAAGGGGGACAGGAATTAAGGGTTTGCGGGGTATTATGCCGATTAGTGGTCACTTAATTAGGCCACTTTTAGGGGTAAGCAAGTCCGAAATAGAAGATTACTTACAGGGACATAATTTACCCTACTTTATTGACCAGAGCAATTTTGATCCCATTTATTTGAGAAATAAGGTACGCCATGAATTAATCCCTTTATTAAAGGCGGAATATAATCCACAGATTATAGAAAGTCTAAATCAATTGGCCACAATTGCTGGGGAAGAAAATGCTGAACTTGAATCACAAGCTAGGACTTTATTTGCCCAGGCGAAAATAAGGGAGACCCCCCATACTATTGTTTTGAGCAACACATTTTTGGCTAATTTATCTGTGGCTTTAAGAAAAAGGGTTTTACTTTACGGCCTGGGGACTTTAACTGATGCATCGGGCTGGGAGGCCCTAGATATTGAACTGATTTTGGATTTGATGACTAAAGATGGTTCTAGTAAACTGATACAATTAAAAAAGGGTGTTCAGGTCAGCAAAGTATATGATGAACTAGTATTTTCCACCCTAAAAAAGGAAAGAATATCTTTTGACTACCTATTATATCCCCCTACGACTATTTTATTACCTACGGGCAAAAAATACTTATTCCAGCTAATCAGGGGGGAAGATTTTACAGCCCAAAGGGATAAGGATTACATAGCCTATATTGATTATGATAAATGCCAAACCCCTTTGCATCTGCGTTCCAGAAAGGCTGGGGATATATTTTATCCTTACGGCTTAAAAGGTAGTAAAAAGATTAAGGATTATTTTATTGATTTGAAAATACCCCAACATAAAAGGCAGGAAATTCCGCTACTTACTAGCGATGCAGATGATATATACGCAGTCTTAGGTTACCGCATATCTAGCCTAGTAAGTGTAGACGAAAACAGTAAAAATGTTTTAACCATAAGGGAGATAATTTAAAATTTATTATAAATATTTGCTAACTGATATACTAAAGCTAATGAATAAATGGTAACATTGAAAAGGATATATGCTTATGTTAAAATATGACGAAAATTCTCAAGGAACAAAAGGGGAGGAAAAAATTTGGACAAGGCCCTAAAAACAATTGCTATATATGTACTAATAGTTTTGTTAGTCCTGTCTGCAATGAAAATGTTTCCTACTAATCAGGATAACATTAATGAATTAACTGAATTGGATTTTATTAACAAAGTAAATGCTGGACAGGTTGCAGATGCCGAAGTTGAAATAGGAGATAATGTATATCTTATTACAGGAAAGCTAAAGGACAATACTGCCTATAAGGCGACCGTATCCAAAGAAAGTGGAGTTGTTACACTTCTTTTAGATAAAAAGGTAAATTACGATTCGAAACCAGTTGATCCACCCCCTTGGTGGATGTCACTGCTTAGCACCCTATTACCTATCTTGCTATTGATCGGTTTCCTAATATTTATTATGAATCAGACCCAGGGTGGTGGAAATCGGGTTATGCAGTTCGGGAAGAGTAAGGCCCGCCTTATGACAGGGGAGGACGTCAAAGTTACTTTCGCCGATGTAGCAGGGGCAGAGGAAGCTAAAGAAGAAATGGAAGAAGTAGTAGATTTCCTGAAAAGCCCCCAAAAGTTTATCGAAATCGGGGCTAAGATTCCTAAAGGGGTGCTTTTATTCGGTGCTCCAGGAACAGGTAAGACCCTAATGGCTAAAGCAGTCGCAGGTGAAGCTGGGGTACCCTTTTTCTCTATAAGCGGCTCAGATTTTGTGGAAATGTTTGTCGGAGTGGGAGCGGCTAGAGTTAGGGACCTATTCGAACAATCTAAGAAAAATTCACCCTGTATAGTCTTTATTGACGAAATAGATGCAGTCGGTCGTCAACGGGGGGCTGGACTCGGTGGGGGCCATGATGAAAGGGAACAGACTCTAAACCAACTTTTAGTAGAAATGGATGGCTTTAGTGCCAATGAAGGTATTATAGTAATGGCAGCGACTAACCGGCCAGACATATTAGACCCTGCTTTACTTCGTCCAGGTCGTTTTGACCGGCACATCTTAATTGATAGACCAGATGTTAAGGGAAGGGAAGCTATTTTAGCGGTCCATGTTAAGGATAAGCGTTTAGCTGAGGGTGTGGACTTAGCGATTCTAGCCAAACGGACTCCTGGCTTTACGGGGGCAGATTTAGCTAACATGGTAAATGAGGCGGCCCTTTTGACCGCTAGGCGCAATGAAAAGGATATCGGGATGGATTCCTTAGAGGAGGCCATCGAGCGCGTAATAGCTGGACCTGAGAAGAAGTCTCGGGTCATATCGGAAAAGGAAAAACGCCTAGTAGCCTACCATGAAGCAGGACACGCTATAGTAAGCTACTTTTTGCCCAACATGGATAAATTGCATAAAATCTCTATCATCCCTCGGGGACGGGCAGGGGGCTACACCCTCTTATTGCCTGAAGAGGATCGGAATTATATTACTAGATCTTATTTATTAGAGGAAGTCACCACACTACTTGGTGGTCGGGTAGCCGAAGCCCTTATATTAAATGATATAAGTACCGGGGCCCAAAATGATATAGAACGGGCTAGTAGTATAGTTCGCCGGATGATTACTGAATATGGGATGTCAGAAGAATTGGGGCCTTTGACCTTTGGACACAAAAGTGAGGAAGTCTTTTTGGGCCGGGATATATCCCAGAGCCGTAATTATTCTGATGCCATAGCCTATGCCATAGATAAGGAAGCTAGTGCCTATATGGAATCATGCTACCAAAAGGCCGAAGATATACTAAATGAGAATATGGATAAGCTGCACTTAATCGCAGCTAGATTAATGGAAGTAGAAACTATGGAAGCTAAGGAATTTGGTGAAATTATGGCTGGGCAGGAAGTCGAAGCTGCTAAAGAAGAAAAAGATGATCTTGAACCATAAATTCTTATATAAAAGCAAATAATAGACATATGGCGGAGGAGCATTTTCTCCGCCATATTATTATCTAGAAAAATACAAAAGTAAATTAAGGAGGAAGTGCTTTATGGAAAGAACATTTACTATGATCAAACCAGATGCTATGCAAAGAGGCTTAGTAGGTGAAATAATAAAAAGGATTGAGAGCAAGGGTTTTCGCCTAGTAGGGCTAAAATTATTAATTATGTCCCAGGAACTGGCCCAGGAACATTATAAAGAACATAAGGATAAGGAGTTTTTCCCCCAGATGATAGCCTTTATGACTTCTGGGCCTGTAGTAGCCATGGTCTGGGAAGGGCCGGCAGCCATAGCTACCATACGGAAAATGATGGGGCAGACTAATCCTTTGGAGGCTGCAGCAGGTACCATAAGGGGTGATTTTGCCTTACATGTTTCAAAAAATCTTATTCACGGTTCAGATTCCCCAGAAGCGGCTCAGCGGGAAATCAACTTATTCTTCCAAGCCCAGGAATTAATTAATTAAATTATATTGGGAGGATTTAAGATATAATTAAGATACTTAGGATAATTAGGAAGGATTTTTATTCGTGTCGTTTAATATAATATAGTACTATTAATATAGTACTATTGTACCGCAAGAGCCATATTTTATTATTGAGGTGAATAAATTGAGGCGGATAGAGTTACTCTTAAATAACCAATTATATAATACTTATATGACATACAATGAAGAGGAAGAATCTGAGCCTATATTTTGTCGGCATGATATTTCACATCACATTGATGTGGCTAGGATTGCCTATATTTTAGTATTAGAACACAATGATCTCAACTTTTTTGTCAGGGAAAACAGTTTATCCAGCAAGTTGGCCGGTAAGGAAGTTATTTATGCCGCTGGACTCCTGCATGACATAGGCAAATGGAAGGAATACCAGACGGGCATTGACCATGCTTCCTTCGGGGCTAAATTGGCCCGGGAAATACTACCCCAAGTTTTTTTTAATCCCAACGAAGTTGAAATAATTGCTAGGGCCATATATGAACACCGTAATTTGAGCATGGATATGAGTTTTCTGGGGGAAAGGATATATCGGGCCGATAATTTATCTAGAATCTGTATTAATTGTGCCTACCGCTCCCAATGCCCTAAATTAGATAAACAAGAGATTAACACATCTACTTTTGAGTATTAGGCTTTTTAAGGAGTTATTTAATGTCGGGACACCATGCTGTACTAATTGATAATCTAAGGGAGGCCCAGGATTTTATTAAATTAATCGGGTCGGATGATAAGGCCTTTGCTTACATGGGGCCTAAAGCCATCCACCGTATAATTAAATTAAAAAATATTCGCTCTGTGGCTGCCAATATAATTAAACAAGAAATTTTGTCTAAGGGCGGGGAGGCCGCAGTTAGCAGGTCCGCCCTATTTGCAGAAGGTTATACCGACGTGCTTTTGATGGGGACTATAAAACAATACCGGGAATTAAATAAAAAGTTAAAATTACAACCATTTGGTTTAAAAAAAGTAGCCAGTGAAATAGATGCTATAATCCGTAATTTAGAAAAAAAGACCTTTACTATGGCTTTGGCTAATGGGCAGGCTATGGAAATTGGTCCGAGAACTTTGATAATGGGGATATTAAATGTAACTCCTGACTCCTTTGCAGATGGGGGCCAATTTTTCGACACCCATCTGGCTATCGCAAGGGCTAAGCAAATGATGGCAGAAGGGGCCGATATCATAGATATAGGTGGGGCCTCATCTCGGCCAGACGCTTTAATAGCCGATGAAGAAACGGAATTAAAGCGGATTTTACCTGTGGTACAGGCCTTGGCAGGGGAAGATACAATTATCTCCATAGATACATTCAGGGGGAGTGTAGCCCAGGCAGCTCTAGAAGCTGGGGCTCATCTGATTAATGATATAGGCAGTCTACAATTAGACCCTAGCTTGCTCCCGGTCCTAGTTGCCCAGAAATCCCCCGTAGTCCTGATGCACAATCGTTTACAGATTCGCCGTGGGGAAGCCTACGGGGATTTAATTTCAGATATAATTGCGGAATTGGGTGAATCTATAGATAAGGCTTTAGCAGCCGGCTTAGGGGAAAACCGGATAATTATTGATCCCGGGATTGGCTTTGGTAAAACTGCCCAGGAAAATCGGATAATTATTAAAAGGCTGAGGGAATTTAAGAGTATGGGATACCCTATTTTGCTCGGTGCCTCCCGCAAATCCTTTATGGGGCATACCCTAGGTGTGGGGGTAGAGGAGCGCCTGGAAGCTAGTTTGGCTGTCACAGGTATAGGAATTATGAATGGGGCCGATATTATAAGAGTGCATGATGTAAAAGCATCTAAACAAATTGCCCTAATGACCGATGCGGTGGTAAATGAAGATGGATAAGATTTTAATAAAGGGCCTAGAATTTATGGCCTGTCACGGGGTTATGCCCCAAGAAAGGCTTACCCCGCAGAAATTTATTATTGACTTGGAATTGTATAAGGATTTGAGTCTAGCAGGTCAAAGCGATGATTTGGCTAATACAGTAGATTATGCTCATGTTTTTGAGGAAGTTAAGGAAATAGTCGAAAATAATAGCTTTAATCTCATCGAAAAAATGGCTGAATATATCGCCCAAGTAATTTTGGAAAAACATCCTATTAAGGCTATAAAGGTAGTGGCCTATAAGCCCAATGCCCCTATAAAAGGCAGTTTTGGCTACTTAGCAGTAGAAATATTCAGAAAATCTAGTGGAAAATAATTTTTAATTTCTAACAAATACTTCTTGCCCTTGAAAAAGGTATATGCTAATTTAAAGGATGAAACAAGATGCAAATTGAAGTATATTTAGGTTTAGGTTCAAATATAGGGGACAAAGACCTCTATCTTAAGCAGGCTATAGCAGCAATAGAAAAACTAGACCAGACTAAGATTAATAATATTTCCTCCACCTATATTACTAAAGCCTGGGGGAATACAGAACAAGCCGAATTTCATAATTTGGTTATAAAGATTAAGACCTCTTTAGAGGCTCCAGAGCTTTTAAAGAAGTTACAAGAAATTGAAATGAACATGGGTCGCCGGTTTACCGAAAAATGGGGGCCCCGTATAATAGATATCGACATTTTGTTGTATGGAGATAAAATAATCCATACAGAGGAATTAAGAGTTCCTCATCAGTACTTGAAAGAAAGGTTGTTTGTACTGGTACCATTATACGAAATTAATAAGGATTTAATTTTTCCCGATGATGGTACCCATATACAGGAGGTGTTGATTACTGTTTTAGACCGAGAAGGAGAAGAAAATATAATAAAGAGGTTATAAAAAAGGAGTCTCCCGCCACATTTTCCTAGCAAAATAGTCCGCTTGTATCTTAATCGAACGAGACGGTAATGTTGTATATATAACAGGATTTCCCTGTTTGTGAGGGGGTTGGAATATGAAGAAAAGAATTGGCATTATAGGGGCGGGAGTAGTAGGGACAGCTATTGGGGTGGTACTCAATGATAAAGGCTATGAGGTTACGGGTGCATATGATGTTAAATCCGAATCTACCAAGCAACTTGTGGAACGGATAGGATGTACTACTCATACATCACCTCAGGAAGTTTCTCGCTCGGCAGATATTTTATTTATAACGACTTCTGATTCGGCAATAAAGGAAGTCGTAGATAACTTGGCAGATACTGCTGCATTTCATGATGGTCAAGTGATTGTCCATATGAGTGGTGCACAATCTTCTGAAGTACTGGACAGGGCTAAGGAATTTGGGGCTTATGTTTTATCAGTTCACCCCATACAGTCCTTCGCCAACCTTAAACGGGCTATTGAAAATTTGCCTGGTTCTGTATTTAGTATTGAGGGGGATAAGGATGCCTACCATGTGGCCGTATGTATTGTGGAGACTTTAGATGGAGAATACTTTTTTATTAATAGAAAATCAAAACCTCTTTATCACGCTGGTGCTTGTGTAGTATCTAATTATTTAGTTACCTTAATTGATTTTGGAGTCAAACTTCTAGAATCGACAGGTATTCCCAGGAACATGGCAACTAAGGCATTAATGCCTTTAATTGTGGGGACTATTAATAATATTGAAAATATCGGGATTCCCAAAGCACTAACTGGACCAATAGCTCGGGGGGACTTAAGCACAATTATTAAACATCTTAATAGCTTGGAAGAAATGGCCCCTGAACTTATGAAGTTATACAGTTGGCTAGGGTTTTATACTGCCCAAATCGCTTTGCAAAAGGGAACTATTGATAATAAGGCTATGGAGGAATTTCAACAGGTATTTGTGCAGGAGTTCTCCCGTATAGCCACAGCAAATACAGCTAGATAGATTTGGAATCAGTAAATTGCAGAAAGGAGTTTTATAATGTCTAGGGTAACTACATCTGTAATTCTAGGGAAAATGCTTAAGAAAGAAAAAATAACCATGCTGACTTCCTATGATTATTCTATGGCCTCCTTAGTAGAGGCTGCAGGTATAGATATGATTCTGGTAGGAGATTCACTAGGTAACGTCATCTTGGGTTATAAGGATACTTTGGCTGTAACCGTAGATGACATAGTACATCATACGCGGGCGGTAGTTAGGGCCACAGACAATACTATGATAGTTGCAGATATGCCCTTTCTTTCTTATCATATATCTTATGAAGAAGCTGTCCGCAATGCAGGCAGACTTATTCAAGAAGGTGGGGCCCAGGCAGTTAAGCTAGAAGGTGGCACTGAAAGAGTGGGAACCGTTAAAGCTATTATAGATGCCCAAATACCCGTAATGGGGCATATAGGGCTTACACCCCAATCGGTTAACCAGTTCGGGGGTTTTAAGGTGCAAGGTAAAGACGAAAGAACCGCCCGTAAGTTGATCGATGATGCTAAGGCTATGGAGGAGGCTGGTGTCTTTGCCCTGGTCCTAGAATGTGTACCCACCGCTTTAGCCCAAAGGGTTACGGAAGAAATCAGTATTCCCACCATAGGCATAGGCGCGGGCCCATATTGCGATGGACAAGTCCTAGTAATTAATGATATGTTAGGTATGTTCAGGGGGCACATTCCCAAATTTGTTAAAAAGTATGCTAACTTGGAAGCTATCATAATCGAGGCCCTCCAAGCCTATAAAAAGGAAGTGGAGGCCGGGGAATTTCCTGGACCAGAACATGGCTTTACAATAGAAGATGAAGTCTTAGATAAGCTATATTAATCATGTATTAGACGGAGATTTTAATGGAAATATTTTATGATCTTAAGGGAATGCAAAAATGGTGTTTTAACCATAAATTACAGGGGAAAAAGATTGGCCTAGTACCTACTATGGGCTATTTACATGCGGGGCATTTAGCTTTAGTTAAAGAAGCAGGGATGTTTTGTGATATAGTGGTGGTCAGTATTTTCGTTAATCCCATGCAATTTGGCCAGGGGGAAGATTTCGCGGAATATCCCCGCGATCTGAGCCAAGATATCTCTTTACTAGAGGCGGAAAAAGTCCAAGCAGTTTTTGCCCCGCCAGCCAAGGATATGTATCCCTTGGGCTATAATACTTTTTTAGAAGTGACGGGACCTATAATTGATAAACTATGTGGTAAATCCAGGCCAGGTCATTTTAAAGGAGTTACAACCGTAGTAGGTAAGCTGTTTAACATTTGTCAGCCTGATTTAGCTTTTTTTGGGCAAAAGGATATACAGCAATTAATTATAATTGAAAAAATGGTCAGGGAATTTAATTTCCCGCTTGAAATAGTAAGGGTTCCAATAGTAAGGGAAAAAGATGGTTTAGCTATGAGTTCGCGTAATGTTTACCTTAGTAAGTCCCAAAGGGAAGCATCCTTAGTTTTAAATAAGGCTTTACAGCTTGCTAAAAAACTTATTGCTGAAGGGGAAAGGAAGGCTGAAGTGCTAAAAGTGGAACTTGCCAGCCTCATAGAATCTGAACAGGAAGCTATTATCGATTATATAGAAATAGTCGATGAGGTTGATTTGGCCAACTTGTCTGATTTGACTGAGGCTAAGGGCAAGATAATTATAGCACTAGCAGTAAAGATAGGAAGTACTAGGTTAATAGATAACCTATTAGTGGAGGTGTAAAAGGTGCTTCGCTACATGTTGAAATCAAAAATTCACCGGGCTGTTGTTACCCAGGCAGATTTAGGTTATGTCGGTAGTATTACTATTGACAAAGATTTAATGGAAGCTGCTGATATAGTAGCCAATGAAAAAGTTACTATAGTTAACAATAATAATGGTGAAAGATTTGAGACTTATGTAATTGAGGGGGAGCCAGGTTCGAAAATCATATGTCTTAACGGAGCGGCCGCCCGATTAGTCCAGAAAGGGGATGTAGTTATAATCCTAACTTATACATTACTAGAGGATGAGGAATGTGCTACACATAAACCCAAGCTAGTATTTGTAAATGAGGATAATGAAATACAAAAAGTATGTTTAGGTAATTATGAATAGGAGGAAGGTTTGTTGACCAAAGAGTTTATTGATTTTATTGCTAAGCGAAAGCAAGAAATAAACGCAATTATTGTAGCCCATTTTTATCAATTACCTGAAATTCAA
Organism: uncultured Syntrophomonadaceae bacterium; assembly: GCA_964623245.1. Taxonomy (GTDB): domain Bacteria; phylum Bacillota; class Syntrophomonadia; order Syntrophomonadales; family Syntrophomonadaceae; genus JAAYRQ01. The sequence continues at coordinate 40,453 of CAZUSS010000007.1, forward strand.
GAAATTGCGGATTTCGTAGGGGACTCTTTGCAATTAGCCAGACAGGCAGCGGAAACAGATGCTGAAGTTATTGTATTCTGTGGGGTACACTTTATGGCGGAGAGTGCTAAAATTCTAAGTCCTAGTAAAACCGTATTATTACCAGAATTAAATGCTGGATGTCCTATGGCAGATATGGTGACTGGAGATGCCCTCAGAGCCAAAAAAGCCCAGCATCCAGATGCCTTAGTAGTATCCTATGTTAATACCTCAGC
>CAZUSS010000008.1:0-39978 GCA_964623245.1 uncultured Syntrophomonadaceae bacterium
TAAAAAGGAGTAATATTGCTAACCAGGATTATATTTTCACCACTAGCATTTTCACTTAGCTTATCATCTTTTAAGATAGCTAAAACTTGGGCTTTTTGCTCCAGATTTTCATAACCTACGAAATTAGTAGGGGGTACAGCAGATAATAAGTCAGCAATTAATATATCTTGGGTAAAAGCATTAGACCCTAAATTGGCTTCACGAGCCTTAGCCCTTTGAATTTCCATCATCTCAGTAAAGCCTGCTATATCAACCGTAAAATTCTCCTCCTCGGCCATATCCTCGGTCAAATCTAGGGGAAATCCATAAGTGTCATATAGCATGAAGGCATCTGGACCAGGAATTACATTTTGTCCTTTATCAGCTTGGATTTTAATTATTTCTTCCACTTTTTTAATACCATCATTTAGGGTAACCATAAATCTTTCTTCTTCTAGTTTAATTACCTTTTCGATGAATTCCTGTTTTTCCTTTAATTCAGGATAGGCGTCTTCCATTAACACTACGACAGTTCCCACCGTTTTATAGAAAAAGGCTTCTTCAACCCCTAATAAACGACCAAAGCGTATGGCCCTTCTTAAAATACGACGTAGAACATAGCCCCTACCATCATTGCTAGGTAAGACCCCATCCGCAATTAGGAAGGTACAGGAGCGACTATGATCCGCAATTACGCGGAAGGGAAATCCCTTTTCACTAGGGTCATACTTTTGCTTAGTAATATCTTCTACTTGCTTGATAATGGGCACAAATAAATCAGTATCAAAATTACTATCATGTCTTTGTAAAATAGAAGCAACCCTTTCTAGTCCTAGGCCTGTATCTATACTAGGGCGAGGCAAAGGGGTCATCTTTCCATCCTCATCTCGATTATATTGCATAAAAACTAAATTCCATATTTCTAAAAAACGGTCACAATCACATACTCCTAGAGCACAATCCGGGCCACAGGCTTTTTCTACCCCATGATCATACATTATTTCACTACAAGGGCCACATGGACCAGTGTCACCCATACTCCAAAAATTATCTTCATCCCCTAACCTAATAATCCGCTGGGGGTTGATGCCAGTTACTTCCTGCCATAATTCAAAAGCTTCATCATCATCCTTATAAACCGTAATCCAAAGCCTTTCTGCAGGGATATCAATAACCTCGGTTAAAAATTCCCAAGCATATTTCATAGCCCCAGCTTTAAAATAATCACCAAATGAAAAATTACCCAGCATTTCAAAAAAAGTATGATGCCTAGGGGTCCTGCCTACTGTATCCAGATCATTATGCTTACCACCTGCTCTTACACATTTTTGTGAAGTGACAGCTCTTACATAAGGACGTTTATCTATACCTAAAAATACATCTTTAAATTGGTTCATTCCCGCATTAGTAAATAATAATGTAGGATCATTAACTGGAACGAGCGAAGAACTTTCCACTATGGTATGTCCATTTTTAGCAAAATAATCTAAAAATGTTTTCCTTATAACACTACTAGTCCACACAATTATGCCTCCCTTTTACACCTCATAGCTTCACTTAATCTATTTTCTTTTATAAAAAGATAAGTGTCAATAAATCATTAAGTTTTACTTTCTATAAAATTATAGCTTAAAGTACAATAAGTTTTAAATATAGCCATTTTATTATAATCTTCAAAATGGCAGCCAAGGGCACTGCCAAAAGCATACCCCAGATACCCGCTAATTTACCCCCAGCCAAAAGGACAAATACAATTACTAAGGGGTGCAACCCCAGCTTACCCCCTATGACATTGGGTGTAATAAGGTTGCTTTCAATTTGTTGCACTACAAATATACCCATAGTCATATATAGGGCTAATTTAAAGGATTCGGATAAAGCCACTGCGACAGCAGGGATACCCCCTAAAAAGGCCCCAAAAAAAGGGATTAGATTAGTTACTCCCGATAATATACCGATTAAAAGGGGGAATTTAACTCCGAGGATTAGAGCTAGAAGACCGATTAAAACACCCACAAAAGTAGCTACTAATAAATGCCCCTTAAAAAACTCGATCAAAACTAGATCTATTTCCCTAAATAAATTAATTAGTGTTCGCCTAGCTGTAGGGGAAAAAAGTTTTAAAAAAGTCTCCCTGATTTTTTCCCAATCATTCATAATATAAAATGCTAAGATGGGCGAAAAAATAATCGCCAAGACTTTCCCTAATAAATTGTACATAATAGTAATGAAATTTTGCAAACTAGAATAAATTACGGATTCAATTTTACCAATATTGTCTCGCACCACTTCGTTAAACCTAGCTGGCATACTAGTATTATCAAGTTGTTTAGCCAGATCACCGGCTTCCTCGGCATATCCGGGTAACAATTTTCCTAATTCCCCCAGCTCCCTTACCAGCCCAGGAATGGCCAAAGCTAATAAGGTGGAAAAGATAGCGATTAAAATCAAATACAGCAATAATATAGCCCAGATACGGGAAATCCCCCATCTTTCAATAAATAATACTGGTCTGAATAAGATATAAGCCAGAAAACTAGCAAATATAAAGGTTAATAAGACCTCTCTAACCACAAACAAAAAATAAATGGTGGCCAAAACCACCATTATAAAAATACCATACCGCAAAAAAAGTCTGTATTTGCTATTCATCTAAAAGATAATCCTACTTCCCCATTAAATCTGCATTCATATTGTGCAAAAAATTAAGAGCCTTTTTAGGCATAGCTTGTATTTTATCGTCATTCTGGATACACATGAATGTCATAATAGAACCTATGGCTGCACCCATTAACATAGGACCCAAATAATTACGCAATTTTACATCGCCCCTTAATTTATAATATTTGTGTTTCCTCTAAAGCCTGCAAGCTGCCGTCTTCAGCTACTGTATATAAATTCACTCTTCCCTGGTTAAAATTAAATTCCAGAAAACAATTCCAACAAAAATACTGATCACTTCCTACCCTACCTACTTGTAATCCCCTACAAACTGGGCATTTATTAACTTCCATTAACATCTATTCCTTTCTTATGCATAACCCCAGCAGATTTGCTTTTCCAAGTTATATCACTTAAATTCACATGTTTCCTAGGCATCCACAAGTCCTGCAAAATTCCAGCAGATAGCTCAATAGCCACAACTTCATTATTCTCGGGGCTAAGGACAAAATCGGTTACAATACCTAATTCATTACCCGAATGGTCAAAAACTAAATCACCTAATTTTTTATCGTATATAGATAATTCTTCCCCATGTAAATAGGATTTAATACGGCTTTTATCCTGAATAATTACAGCATTGGCAGTTAAATTGAAGTCTGAAGGATCAATCATCTTTTTTCTTTCATCGCTTAAAAGAATTACTAAGTAAGCTATTTTATAATTATCTCCAATCACGACCTTGTCTACTAATCCAATAATTTCAGCATTATCTTCCTGCAAAACTGGTATCTTTTTAATATTTCTAAGCAACATATTAATAAATACCCCTTTTTAAAAATATCTTACCCCAATTTTTCTAAAAAAATGTGCATAAAAAAAGACAGTGGGGCCCCCATCTGCCTCTTTTCTTCCCTTAATACTTCGCCGATGCATCGGTAATCGGTACCGGCGACCAAAGGTCACCCCTACATCCTACATCCCTGCTTTCACCTTTCACGTCTTACCTTTTATACAATAATACCCCCACCCAAAAGATAATCCCCCAGATAAAACACTGCTGATTGTCCCCTAGTAATAGCCCTTTGCGGCTTGGTAAATTCGACTTTTACCAAATCACCTTGGGGGTATATCCTTGCTCGGGCAGGATTAGCCTGATAGCGGATTTTAACTTCAACCTCCATGGCCTCCTCTAGCTTAGGAATATGGATAAAATTGTTATCTTGGGTAAAAAAGCTTCCCCGCATAAGCTCATCAGGTCCCCCTAATATCAATTGATTAGTTTCCATATCCAAATCAATCACATAGACGGGCTTACCCGCGCTGATACCTAATCCCCTACGTTGGCCTATGGTATAGAAAGGCAGGCCTTTGTGTTCGCCTAATATATTGCCAGCAGAATCTATAACTTGACCAGGCTTGTAGTCCACCCTTTCTAGGATAAAATCACGATAATCTCTTTCGATAAAACAAATTTCCTGGCTATCCTTACTTTCCGCGACAGGCAAATTATTTTTTCTGGCCAATTCCCTAACTTCGGTTTTCTTTAAATCACCTAAAGGAAAAATGCTGTGGGCCAATTGCTTTTGGGTAAGTCCATAGAGAAAATAGCTTTGATCTTTACTGGTATCAAGAGCCTTCTTAAGTAAATACCTACCATCTTTTGCCTTAAATTCTTTTCTAATATAATGGCCTGTTGCAATCATGTCGGCCCCATTACTTGTAGCATAATCCAATAAAGCTCCGAATTTTATGGCCTTATTACAGGCTACACAAGGATTAGGGGTATGCCCCTTTTCATAAGTCGAGCAAAAGTAGTTAATAACCTTATGGTCAAATTCCTTTTTCATATCTATTATTTCATGTTCTATCCCGATATAGTCTGCTACGACTTTGGCGGTATTGCCAATATCAGGATTCCAGTTAATCATGGTTATGCCCCAGACTTCATAACCTTGCTCTTGCAGGATAATTGCAGCCACACTACTGTCTACACCACCACTCATTAAGACAGCAATTTTCATTATTACAACCCCTTTTTTGCTAATATAATAGTGATAGGCTAAAGTTTTAATAAATATAACAGTTTATTGGTAATTATTCTATAAAGAATCTACTTTAATACAAATGGAGGAGCATATATGAATTTATTTGATTTAAATATTAATAAGAATAACCATAACCAACCCCTAGCTTACCGTATGAGACCAGAAAATATAAGTGAAGTGGTTGGACAGGAACATTTACTTAGCCCAGGTAAAATGCTGAGAAAGGCCATCGAAAAGGACGAGTTACATCCTTTTGTACTTTATGGGCCACCAGGTACGGGTAAAACAACAATTGCTAGGCTAATCGCCAAAAAAACTAATTACCATTATGAGACCCTGCAAGCTGTAACTAGCGGTGTGGCAGACATTAGAAAAATAGCCCATGATGCCACAGATAGACTGCGTTACTATCAGCAAAAAACCATTCTTTTCGTGGATGAAATTCACCGTTTTAATAAATCCCAACAAGATGTTTTATTACCTTTTGTGGAAGATGGGACATTACTCCTAATCGGCGCTACCACTGAAAATCCCCTCTACGAATTAAATAATGCCCTACTATCCCGCCTGAAACTTTATATTTTAAATCCCCTAAATGAGGATGAATTAACTACCATCATTATAAAGGCCATTAATCATAAGGATAGAGGATTAGGTAATTACAATATTGAAATTGATGAAGCTAGTCTAAAAATAATAATTAAGCATGCTAAGGGTGATGCTCGTATCGCATTAAACTTATTAGAGACCGTTGTAAACTCCTTTTTGAATGATGAACAGAAATTAAAAATTACTGCTGATTTGTTAGAAAACATCTTAGACAAGCCCTTATACAAATATGATGCTACGGGCGATTATCACTATGACACAATATCTGCTTTTATAAAAAGTATTAGGGGAAGTGATCCAGATGCAGCTATCTTATGGTTAGCTGTCATGTTGGAAGGTGGGGAAGATCCCTTATTTATTGCCCGTAGGTTGGTAATTCATGCTGCAGAAGATATAGGCTTGGCTGATCCCAATGCTCTATCTATAGCAGTCGCAGCATTCCAAGCAGTTAAATTTGTTGGGCTGCCTGAGGGCAGGATACCCTTAGCCCAAGCAACCCTATACTTAGCTACAGCACCCAAAAGCAATTCAAGTTTAACCGCCATAGATAAGGCGATGGCATTAGTAAGCCAAGCTAATCAAGTCCAAGTTCCAGCCCACATAGCCTCAGCCAATCATGCCCAAGCAGGAAAATTACTAGGCAAAGGACAAGGCTACAAATATCCACCCGATTTCGGTGGTTATGTTAAACAAGATTATTGGCCAGTCAATATTACCAAAGAAAAATTATATACAGCTAGTACAAATGGGTATGAGCAGGAAATAGCAGAGTTTTTAAACCTAAAAAGCAAAAAAGAAAACTGGGGGCATCAAATGTAGGGGTGATCTATGGTCGCCAGTATCCGAAAATAAATAAGGGGCGAATTAATCCGCCCCAGAGTTAGCATGATTTATATTAGCCTATTACCTCATCAATAGCCTTTTGTAATTGTGGTTTACTTTGGGCACCGACTATTCTTTTTACTTCTTTACCATCCTTATAAAAAGCTAAGGTTGGAATACCACGTATCCCGTACTCAGTTGCAATACCTTTGTTGTCATCCACATTCAATTTCGCTACTATTATCTTGCCTTCGTTTTCAGCCGCCAAGGTCTCCACAATAGGCCCTACCATCTTGCAAGGACCACACCAGGGAGCCCAAAAATCAACTAATACTGGAAGCTTAGCCTCTAATACCTCTTGTTTAAAATTGTCGTCGCTTACATTAAGTACATTTGCCATAAAATTTCCCTCCACTTATTTCATTAATCTAGCCATCATATTAATGACTTCTTCAAATTTTGCATCTTCGGTCTCATCCTGAATTGCATTACGAATACAATCATGGGCATGATTTTCAAATACAATTAACCCAACTTGGTTAATCGCGGATTTAATAGCAGCCACCTGGGTTAGGACGTCATTACAGTGGACTTCTTCCTCAATCATTCTTTGCACTCCCCTGACCTGGCCTTCAATCCGCTTGAGTCTTAAGATTAAACTCTTTTTATCAACCATTACCATTTGGTTCACCTTCTTATACCCCCTTTGGGTATGCTGATTCTAGTATAAATTAGATAGTTGAGCTTTGTCAATAAATTTTATTTATTTTTTTAGGTAGTCCATCCTCTAGTATATGAATATTTTATAAATTGTATTAGCTATTATAAATAAAGTACGGGGCCCCCGCCCCGTACTTAGCTATCTGTATTTACTTGAAAATAATACTACCAAAATAAATAATGAATACCAATAGCAACTCCCATTGCTATGATGGCCCATATCGTGGTACGTATCATTTCGCCTTTAACTTGCTTGGTTAACTCTTCCATAATTAATCCCCCTACTACAAATGAATAATATTGTTTAATTATTATAGCACAATTTGATTAGAAGTCCCCTGTAGCTTTTTCCATATCTAATTTAAAATTAAGTCGATTAGCTATTTGCTGAATCTTGTCAGGCAGTCCCCTAGTATAGCTATAATCGAAAGTCTGGATTCCCAAGTCCCCTAAGAACCTATATAAGCCGATTAAGCCTAAAATTTGCAGGGCTATTTCACCAGCAATTTCGGCTTGGCAGTTATATTGTCTTATATAACTTTGTAAGGCATCAAAATAACTTTCTATAATATCATTTAAACTTCTAGGTATATAACCTGTGCTACTGTAATCAGATTCAAAACTATATTTGCTTTTTAGAGCTTGTATTTTTTCTAGGCTATGGTGAAGCATGTACCTTTCGATGGGTTGCCTTGTATTAATATGAGGATAATTTTTGTATAAGGTTTCAAGTAAAATAAGATCGGCCGCTAGCCTGTCTAGCTCCTCCGCCTTGATAGAAGCTTTTTTATCCGCCATGCTCCCTTCTATGTCCAAAACCATACCCGCTAACCTTCCCGGAATAAAACCTGCAGGTAGGGACTTTAACGTTTCCCCCTTATTCAATGCAATAAGGCGCTGTTTAATATTTTGCATTATATTGCCGGCAGTTCCCCTGATAATTATTTCGGCATTATTGTCTAAGGCAGTAGATGAATTATTTAAGATAGCCAGCTTTTTAAATTCATAAGGAAATAAATTAATGGGTGAAACAGTTAAGCTAGAACCTATGACAATAATCATATTATCCATCGGGTTTAGAGTCCTGATCAGCCTAATGGCATCTTGAAAATCATTAGGCATACTATCACCAAATAAAATGACATCTGGTTTTAACATCCCACCACATTCGCATCTAGGGGGTATTTCACCTTGATTAATTATGGTGAACAATTCCTCCATAGTCACACTTTGTGGACAATCCATACAACTTGCAGTCCTCAAATGTCCATGGATTTCATAAACCCAGGCGGCTCCCCCTTTTTGGTGTAGACTGTCTACATTTTGAGTAATCACTGGCCCCAAAAATCCTTTTTCCTGAAGTTCGCCCACAATTATATGACCATCATTAGGATCGGCTGCTAACACTTGTTGAAATAGCGGTAATCCGTGAGTAAAAAAACCTTTGGGATTATTATATAGAGCCCAAGTAGAAAAGTTCTCGATTGGATCAACTTTTTCCCATAAGCCACCACTACTACGAAAATCGGGTATACCACTTTCCGTGGATATGCCAGCACCAGTTAGTATCCAAGGTCTGGGGTAGATCAAAATTTGTTCGACTAGCTTGTTTATCATCCAGAAATTTCACCACTTTCCTAAAAGCCACTTAACATAATAGTTCTCAAATTAATATATCATATTTCTTAACATCCTTAAATCGAAGGACACCCCTATAATTTACCAATATTACCGGATTGGCCATATGTAATCCTATTAATTTAAGTAGATTAGTTGAAATTTAGGTGGTTAATTATTTTAAAGATGGAGGGGAAGATATTTTATAGTTTAGCATTGGGGAAGAATCGCCCCTTAATTGTTCGATATCTTTTAATTCTTCCAATGTCATTATTGGGTAGACCACTTCCACTTCTACTGCAATCGGTCCTAGACTCCCCCCTTGTAAATGACTTTCGATATTTTCCAAGAGCTGCTTCCCATCAATGTATTGTCCATTTTCCTGTGCTAGATATTTTGTGGTGTTATTTTCCCATATTAATTGTGCATCTAGAGCATCCCTACTATTTGCTAGCGCAAAATCTTCTATAACTTCCCTTAATTTATTTTTATCCCATTGGTAAATGGGTTGAATTACTTGGGTGGTTACCCGCCTAGTTACATTATCAAGTAAACGGGTTTTATTAATTTGCTCAAAAGTTTTATCAATATTTATAGCTATACCACAGTCGTTTATGCTTAACTTGTTCTGACCAGCTGGCATGGCTAATATAAGATGCTTATCCGAATATATATCATTAACCACATGGGATATTTGGCTTTTCGGTATACTCCCTAGGTCTAAATTGTCTAGCATATAATTAGAAGGAAAAAACCTGGTATCCCTAATGGATAGAATAATAGAGCTACTTAATATGGTAAGGGAAATTGATAGTAATACTACCAAAAATACCTTTCCCTTAAGTTTCATGGAATTTTTCATTTTATGCACCTATATTTTGGCTATTCAGCATAATGGAATATCTGGGCTAATTTGTCATGCTCTTCTGCCAGATCTAAAATTTCTTCCGTAATTTCCTGTCCAACCTTAAATAAAATTCCCTCTGGGCCGCTTATATCCTGGGTTAATCTTTTACCCAACAAATGGGTCCGTTGCTTTTCTTTATACAAGGTAGCCCCATCTGATTCAGTTTTTGTAGGAGATGTGTCTTGTGAACTAGGTAGACCCATTGGTGAACTCGCTTCTTTTTCTGCCCCTACCTGGTCACTTTTTTCCTTGACTACAATAATTTCCGCTCCATAAGTTAAAACATCAGCCGCTAGAATAATGGCTACTTCATCATCTTCCTGGGAGGCCTTATACTCCACATGATAAAGCTGCCCATTGTTTTCATCAATCCCATATTCGCTTACTACACCGATTAAATTACCTTTATTAGTCATAACTCGGCTACCCTTTAGGTTGACATTACGATTGAGTAGGTTTTTAGCTTCAGCTGCGGTTTCTAAAGGTAAAAGTAAATTTTCGCTTTCTACTGTTACCGCATATTCACCGATTCCAACGAGATCCTTAAAAGGTAAAACCCTGGCACCTGAATACCAACTTTCATCACTTATTAAAATAAAATCAAGTTTTCCCCCCTCGGGGTTAATTACTAAATCTTTTACCTGCCCTACCTTACTACCTTTAATAATTGAAAAAACAGGCAGCCCGATTATTTCCTGGCTTTTTTTCATCTTTCCTACTCCCTTCATTACTTATCTGGCAAATTAAGCTGGTCAGTTATCTTAACTTTAATCCATCTGGGCAACTTAGGCAAAGGTAATTCCTCAAGGCCTAATCTCGATATTTCATTTTTTATTGAGGTAACATAATTAAGTTGCCAGTTTATTTCTAGGCCTTCCTTAGTATCTTTGGGAATTTCTTGAAGAAAGTTAGTTAATAAGTCCTGAGCCTCATCATACTGGCCAAGCAATTTATGTAATTCTACTAACTCCAAAGTTATTAAATATCTCAAATCATATTCTTTGCTATTTTCCCAAATATATTGAAATTGATTTTTGGCTGTTTCAATATCGCCTGCGATTTTATGTTCAAAAGCGCTGGCGATGAATGTATTTAGAGCCAATTCTGCGTCCTTTTCCTTTTCATCTTCTTTTATTGGCCCGCCTTTTTCTTTAATGGCTTCTTCAGCTACCTTGTCCTCTTCAGCTTCCTTAACTGCTGCGCCCTCTAGTTCGCCATTCAATTCCACCAGCTTATTAATTTCTTCATTACCCTTATAGGGGTTGGGTTCTTCCTCAGCCAAAGATTCCCGCACTTGGCCTTCCAGCAATTCTAGCGGGTTTTCTAAGGGTGGTTCATCTGCAAATATTGCGGTCACCTTTGGTTCACTTAATTCTTTTGTAGTAGTTGTTCCATTTATTTTTGGCTTATCTTCTTGGGCTATAGTCTTTTCTATAATAATCTCCCTAGACAAATCTAAATTTTCTGCCGCTTTTATATCTTCTTTGACTCCCTCTTCCTTGCCCCTATTCTTATCTATTAAACCTTCGGTTTTCAATTCCTGCTTATTAAAGTCAATTTTATGGTTTTTTGCCGGGGATAATTCGTGGGGGCTAGATAAAGCATCTGTTTGACTTGAAGTTGCACCACTAATCTTAATCATACTCAAAACGATTAGGGAAAAAACAACTATATATAAAGGTAGTGCTAATAAAAGACCTAACTTTTCAGTGCTTATAGGAAAGGTAAGAATAATAACTAAAGATGTAATCACCATATAGGCTATGTTTTTTTTGGATAAACCGTAATTTTGCAATATTTTTACCATTAAGAAACAAATAGGTACAAAGACTAATAAAACATAGAATATATACTCCCTCATTAAATAAAAACTCCTCCAACTTTATAACGTTTAATTATTCGACAGTAAAAAAATATTTCCTGCAAAAATCCTTATAAATATTTATAAACGCCTATAAAATCATTAATTAAAGGCTTCCCATATTTTTTTTGAAAATTTCGTGTATTAATAAATTTAGTATATTTTGCCTTTTGGGCAGGAATTACTTTATCTGTGTTGAATATATAAAAATGAGTGGTTAGGTTAAAAAACCTAAGTGTGGAACGTCTTAATTATTTTAAAGGGGGAATTTCTTAATGAAAGATGTATATGTAGTGGAAGCTGCACGTACGGCAGTTGCTCGTGCAGGAAGACAATCGTGGTTTACCAATGTGCGTGCTGATGAGCTGTCAGCTATCGTTTTCAAAGAACTTAGAAAAAGAGCTGGTCTAGAAGACAAAGCAAAACAAGGTATTATTGATGATGTTGTTTGGGCTGCTACTGCTAATGCTTTTATGGAACAAGGTCTTAATATTGGTCGTTTAGCTTGGATTTTATCTGATGGTTCCTATGATGTGCCAGGATGTACTGTTGACCGTTTCTGTGCTTCTGGAATTAACTCCATTCAATTTGCTATCGCAACCATGATGGTAGGTTGGGGCGGAGATGTCCAATTTGCTGGTGGTGTACAACACATGACTCATATTCCTATGGGCGCTGGTGCCGATGTTCACCCCGATCTAGGTAATTACATGAATATGGCTGCCATTAACATGGGTTATACTGCTGAAATAGTAGCCCGCCGTTATAATATCAGCCGTGAAGCCCAAGACCAATTTGCTATGGAATCCCACCTAAAATGTGCTGCTGCACAAGAAGCTAACAAAACAAAAGATGTTTTAATTCCAATTCAAGTTAAAGCCCCTGCAAGAGGTGCTAAAAACACTAACCCACATGGCGTAGAAGCAGCTTATGTGGCCACCGATCATTTAGCTAAAGAAAGAGCTGAAAAAGGCGAAGAAGATGTAGAAATCATTGCAGGCCGTGACCAAGGTGTTCGTCCAGAATCTACTATGGAATCCCTAGGTAGCATGGCTCCTGTATTTATGCAAGATGATGAGGCTACTGTAACCGCTGGTAACTCCAGTCAGATTAATGATGCTGCTGCTGGTGTCATTTTAGCTACCAAAGAAGGTGCAAAAGAGTTAGGTCTAAAACCAATCATGAAGATGGTGGGTTGGGCTGTTATTGGTCTAGAACCAGATGTAATGGGTATTGCTCCTGCATTAGCTATACCAAAAGTACTTAAGAGAACTGGTATGACCCCTGACCAAATCGGTCTATGGGAAGTTAATGAAGCTTTTGCTTCTCAATCAGTTTACGTGCAACAAACTCTGGATCTACCTAAAGATCGCTTAAATGTATGGGGATCTGGAATATCCATTGGTCACCCCTTGGCATGTACTGGTGCTAGGATTGCTTGTGATATTTCGGCTCTATTTAGAGATCCCGACTATGCTGATGTGGAGTATATCATGGAATCTATGTGTATTGGACATGGACATGGTGCTGCTGCTATTTGGCAAAGAGTTAAATAAATCTATTATCGTTTGAATAAAAACACAAAAGGGATGGCTTTAAAAAGCCATCCCTTTTCATGTCTATCACCCTAGATAATTGGCAAATAACCCCAAACTTTCCCAGCAGAAGAATCCTGCGCCCCTGCCAGCTAAATAGCACAAAAGCAAACCTTATACCTTTCATGTCATATCTTTAACCTGCCTTAATTTCACCTTTCAAATTCATTGTTTTATCTTTAAGAATTTTAAGAATATTTAAATTTCACTTTTCCATCGTAATTTCCTAGATTATTTATTACTTTTGTGAAATAATGTTATTAAGTGGCTTTGCTCTAATTAAGGCCCAAAAGGAAAACCTGAAAAATAATTTAAAGGGGGAATTTCTTAATGAAAGAAGTATATGTAGTGGAAGCTGCACGTACGGCGGTTGCTCGTGCAGGGAGACAATCGTGGTTTACCAATGTGCGTGCTGATGAGCTGTCAGCTATCGTTTTCAAAGAACTTAGAAAAAGAGCTGGTCTAGAAGACAAAGCAAAACAAGGTATTATTGATGATGTTGTTTGGGCTGCTACTGCTAATGCTTTTATGGAACAAGGTCTTAATATTGGTCGTTTAGCTTGGATTTTATCTGATGGTTCCTATGATGTGCCAGGATGTACTGTTGACCGTTTCTGTGCTTCTGGAATTAACTCCATTCAATTTGCTATCGCAACCATGATGGTAGGTTGGGGCGGAGATGTCCAATTTGCTGGTGGTGTACAACACATGACTCATATTCCTATGGGCGCTGGTGCCGATGTTCACCCCGATCTAGGTAATTACATGAATATGGCTGCCATTAACATGGGTTATACTGCTGAAATAGTAGCCCGCCGTTATAATATCAGCCGTGAAGCCCAAGACCAATTTGCTATGGAATCCCACCTAAAATGTGCTGCTGCACAAGAAGCTAACAAAACAAAAGATGTTTTAATTCCAATTCAAGTTAAAGCCCCTGCAAGAGGTGCTAAAAACACTAACCCACATGGCGTAGAAGCAGCTTATGTGGCCACCGATCATTTAGCTAAAGAAAGAGCTGAAAAAGGCGAAGAAGATGTAGAAATCATTGCAGGCCGTGACCAAGGTGTTCGTCCAGAATCTACTATGGAATCCCTAGGTAGCATGGCTCCTGTATTTATGCAAGATGATGAGGCTACTGTAACCGCTGGTAACTCCAGTCAGATTAATGATGCTGCTGCTGGTGTCATTTTAGCTACCAAAGAAGGTGCAAAAGAGTTAGGTCTAAAACCAATCATGAAGATGGTGGGTTGGGCTGTTATTGGTCTAGAACCAGATGTAATGGGTATTGCTCCTGCATTAGCTATACCAAAAGTACTTAAGAGAACTGGTATGACCCCTGACCAAATCGGTCTATGGGAAGTTAATGAAGCTTTTGCTTCTCAATCAGTTTACGTGCAACAAACTCTGGATCTACCTAAAGATCGCTTAAATGTATGGGGATCTGGAATATCCATTGGTCACCCCTTGGCATGTACTGGTGCTAGGATTGCTTGTGATATTTCGGCTCTATTTAGAGATCCCGACTATGCTGATGTGGAGTATATCATGGAATCTATGTGTATTGGACATGGACATGGTGCTGCTGCTATTTGGCAAAGAGTTAAATAAATCTATTATCGTTTGAATAAAAACACAAAAGGGATGGCTTTAAAAAGCCATCCCTTTTCATATTAGTAAATAATCCCACCCCCACCCAGTCCGGTTATTTTAAAAACCCTTTAACTAGTATCATAGGGGTACCTTCATCTGATGAGCCACTGACTAGGTCAGCTAAACTAGCAATTAAGTCCTCTGTCTTTCGCGGGGTGGTGCCTTCAGTTTCAAAGCCATTGGTACTTATCTCTTGTTCTTTAATATTTTCCATGGAGTTTTCAATTGATTCTATTCCAATACCCTCATCCAACATCTTATCCACTATGTATTTGTATTTTAAACCTTCGCGATACTTGCCCTTTAACCCCGGAGTTGTGCCAAATGCAGGCTGAGGATCGGCTAGCTCATAAATCCTAGTAGAAGGATCACAGTATGCACCATCACCATATATCAGGACTTCTATGTTTTTGCCCAACCTTTCCCTTATCATGGTTTGAATATGTAGGGCAAATTGATCCGCTTCCCGTGGAGCCAATTTCAATTTGTCACCCGATGACATATTGCTACCTAGTAAACCCCATTCCGACCAAGCCGATACATTATCATCATTACAAAGTTCTTGTAAAGTTATAGTGTTCTCATGTTTACTTGCAATCTTACTAAGTGTTTCTAATCGATCATGAACATTAGCAATTATAATCCCATCAAGCTTATATGCGGTAATCTTGGTAGGATCATTACTAAGGATTATAGTAGGTTTAGCCCCTGCCCCCCGAATTATGGACTTGTATAGATTGATATAATCTACTTGGGTAATAGGGTGCAGGAATCTGTCATCACCAATTTCCTCTACGGTAATAATATCACTATATTTTTTACCATTTCTCTCCGCATAATCATAGGGTAATATTTGATTTCCCACCTCATCAGCCGGATATGATAATTGAACCACCACTTCGCCCTGGGGTACAGCTTGAGCTAAACCCTTCAAAATTAAAGCAAAACGATTACGGCTAAGAATAGGAAATACTACACCTATCCTGCTGTTAGGGGCTAGGTTTAATTTTCTTTTTAATTCTATAGCTATGTCATCCACGGTTATGTAATTATTCTGTGCCCTGGCTACAACTGATTCAGTAATACAAATAGTATCACCGTCATGTAAAAGCCCATCATTATGGCATTTAGTCAAGGCTTCATTTATCATGTCTAATAAATTGCATTCAGGTACAATAACCCCCATCTTTATACCGAAAGCAGAAACTCCAACATAATCTGGTATTCTACCCAAATTTCATCCCTCAAATCTGTTAGTTTTCCCCGATAAATAATACCCTAAAATGAGAGCTACTTCAAGTTTATTAGGCAAAACTGCAAATAAAATATAGAAAGCAACTTCTTAAAACCGCTAAATTCCTAGGAGCTATCACTGATTAAATCTTTCTTCATACACATCCACAGCCTATTTAATATGATATAATATCTGCAAATTACAACTAGGAGGATATTCATGTTAGTTAGAATAATATCCCTAGAACCCCACACAGGTAAAACTACCTTGGCCCTTAATCTAGCCACCAAACTGTGTGAAATGGGTTATAAGGTACTACTGTTGGTCTATAATAATCATGACTTGCTTAACTGGGTAAATAAGCTGACCATAAAACCAGATTCCCTAACCATAAAAAATCTACCTTTAGATTTTGATTACACCAAACTTGAGGAAGAGCAAAATTATGATTTTATATTACTAGATACTAATTCAAATATAGAGTTTATTAGTAATGATTATATTGATCTTATATGTCTTGATTTTTCTTCTATTAATGCTAGTATGCTTAGTAGAATAAGTAAATTAGCAGCAAACGAATACATTGTCCCTTGCAAGGTCAGGTTTAATGATGGCCAAAATTTAGAATTATTAAGTATCCTAGCTAACCAAGTAGGGGTAAATAAAGTCTTTGATGGAATACCTAGATGTGAGAGAATACATGATTTACCCCTTATAGGTAAAACTATTTGGGAACTAGACAACCAAGCTTTGCAAGCCGCCTTTTTAAGCATAGCAAATTCTTTAATTACTTACAAATAAACTTGACTTGTTTATCTTCAATGACTATTTTAATAATTTTATTGGTATGCAAGTATGAAAGAAAAGCAGATATGCTAGCACTTATTAGAAAATACTGGCTAGTATTTATGGGTAAATCTAGTCTATCTATAACTTCCTGATAAATGGCTTCTCGGCTTTTGGCCTCCTTTATAAAATTCAAAATGATATTAATTATTATTTGTATTTGCTTTTCGTTAGCTTTTATAGTTTCTGGCCAATTATCGATTAATCCACCATGTGACACCACTATATATGAGAAAGCCAGATCCTTTAACCTTTCTATGGTTGCCAACTGATATTCTAAATTAGCCATATATAGAAAGGGGAATTTTTCTAAGTAGTCCTGGGATATAATGGCATCTCCTGCAAATAAAACTTGATCTGGGGTAATAATTCCTATCTGACCTAATGTATGTCCACTTAAATTAATGATTCGGAAAGCTTCCTGGTTAACTCTAATTATATCCCCCTCTATTGTATGATTTACTAGACAAGCTTCCTGCATAAGAAACTTATTTTGCAAGGGTTTAATGGGGTAAGCCGAATAAATACCATAGGGACATAAGATAGGGTTTTCTAAGAAAACCTTATCAATTTTAGAAGCATATATATGGCATTTAGCCTCCTCTTGTATTACTTGATTACCCCCGCTATGATCTCCATGAAAATGCGTATTAATTATGCTATCTACTTTTAAACCATGCTTGGCCAAGATTTTCATGGTTCGCAAGCCAAAGGCTTTACTTGCTCCGCTATCTATGAGTAAGCAGCTATTATCGCTAAATTTATAGACACCTACAATACTAGGATAATTAATGTAAAATGTATTTCCAACTATATGGTGTAATCTCATTTAAACATTCTCCCATTCTGCAATTAAAAAATTCAATATTTCTTCACTATTAGCATTAGGTATATAATCATAAATATTGATTTTTTTTATTAAAGTCTCGATTGAGGTTTGATTATACTTGGCCCCCAAAAAGCTCTGTTCTAAGAATATTATGTCTTTATCCGCAAAAAAGTCCCCATATATTTGGCAGTGTTTTATTATTCCTTTCTCTACCTTAAAGCGTATTTCCATACTCCCCCAAGGAAATCTCTTTTGTCTTTTTATATTATAATCGGGTGACTTACCATAATTCCAAACCCAAGTCTTATATTTTTTATTAGACAAATGGGTGATTTGCAATAAGTCATCAGGGCTTAATTCCATAGATTCTTTAATATTTATTTCCGCTTTTAGGTTTTCGACTAATAAAGCCTTAAATTCCTCTACATCTAGTTTTCCCTTTAAATGGTCACTGATATTAGTTACCCGGCTATGTACGGATTTGATTCCTTTATCCCCCATTTTCTCGGGGTTTACATTTAGGGCCTGGGCCATCTTTCCTAGGTTAACATCGTAAAGCAATGTCCCATGATGCATTACCTTTTTTCCGTAGCGAAATTGAGCATTACCAGAAAACTTCTGGCCATTAATAGTAATGTCGTTTCTTCCATCATCTTCTGCCTTTATACCTATTTTCCCTAAAGTGTTAATTATAGGTCTAGTAAAAGCCTTAAAGTCGAAAGCCACCCTACCTTTATCTGCCATAACAAAAGTAAAGTTTAAATTACCTAAATCGTGGTATACAGCCCCACCACCCGATATCCTGCGAACTAAATCTATATTATTTGCTTGCAGAAATTTGGAATTGACTTCATCTAAGGCATTTTGGTTTTTGCCGATTACTACTACCGGGGAGTTCTGCCAAATGATAAATAAAGAATCTAGGGCTGTGTTTTTAACTAGGTATTCTTCTAAGGCTAAATTAAAAAATGGATCATGATTATTATTTATAATTTCTAGCATAGGCCTTCCCCCTTCAATTTATCTATTAAAAAGACCAGAAATTCTGGCCTTAGGCTATCTGCTAACTTTTATCAAAGACTACTTTTTCTTGGGGTTTAAATGAATGGCCTGATTATCAATATCTAGAATAGCTTCAGCCATGGCTTCTCCTAAGGTAGGATGGGGATGAATGGTGCCTGTGATTTCTTTAGTATTTAAACGATTCTTAACTAGAACTATACCTTCTAAAATAAGGTCACTAGCATGAGGCCCTATAATGTGTACTCCAATTATGAAGCCCTTATCATCCGCCAAAACCTTAACTAGGCCATCGGTTTCCCCCATGGTCATAGCCTTACCATTAGCTGAGAAGGGATACTTGCCTACCCGGTAATTAATTCCCTTGGCTTTGGCCTCCTCTTCACTCATACCCACCACAGCTATCTCGGGAAAAGTGAAAATACAGCTAGGTACAGCATTATAATTTATCTCTGGCTCACTATGTCCCGCAATACGCTCTGCAACTGCTATGCCTTCCTCTGAGGCCACATGGGCTAGCATGGGTTCACCTATTACATCACCTATGGCATATATGTTTTTCAGGTTAGTTTCATAATTATCATTAACCTTGATAAAGCCATTTTCAGTCTTTATGCCTAGTCTATCTAAATCCAAATTATCAGTTTGGGCCCTCCGCCCACTCGCAACTAATACCACATCTGCACTTACTTCCATATCCCCTTTTTTACCTGCTGCTTTTACAATTAAATTTTCTCCTGCAGCTATTATTTCCTCAACTAAAGTAGAGGTGTGCAGATCAATCCCTTGCCTTTTTAGGAATATAGCCATACGCTTACTTAATTCTGTATCTAAATAATTTAAAACTAAGGGCATACTTTCAATAAGGGTTACCCTACTACCAAAAGTATTGAAAATATTAGCATATTCCAGTCCAATAACACCAGCACCTATGATAACTAATTTTTCAGGTACTGTGGTAATATCATTAATTTCATCACTAGTCAAAACCTTATCTGACTCAATTCCTTTAATTGGTAAAAGGGCCGGTTTAGAACCTGAGGCTATAATTATATTTTTAGCCTGAATTTCTTTCCCATTTACTAGGACAGTTTTTGCATCTACTAGTCTAGCTTCACCGGAAATAACTTTTATTTTATTGCTATGTAAAAGTCTTTTTACCCCCGTAGCTAGATTAGCTACAATTTTATCCTTTCTTCTTTTGGCTGCTGCCATATCAAAGCGCAAATTATCCAAACTAATACTGAATTCTTGACTATTCTGCATAATACGCAGTGCTTTAGCATTTTGAAAATAGGCCTTAGTAGGAATACAACCCCGATTTAGGCAGGTTCCACCTAAGTTGTCCTTTTCAACTAATATTACCTCAAGTCCTAATTGACTAGCCCTAATAGCGGCTACATAGCCGCCTGGGCCACCACCAATCACTAAGAGGTCAATCATTTATCCACCCTCCCATTTAACTATAGGTCTCCTAGCTGCAGTAACTTCATCTATCCTTCTAGTTGATGTATGTGGTGCTGCCTTTACTACCTCTGGGGTAGTTCCTGCTTCTGCAGCTATAATATTTAGCATAGATAAAAAATCATCTAACCTAGCTTTGCTTTCTGTTTCCGTAGGCTCAATCATCATAGCCTCTTTGACTATCAAGGGGAAATAGACTGTAGGTGGATGATAACCATAATCAATCATCCTTTTGGCAATATCTAGGGTAGTAACTTGCTGGGAATCCATTTGTTTTTTGGCGGTGGCTACAAACTCATGTTTACAAATCCGGTCAAAAGGTATATGGTAATTTTCTCGCATATGATGGCGTAAATAATTAGCATTAAGAACCGCCTTTTCGCAAGCTTCCCTTATACCCTCAGAGCCTAAGGATTTTATATATGTATAGGCCTTGAGAAATACACCAAAATTACCATAAAAATTCTTAACCTTACCGATAGAATTAGGCAGGTCATAGTTAAAACTATAATTACCTTCTCGATATTCTACTGTAGGTAGGGGTAGAAATTCAGCTAAATGTTCCTTGACCCCAACCGGTCCTGAACCAGGCCCTCCACCACCATGTGGAGTGGAAAAAGTTTTATGCAAATTAAGATGTACTACATCAAAACCCATATCCCCAGGACGACAAATCCCCATAATGGCATTTAGGTTAGCACCATCATAATACAGTAATCCCCCTCCATCATGAACAACTTGGGCTATGTCCAAAATCTCCTCCTCAAATAAGCCTAAAGTATTGGGGTTAGTTAACATTAAACCAGCAATTTCATCATTCATTTTAGCTTTTAGATCATCTAAGTCTACTAAACCTAGTTGATTAGATTTAATTTCCACTACATCATAACCTACTACATTAGCAGTAGCCGGGTTGGTACCATGGGCTGAATCAGGTACCATGATTTTCGTCCGTTTAAAATCTTGCCTTTTATTATGATAGGCCTTTATCATCATTATCCCCGTCAATTCACCGTGTGCGCCTGCAGCAGGTTGCAGGGAAAACTGATCCATTCCACAAATCTCGCTTAACATCTTATCCAAATCATACATGAGCTTTAAAGCACCTTGCACAGTTTCTTTGGGCTGGTAGGGATGTAGTGCGGAAAAACCAGGTAGCCTGGCTGCCCATTCATTTATTTTGGGGTTATATTTCATAGTGCATGAGCCTAAGGGATATAGGCCATTATCTACCCCATAAGCTTGGTGAGACAAGGCCGTAAAATGCCTTACCATTTCGACCTCACTGACCTCTGGCAATTCCAGATGGTCTTGGCGCAGTAAATTTTGGGGTATTTTAATTTCCAGCTCTAGGTCTACTGCAGGTAAGGAGAAATGATTACTTCCGGGTAAATCTTTTTCAAAAATAAGCTTGTTCACTAATATTCACCCCCTATGACTCCTACTAATTTATCTATCTCTTCCTTGGTGCGTTTTTCAGTTAAGGCTAACATTAAACCCTTTTCTAGCTCATAGCCTCCAATTATACCGTTTTCAAGTAGAATTTGGTTAACTCTGGCTGGCTGGTCTATTTCAATTACGAATTCCTTGAAAAAAGGCCGGTCATATTTTAAAGCAAAACCTTTTTTAGCCAATTCCTTTTGAGTGTATACCGCTAGTTGATGGCTTCTTAGGGCAACCTCTTTCAAACCTTTAGGCCCCACTAAAGTGAGATACATGGTAGCTGCTAAGGCGTTTAGAGCTTGATTAGAGCATATATTGGAGGAAGCCTTTTCGCGGCGTATATGCTGTTCACGCGCTTGCAATGTAAGGACGAAAGCCCTTTTACCTTCTATATCTTGAGTCTGCCCCACAATTCTTCCTGGAATTTTACGTAGCAGTTTTTGACTAGTAGCAAAAAAACCCAGATATGGACCCCCGAAACTTAAAGGGTTACCTAATGCTTGTCCATCCCCAACTACTATATCAGCATTAAAATTCCCGGGGGCTGCTAAAATCCCCAAACTAATAGGGTCCACTACCATTACAAGTAAGCTTTTATTTTCGTGTATAAGTAATTCTAGTTCAGATATGTTATCTAATATGCCCCAAAAGTTAGGTTGCTGAATTACCACAGCTGCTACGTCCGCAGTTAATAGTTGCTTTAACTTATTCCCATCTATTACCCCTTCCTGGCTGGGAATGGTAACGATCTCCATCAGGCCCGATATAGCGTAGGTCCGTAGCACCCTTATATATTCGGGATGTATATTATCAGGAACTAGTATCCTTTTCCTTTTGGTATGACTAGCAGCCAAGATGCCAGCTTCAGCCAAAGCACTCCCCCCATCATAAAGAGAAGCATTGGCTACATCCATGCCCGTTAAATTACATATCATGGTTTGGTATTCAAAAATAGCTTGTAATATACCTTGACTTATTTCCGCTTGGTAAGGGGTATAACTAGTGTAAAACTCCGAGCGTAATAATAATTGATCGATTGCTACCGGTATGTAATGGTCATAAGCTCCAGCACCTAGAAAACAAGGATAATCATCTATGTTCTTATTTAAAGAGGCTAGTTTTTGAAGATGCAGACGCACTTCCATTTCACTCATACCATCCGCCAAATTAAGCTTGTCTGATAGTTTGAGCTGGCTAGGGATATCAGTAAAAAGTTCAGCAATATCTGTATAACCCATAGAAGCCAGCATTTCATAAACTACCGCCGGCGGGTTAGGGGTATAGCTCATTAATTTTCCTCCTGTTTAAAGATCTAATTGGGCGCAATATGCATCATAAGCTTCCGCAGTAATTAAATCATCTAATTCCGACTCATCTTCAATGCTTATTATGGCAATCCAATTTTCATAGGGATCTTCATTCAAAAGTTCTGGCGAAGTTTCCAGTTCCTCATTAGCTGCCAGTATAGTACCAGTTACAGGCGAGAAAATTGAAGAGACTGCCTTGACTGATTCCACAACTGCGATTTCATCCTGAGGTTCGACTTGGCTATCAGGTTCAGGTATTTCAATAAATACAATATCCCCCAATTGGTCTTGGGCAAAATCAGTAATGCCTAGATAGACCTTATCGCCATCAACCCTGAGCCACTCATGACTCTCCGTATAAACTAAATCCTTAGGTGTCTTCATTTAATCAATCCCTCCAAATTATTTCCTTTTCCTGTTATAAAAAGAGTTTTCTATAATCTTAGCCTTTACAGGTTTATTACGAATCATTATATTAATTATTTCCCCTAGTTTATTATGCTCCTGTTTAATTAAAGCTAAGCCTAGACTTTTGTTAAAAGTAGGTGAATGAGCCCCAGAGGTAACCCACCCGATATTTTCCCCGTCCTTTTCTATTTGGTATTCTTTCCTAGCAATACCTTTATCAATCATCTCGAATTCTACCAAAATCCGCTCTGGTTGGCTTTGCTTTTGTTTAAGCAAGGCCTCCTTGCCGATAAAATCGGATTTGTCTAATTTAACTGCAAAAGCTAAATTAGCTTCTAAGGGTGTAATATTTCTGTCTATCTCTTGGCCATAAAGTGGCAGTTTGGCTTCGAAACGCAAGGTATCCCGGGCCCCTAGACCCGCTGGCCTTATCTGTTCCCCTCCAGCCTTAATGATTTCCTCCCAAATAAATAGGGCATTATCAGGGCTTAGGTAGATTTCAAAACCATCTTCACCTGTATAACCTGTACGGGAAATTAAGCATTCTATTCCACTTATAGCCACTGCCCGGTTAAAATAAAATGCTTTAATTGTGCTAAGATTGATATTAGTAATACTTTGCAATATTTCTTGGGCTAATGGGCCTTGTACAGCAATTAGGGCATAGTCATTGGAAACATTCTTTACCTGAACTTCAGGGATAATGTTTTCTTCAATCCATTTCAAGTCTTTTTCTATATTGGCTGCATTAACCACTAAAAGGTAATGGGTTTCAGAAAATCTATATACTAATAAATCATCTACTACGCCCCCATCTGGATAACACATAAATGTATAGATGATTTGATTATCCTCCATTTTTTCAACATCATTGGTCAGTAAATATTGTAAGAATACTGTGGCCCTAGCCCCAGTTATCTCTAATTCACCCATATGAGACACATCAAATATCCCCGCTTTTTCCCTTACCATGCGATGTTCCTTTATGATACCTTCATACTGAACGGGTAATTCCCAACCACCAAAATCAATCATTTTGCCTTGGTGTTTTAGGTGGGCCTCATATAAGGGGGTCCTTTCTAACGACATACCTTGTCCTCCTCAAACCTCTTGTATTGGATGTACCATTATTTAGATTAACATAACCTAATACAGTTATACAGATTTTTATGGAAACTTTTTAGGAATTTATATATAGACAAACAAAATAAAACAGGGGAGAAAATTCAAAATATTTTCCGCCCTGCCGAAATTTTCGGGAAATCTCCTAAAAAATACTTTTTACTAATATATTTATCTTCCAAAGCAAATTCTATTAACAAAATTATACGGACTTAAATACAATATTTCAATATATTATTAGTCTATTAATATAATTTCCGACTTTAATATATTTTTTCCTATTTCCAGTAAAATATAAGTCCTTTCACTACCCCCCCTGGGCCTGGAGGGACTCCCGGGGTTAATAAATAGTATGTCCTCAATATATTCGCAATTGGCCATGTGAGTATGTCCATAAATAACTATGTGGACACCCAACTCTTGAGCCCTATAAAAGAGTCTATTAAGATCACGCTTAACATTATACTGGTGCCCATGTACTACATATATTTTTTTATCGAATATTTCCAGGAGTAATTCCTCCTGGAAACTGTGGTCATAAGGATCACAATTACCTAGCACACCATCAAAACCCGTTTGCACATGATAAGATATTCTTTTGGCATCACTATAAAAATCACCGGTGAAAATAAGGTGGTTAAAAGTTATTTTCTTCAGTTCCCTGGTAATAGCTTCAATCCTTCCGTGAGTATCTCCGACTACTGCTATTTTTATCCTTTGCTTAGCCTTATCGCAATCCAATGCTATTCCTCCACAAAAAACTGTTTGATTAAGGGTATAGCCCTTTTTAAGGCTTGCCCCCGGTGACTAATTTCATGTTTTTCCTGGCTAGATAATTGGGCAAAACTTACCCGATAGCCAGTGGGGATAAACAAAGGATCATAACCAAAGCCTGCACGCCCCTTAGGAGCTATATCTATGTGCCCTTCACAACTTCCTTCTACAGTGGCAAGTTTACCATTTTTATTACATATGGCAATGACGCAGACGAAACGGGCAGTTCTCTTACTCTGCTCGATGCCAGCCAATAATTCTAATAATTTACTATTATTATCCTCATCACTAGCATTATCCCCAGCAAAACGCGCTGAATTAATCCCAGGTAAGCCGTTTAAAGCATCTACAAGTAAACCAGAATCATCTGCCATACAGGTATAACCTGTATACCGGCTGGTATCTCGGGCCTTTTTAATGGCATTGGCTGCAAAGGAATCCCCATCCTCAACTACATCTGGTATAGGGGAGACCTCAGCCAGACTTAGGACCCTAATCCCAAAAGGTCTTAATAATTCCTGTATTTCCTTGAGTTTTCCGGGGTTTTTGGTGGCTATTAATAGTTCCTGCATTATTCCTCCAAAATACTTTTTTGTAGGACAATCAGTTCGTTTATCCCTTTCTGGGCTAAAGCTAAAAGTTCTTCTAATTCTTGGGGCGAAAAGGGCCTACTTTCACCAGTACCTTGAATCTCGATATATTCACCCTGAGAAGTTTGCACTATATTCATATCAACCTCAGCATCAACATCTTCAATATATTCTAAATCTAAGACGGGTACTTCATTACTTATGCCAACACTAACCGCTGCCACATAATCCTTTATGGGCAGGCTTTCAATGGTTCCATTATCCTTTAATTTTTTTAGGGCCAGGCTTAGAGCTACAAATGCCCCAGTTATAGAGGCAGTCCTAGTTCCACCATCAGCTTGGATAACATCACAGTCTATCCAAATAGTTTTTTCCCCTAGGGCTTCCATGTCTACTACAGTCCTTAAGGAACGCCCGATCAGCCTTTGGATTTCCGAAGTCCGACCACTTACTTTTCCCCTACTTGCTTCACGGGTAGTCCTAGTCTCAGTTGAAGCAGGTAATAGGGAATATTCCGCGGTTACCCAACCACTACCAGAACCTTTCAGAAACGAAGGTACTCTTTCCTCAATAAATGCGGAACATAATACCTTAGTATCCCCAACTTCAATTAGCACCGAGCCATCTGGGTGTTTAATAAAGTTAGGTTTTATTAATACAGGCCGCATTTCATCATTAGCTCTATCATTAGGTCTTGACATAATCATGCCTCCGTAAATATATTGTTACCTTTTATATCTATAGCTACAATAGCTGGAAAAGCCTTAACTTCCAAGCGCCTAATGGCCTCAGGCCCAAATTCTTCATAGGCTACCACTTGGGAGCCTGTAATTTGGCGAGCTAAATAAGCCCCTGCTCCCCCAATTGTAACTAAATAAATAGCTTGGTACTTTCTTATGGCATCAATAATATGAGCATTTCGGCTGCCCTTACCCACCATACACTTAAGCCCTTGGGCAAGCAAAGCCTCGGTAAAGCCATCCATGCGATTGCTAGTCGTAGGGCCGGCTGAACCTATTACTTTATTAGCTGGTGCTGGACATGGTCCTGTATAATATATTATTTGCCCTTTTAAATCTATAGGCAAGTGTCCACCAGTTTCAATAGTAGCACACATTCTTTTATGGGCCATATCCCTAGCAGTATAGAGGGTACCCTCTAACAAAACTTCTTCTCCTACTTGTAAATGTTTTATATCTACTTCCTGCAAAGGAGCCTTTAAAACTCGCATAAGTCCCCCCAAAGAATCCCTTAATCAAAATGAAACTACCATCCTTCTAGTCGAATGACAACCAATATTGACTGCTACTGGTAGGCTGGCTATATGAGTAGCAAAAGCCTCTATATTAACCCCTAAGGCAGTAGTTTTACCCCCTAGGCCTTGGGGGCCTATGCCTAGGTTATTAATCTCATTTAATAAGTCTAATTCAAATTCGGCTAAATACGGCAGCTTGCTTCTAATATCAAGCGGTCTTAGCAAAGCCCTTTTGGCTAGCAGGGTAGCTTTTTCCATATTTCCACCTATGCCTACACCTACAATAATTGGTGGACATGGATTAGCACCCGCCTCACGGACAGTTTTTAAAACAAAAGCTTTAACTCCCTTTAGGCCATCTAGAGGATTTAGCATACTTAACTGCCCTACATTCTCGCTGCCCGCCCCTTTGGGAAATAAAGTTATTTTCACCTTGTCTCCAGATACTATTTTATAGTGAATAATTGCAGGTGTGTTATCCAAGGTATTTATTCTTAAAATAGGATCATTTACTACTGAATTCCGTAAATATCCGGCTTTGTATCCCCTTCTAACTCCTTCATTAAGAATATCCTCCAAATTACCCCCACTAATGTTGACATCTTGTCCTATTTCCACATCTATAACGACCATTCCCGTATCCTGACATAATGCTATTTTTTCAGTTTCTGCTATATGGGCATTTTCCAGAATTATTTGTAGAATATTTTTAGCCCTGGGTAGGGTCTCTATTTCAATAGCAGCCCTTATTGCTTGCAGGACATCTGGGGGTAATTTTGTATTAGCGGTAATGATAGCTGCAGCTAGCTTATCTATAATTTCTTGGCCATCTATCACCCGCATGGATCTACCTCCCTACCTTTTCCTGCCCGTACAGACAACAACCTATGGCTCCATTTAATTGAGGGTTGGCTAGGCTTATTACCTCTACA
This sequence comes from uncultured Syntrophomonadaceae bacterium, assembly GCA_964623245.1. Classification (GTDB taxonomy): domain Bacteria; phylum Bacillota; class Syntrophomonadia; order Syntrophomonadales; family Syntrophomonadaceae; genus JAAYRQ01. The sequence goes on from CAZUSS010000008.1 coordinate 27,697, forward strand.
CCGCGCTCCCGGGCAATAATAGTTTTTAAGGCTTGGTTTTTGGAGCCTCCCCCTGATAAGACTATTACCTGACTGGCCATTTTATTTAAAAGCCTAGCAAACCTTTTGAATAATGTATAATTAATGCCAGCCGCTAGACTCTTAGTATCATAGCCTTCCACAATTTTAGCAATAATTTCAGTTTCACCGAAAATGGCGCAAGTCGAACTTAATTCTACTGGTGCTGCACTATGCTGGGATAATTCCTCCAATGTTATATTTAATACATTAGCCATGTTTTCCATATATCTCCCTGAACTAGCAGCACACCTATCGTTAGTCATAAAGTCTACCACTTTTTGGTTACGTATTTTTATCACCTTGGTGTCTTGTCCACCAATATCTAGCAGGGTAAAATCCTTCAAGCCACTCTGAAAGACTGCCCCTTTGGCATGGGCTTGAATCTCAGGAATATGGATAGCATTTTCAACTTGTACCGTAATTTTTCCATAGCCAGTAGCCACAATATTATCATCGGTAAAACCTAATTTTTCGGGTTCAATCCTTAGGCCCTTTTCTTCTATTTTGGTGTAGCTACGATAAAATTGAATTGTATCATAAATTTTACTTTGTATAATATCCCCATCAACCATTTGTACCATTTTTACATGCCTTGAACCTAAATCTATTCCAATCACTATAAAATCACCTAAAACCTAATCATATTTATAAAAGCTTCTAAACGCATACGACTCCTAGCATCAACTTTACCTGGTTTGTCTCCCTCCAGGGTAATAAAAGGCAAATCAAGTCTCTCCCTAATTATTATATCTTCAATCTGGCGATAACAAAAGGATTGAGTATAATGAATTACCCCATCAATATTCCTTTTTTTTATTTCCTTTTCGATATCTTCCAGGCGGGCGAAAACCCCATAAGGATAGGTATATTTTATATATTGCTCGTAAATATTATCCGTATCAAAGGGCATGGCAAATTGACGCTGTATTTCGTTAAATACTACCCTAGCCCCCATATTTTCCAAGACCTCATATAGGTTAGTAAAAATAGGAGGTACTCCTAGAAAGGCTAACCTTACTTCTTCGGTTAGGGGCTCTCTCAACTTAGCCTCGGCAATAAAATTGGCCACATCTATTTCAAATTGGACTGGATCGCTGTTGAAATCACTAGAAGACACTAAATAATAATGATTTTCTCCTCCTGAAACCAAATTATCCCGCCAAGTCATGATATCAAGTTCTTTTAAAAGTTCCCTAATCGGTTGTAGTTCACACCTAACTTGCTCAACTTTATCTAAATCAACTTGTAGAAAGTTAATTAATTTATCGATATGGGCCTTTAAGATCTGCTTGTCCCGATCAAAGGGATAAGCAAAGGGTATAGTAGTGACCCCTTTTAGCTGCAAGGTTTCCATTAATGCTTGAGTATTGCTACAATCACCTACCATAACCGCGATTAAAGCCTCTAAATTATAATTTAGCGCAGAGGTATAAAGGCCCTTAATCCAACCACAAGTAGTACGTGGGTAACCTTCTTCCTCCGCAAATTCTACCATGGCAGCCGCATTGGCCGCATTAACAAAAATATTATTAAGATCTAAAGGGATCTTATGGGCCGCCAAAATTACCTCTACTGGAATTGTAGTAGTAAATCCAATCTTCGACATTTTACATACCTTCAATCTAAGTTAACCTTATTGACTTCTGTGATTATGTTACCTAAAAGTAGGTTTCCTACCTTATAAAAGGATTCATCGTTTCCGCTTACATAGAATTTACGACTAGGATTATTCTGGCTATCTCTTAATAATCCCTGTTCACTTAATAAATTTTTCAGACTCTCTACCGTAGCAAATGAGGGATCAATAATCTTTATATTTGCATCTGCATAATCCTGGATTACTTGATTTAAAAAGGGATAATGGGTACATCCTAAAATTATAGTATCAACACCTTCTTCCAAAAGGGGCCTAAGATATTCCACTACTGCATCTTTGGCCACTGCACTGTTTAAGTCCCCCTTCTCAACTAAAGGGACAAATTTGGGGCAAGCCACCTCAAAAACCTGACATTTATCGTCAATTGTCTTAATGGCTTTAGTGTAGGCTAGGCTATTTGTTGTAGCCTGGGTAGCCAAAACCCCTATTCTTTTATTCCGTGAAGAGTCAGCAGCTACCTGGGCACCTGGTTCAACCACACCTAGGATGGGCAAATCATATTCTTGGCTTATTTTAGGTAAAGTAACCGAAGAATGGGTGCCACATGCTACTACTACTGCCTTGACCTGATTCTCTACAAGAAAGTTAATTATATTATAAGCATAAGTAAATAAATCTTCTGCACTTTTATTACCGTATGGAACATGGGCTGTATCACCGAAATATATGAAATCTTCGTGGTAAAGTCCCTTTATCAGCGATTGTACAACAGTTAATCCACCTATACCAGAATCAAATATCCCAATAGGTTTATCTTTTCCCACATCAACACCCCTTTTAGCCAAGTTTGCTAATTATCTATTATATTCTTTACGATACTACCAGAAAATCTGGCAAATGTTAAATAAAAAAAGCAAAATAATAGGAATAAGATATGATAAATAAGGAAAGCACAAAAAGCATGGGCTTAAATATAGAAAAGCATTTCTACCTAATCTGTGTAGATAAAGATTAGGTCCCACTAATTCCCCTAATAAATTTTCGAAATCAACACAATCTTTTCGGTGAAGATCAATGTCATATCTGGCAAATTAATAATTGCAAACTGCAAAAAATCATATTGAATAATCTGGCTCTAAAGGTCTAGAAATATCCACATAGCCCGCGAGTTTTTCCAATTTATTGCCATTTATTAAAATTTGCACATCCTTTACCGAATCAAATTGGGCCAGGGTATTGACTATGGAGTAGACTACCAATTTTTCCTGGTGTTCATTGGTAATTCTAGTTAGTTCCTCGCTAAAGTCTATTATGCAGTTCCCTTCAGGCCTAATATTAATATCTAATAATTCGGTATTATCCGGAAATACAAGTAGGTTTTCCCCTTTACTAGGTCCAGAAATTAGTTCTTCTATAGTGCCCCTGGCTAAACCCTCCTGTTTAGTAATGGAACGGCTTTCCTTGGTCAGCTTACTTCCGTCTGCAGCAATAAAATACAGATCAATCATGATTTTTTCCGTATCATCCCTTAACATAGAATCGATTTCATTTTTTTCACTTTCTAGATCACCTGCTACCCCATCTCCATCAGAAATTTCCTCAATAGGATTAATCTCTAGTAAATCCTTCCAAGATTTAAGTTCATTTTTTTCAAAGGGAGTACAGCCTCCACTAATAAGACAAACTGTTAAAACTATTAAAGCTAATATACTTATAAATTTTTTTCCCATCTAATAGCCCTCCTATTCATCTATTATTTAATAGATACTATAGGAAAAGCACAATTATTCCATTTTTATCAACTTGTCCCCTCAAAAGAATATGTCTTAAATCAAGAAAAAGAGCACCAGCTGGTGCTCTACAACATGAAGGAGGAGTTATTATAGCAATTACGCACTAATTCCCAAATCATTTCGCTTAAATTTTACCGCAGTTTTATAAATTTGGTCAAATGCTTTTTATAAAATAGGTGTCATTTAAGCTAGATTTATTTCTGGATTTATCAGGGATTTCTTTTCGTGTCTGACTATATTTATTAGGTTATCTTTATTCAAATCATCTACTAAATATAATACCCCTTTGGCCCGATTAGAAAGTTTTTCTAAGAATATACGGTTAGATTCCACCCCAATGCACACTAAATGAATTTTAGCTTCGGGAATAAAGGAAGCGGCCTCTAGTGCATCACTGGCTGCATCTAAAGTCCATAGGGGTGCATTTGGTACACCATCAGTGATCATGACTAAAAGTGGATTTCTTACGCGGTTTTCTCTAATTAAATTGACCGCGGTAACTATACCACTAGCTAAAGGAGTTAGCCCCGCAGGACTAATACTAGCCAATCCTTTCCGTAGTAGACTATGATCGCGAGTAAAAGGCACTACGACCTGACTACTTCTTTCCTGGAAAGTGATTACAGCTACTTTTTCTTTTCCCGTCAATAATAAATGCTCGGCTAAATAACAGGCCGCTTGGCGTTTATCCCCAGCCATACTGCCAGAGGCATCAATTAATAGACAGATGTCTATAGGGGTATAAATCCTCTTTTTATAAAAGTGTAAGTCTTCCTTTTGTATGTTTAAACGCTTATCTCCCCGAATAAAGCTATTTTTTACTGCTTGCACAACCGTTTCAGGAACTGCCAACTCCCCAGACCAAGTAGAATCAGGGTCATTAATCGTTTTATTACGATTAATTAATTCAATAGAAGAGATAGTTCTAGGATCCATTTGCCCTACTTTGCGAAATCTACTCGTGCCTCCAGCAGGTACCTTGCGCATATTTTTGCGAATTTCCGTCTCTAGTTCACATTTGTGGTTAATGACATAGTCGGTCAATTCTAGACCCCTTCTGGTCATAATAGTGCCAAAAGGTGTATTTCTTAATAAGCCTAGTTCCTCCAATTGTTCTATATAATGTTCTACATCTCCCCACTTTTTCTTTTGTTGGTCTATCCCTTTCCTTTTAAAGATATTGGTAGAGTAGCTTTCCATGAATTCTTCTATTTCATCTACTCCGCCAAACTTTTCAGCTAATTTCAAAATTAACTGGTTAACATTTTCTTTATCAGGCAAGGCCCTAGCTTTTTGCCCTTTAAGTTTTTTCCAAGGTAGCTTTATATAACCCGCAAAGTTATCTTCTATTTCCTTTTGGTTGCCATGAGATAAATTATGCACCCTAGCAAGCTTAACTTCGGAACCTAGGACTACCTCTTCTACTGCCTCAGCAATTACATATACCAAATAGTAATCTTCTCGGTTTAGGCGTGCTAAAATATGGACATGATCAAAGCCTTCATCTTCCTCTGTAATTGGTTTAACTATATTCTGGAAAAGGTCATACATGGTCCCTTTACCCCCATTAGTGGTAATAAAGATTTTGTTCATATATTCCGAAATCATTTTAAAACGTTCTTCTTCGGCATATTTTAAGAGGGGATCCCTTTCCAGGAAGTATTGTTCAAAATTAAAAAAAATAGCCTGGGTAATCAGAACGGGGTCTATTTCTCCAGGCTTGTGGTATATATCAATATGAACTACTTGATCAATATCAACAAAATCAAGGTATGTTTTACCTGCATCACGATTTTGTAAAATTTTAATTTGTCCTTTTATCCTCTTCTCTGGCATTTTAGCGTGGGCTTTACGGCTAACGACTGCACTTTCCCCTAGTCTGACACCTTGGTCTTGACCTAGATAAAGTGCCAAATAATTACCAACAGAAGCAGCTTTGTCTATATTAGTATTTTCTCCAAGTACCATTTAAACTCCCTCCTTGTTTAAAGTTCATGGGGAGTTAAGGTTTTTTCAGTATTAACTAATTCGCCCCTAGCCATATCCCGCAAAGGCCTGCCAGTTTTAAAGTAGCTAGAATCTGTATCATCTTTCTTTTTATTTCTTCTTGATTTAAAACTCAGAATTCCGTCCCTAACACCTTGCACATCGACATCGTTAATCATTTTCACTAATGTATCCCCATCTACCCGATGCTTAAGAACTAAACGAATCATATGGGTTACATCATTAATTAGGACCTTATCCCGTCCCCTAATTATACTATGCAGAACCGCCCCTTGCTGCATAGCTTCAATAGCCCTAATACTTTCTAAGTTGTGTTTAATATATAATCTGGCAATATAATTTCTTAGAAAGTCTGGCAATTCAGCTTTCCGATAGGCCTCTGCCCACTTTAAGATATCTTGCCTATATTTATCATTACCTATATCATCTACTTCGATATTGGCATTTTGTTTAGCCCTTTGTAGTTTATAACTATAGGAGTTTTCTTTTAAAATCTGGGATAAGACATCTACCGAATCCGGTCTTCCCATATAACATACCACATCAAAACGATCTGATAGTTGTCTCCTAATCTCCTCTAAGGCACCCGGTTCTTCGTCTGGATTCGAAGCTGCCCAAACTGATACATTAACCGGGATATCTACTACAGGTAAACCAGCTTCCTCAATTTGAATATGTCCAGGTTTATTGCCCATAACATCAAGCATAATATCTGTAATTTCTGGCGAAGTATCTGCCAATCTATTTATTTCATCTATAAATATAATTCCGCGATGGGCTTGGGGGATGATCCCCGGCAATAACCGGGCTTCTGGATTATCAGTGTCGGTTAACTTAGTTAAATCAATACTACCTGCAATGGTACCTACCTTGGCCGAATGCGAAATTTCCAAGAATGGCATAGTAATCATCTCAGTGCCGATTTCTGCTACTTGGGCAGCGGATAAATCCCTGTGATGAGGACAATGTGGATTATTGGGATCACAATTATAAATGCATCCTTTAATCCTTTCTATTTGTGGCAATATATCTTTTGCAGCCCGCATTATCGTAGTTTTACCCGTTCCTCTTAGCCCTTCGGCATGAATATGCATAGGTTCGCCAACATAACTTGAGACTATAGACATTAAAACTAACTCAAATAAGTCTTCATTACCTTCATACCGTTCAAGTTTGTAAAATGGTATCATGAGCATCACACTCCCGTCCCTAATACCTTTTCATAACACCCTTTCCAACAAATCCGACCTAGCTCTCATTGGAAATCCATGAAAAATCAATGCCATTTACTAATTTATCTATACCGAACAAAATAACCTCCTTTATTATTTAATATTTTACGCTCTTTTCTACACTTTTACTATAATCTATCTTGTGATTTTTTTCTCTATACTTGCATTACTTGGTCGCCATAAGTGGATAAATAGCACTATCTTGGCATTTTTGCAACCTATTAACTAAGTTTTATAGGGCAAGAGAGTATTAGCTATAAATCCACCCTTTTTTATCGCTATATACAGGTTTTATATGCCCCATATAAAAATTATCTATGGTCATGGTCGGTCGTTTTTATGGCCCAAAGTGCCGCTTTTGTGGTGTAGGCTTATTTAATCCCCATTTTCTGTCTCAAAAGTCTAGCCCTAGAACGACTAAGTATAATATTCTTCTTAGTATGAAAAGTTAGGTTTAAAAGATAAGTGCCTTCACCGAAATTAACGATCTCTTTAATATAATTCAGATTAACGATGAAGGCCTGATGGGCCCTAAAAAAAACGACACTGTTCAGGCGTTTTTCCAGTTCATTTAAGGTATAATTACATAAGTGTCCTTCATCTTGGGTAGCGATAAGGACCTTTTTCCCTTGACTCTCACAATATATGATGTCCTCTTGGTTGAGTAAAATAATTTTACCTTTTGCCCTAATGGGTAGCTTATTGCTATAATTTTCATGATCCTTGTATCTTTTTAGCATAAAGTCTATACGCTCTTTTAGCTTGGTTTTTACCTTTTCATCAATTATTTGTTCATGTGCCATCTGATATTTGACCCGATTAATGGTTTTTTCAATTCTGGCCTTCACAATCGGTTTAATTATATAATCTACTGCCCCAAGGTCATAAGCCTTAAAAGCAAATTCTTGCTGGGAGCTAACATAAGCAAATAGTGGTTTATCCTTAAGTATCAGGAGCTTTTCTGCAATTTCGAAACCATCCATCTCAGGCATATTAACTTCCAAAAAAACTAAATCTACCTTTTGTTCTTGGCATATCAACAAGGCCTCTAAGCCACTAATAGCTTCCCCTACGATCTCAACATTGGAGATTTGTTCTAACACATAGCGAAGAACAACTCTCTCCCGTTCATTGTCGTCCACAATTAAAACCCTGATCGACATATATCTTCCCCTTACCCTTCCACCCCATTATGCTATAAATATTACTTATACCCTATTCTACTATATTGTCTTATTCCCAACAACATTATATGGTTAACATTATTCAACCTATAAGACCGATTAATTTGTTATACTAGTTATAATCTACTATTTTTCACAGCAATTTTTCACTACTACTTTAAGGAGGTTCTTATATATGAGATATGAAGGTGTAGTTTACCGCCCTCCAAGCGAGGCAGGTTCATTATTAATACAAGCTACCATAGGTTGTCCTCATAATAAATGTACTTTTTGTAATATGTACAAGGGCACTAAATTTAGACTTAGGCCAGTTGAAGAAATTAAAGAGGACTTATTAGCGGCTAGGGACTATTATGGTGAATATGTGGAATCACTGTTTTTCCCTGATGGCAATACTATAATAATGAAGACAGATCAATTAGTGGAAATATTTGAATATGCCCACTCATTATTTCCCCATCTGACAAGAATTACTGTTTATGGTTCTGCTAGATATGTCAATGTTAAAAAACAGGATGAACTTATAAGGCTAAAGGCAGCTGGGCTTTCCAGAGTCCATACAGGAATGGAAAGCGGAGATGACGAAGTATTAAAACGAATCTCCAAGGGTGTAACTGCAGAGGGAATTATCTCCGCAGGAATTAAACTAAAAAATGCTGGTATTGATGTGAGTGAATATTACCTGGTGGGAATCGGTGGTGAGGAACTTACTGAACAGCATGCCATCAATAGTGCCAAAGCATTGTCCCAGTTCAGTCCAGATTTTATACGCCTAAGAACTTTTGTACCAGTACCTGGTACTCCTATATATGAAGATTACCAAGCTGGAACTTTCAAGCTTTTATCTCCCCACCAAGCCCTTAAAGAAATTAGATTATTAGTTGAACACTTAGATTGCCAAGGTTCAACAGTTTTAAGTGATCATGTCTCCAATTACTGGAACGTAAATGGCGGGCTACCGGAAGATAAATATAAAATGATAAAAAGTATAGATAGGGCCCTAACTATTGACGAATCGCGTTTTAGAATGACTAGCCCCTTTCGGCTCTAATAGTATCAAAAAGTAGACAGGGTGTCCCATATTGGATACAGTATTGCGTATCAAATGTGGGACACCCCTTTTTTAACCATCCCCTAATATCCAGCTTCCTGACCCCTTTTGACACTTGGCACCGAAATTGCATTATATAATAGTTAGGGGGACATACATTATTGGGGTGTTTTACCAATAATAACGAATGAGGGGCTTGATCGGATTAGAGCCCCATTTTTTTGCCTAATTATAACCATTACTTGGTGGGACTATGTATACATCTTCACCCCGGAAAACAAAAAAGTCGCTCAACTTCCAGTATACCCCCCGACTTAGCCTGGTGTCCCCAGGCCATTTATAAGTAATATATGGTACATCCCCTTTGAAATATAGCTTTTGTTCATGGTCTAGTACAAGTTCTTGTAAATCGAAAAATACTAATTTTAATTTATTCTCATCCTCTACAAGCCCCGTGGCATAAAAGGGTACATCCTCTACCACTAAGGGATTTGTATCTTCACCTAATTTAATCATATAGCTATTATCATCTGTTTTTACGATATTAGCGGCTAAGACATTTAATATTTTCCTTCTAAACATCTCGTTTCCACCAAAATACCATTTTCCATTTTTTTTGATTCTAATTTCAGCCACCCTATTTACCTCCCAGCACATTCCTTTAGTTTCTATTTTATTAATAATAAAGATTAAAGGCAATTTTTATTAGCCAACTGCTAATTTTTTCATGGCACTTTGGTAAATCATTGCTATATCTTCGTCTGTTACTTCTCGGCCCCCCATTACTAAACCCGCCAGGGAAAAACCATGTTTTTCCCCTAGGCTTCGCAAATAAGCGATAGTTTCCAAGGGTAATTTGACCCCAATACTATAATCTTGATAATCACCTTCTAAAGCCAAAAGCACTGTCTCGGATAGGCAGGCCAGGCTTACACCATCCCTATAACCTAAGTTAGGCCCAAAAGCTATATCATCTGAATATTGAACTAATCCACCTTCTAGGATTAAAACATCGTCCCTCAACTCATATACTTGTGGAGACACATCGGCAGGACGGGCTACATCACATACTACTGTTCCCGCCCTTAAATGTTCGGGGTATATTAAATATTCGGGGGAATTGCTGGCTGCCACTATTAAATTACAAGTGGGTAAAGTGTTTGCGGTATCAACACTCCATGCAATGGGGTTCTTTATAGCAAGGTGGGCACATATTAGATTTATAAGCTCATAGTTAATATTAGTTTCCAGGCTTAGAGTATCTATATATTCCTGGGCCTGGGTACTTCCCTCTTGCTCTAATTTGATAATTAGTTCATCTAGCCATAAAGCTAGACCTTCCCTAATTCCCGCCTTTCTCCTTTGGCTGGCATAAATAAACATATCGGTAATCAATGATTGCAGTCTATTTTTACTGCTTGTAGGATAATTGGGATTACCGAGTAATACAATATTGGCTACCCGTTCTGATAAAATCATCGCACAAGCCCGACCAATTGAACCAGTAGCCCCCAGCACAGCTCCTTGGGACCCAGTTAATGAAATCTGCATTTTTTCTGCCCCTAGGAATAGGGCTTCTACTGCCATTAAAGTGGTAAAACTATTGCCACTGGTTATGGCCACATCGCGCCCTAATACGGCCCTACCCCCCCTGGTGACTACGGAGGTCAGTGCACCTAGACCGACAATCTTGGCACCCAAATCCCTGCCCATATCAACTGCTTTCTGGATTACCTCCACAGTTTGCTCCCTAGGTAAACTCATGATTTCCCTGGCTCCGAAGGGGACTCCTATAAGCCAACCTTCCCCGATGCTACCATGAGCAGAACGGATGGCGGGCATATGGCATACTACCCCAGGTTCGGAATTTTGACTTTGCCATGCCATAAATTTATATAAATCTTCTTTGGAAAAATCAGCAAAGGAAGGATTATTCACAATTACATCTTCAGGAGCTGGGTAGTGAATAATAAAGGCAAACTTTTCTGAAGGCATTTCCCCATCCTTTAAAGTAGATGATTTAATACCTCGTGTGCTTGCTTTATAATCCTTTATATCCTGTGGAACCTTATTATCACCAATAAGGTAACGGTAGATTTTACTATAATCACGGGCCTCCAGAATTGAACATACTAATCGTAGAGCTGCCATAACATAATCTATTTGGGCATAAGTAATGGTAAGTGGTGGTTGCAATCTCAAGGTCATGGGGTTATTTAGGAATGGTGCTATCCTTATATTATGCACATTTAGCAAATAGCCAGCCAAAAGTGCTGTAAAGCCGTTTTGATCAGCTATATAAGTAATATCATAAGAGCCGACATCTTCCAGATTAGCAAACTCTACCCCTACCATTAAGCCTTTACCACGTACAGCCTTTATCAGCTGGGGATATGACTTTTTTAAATTTTCAACTTCATTTAACAAGTATTTACCCTTGATCCCTACTTCTTTAATCAATTTCCGATTATCTTTAAGCAGTTCTGCTATAACTGCAGATCCTACTGCACAAGTTACACTATTATTAGCAAAGGTAGAACTGTGTAAGGAACCAAATTCATCATTGTATATTTTAGGGGAACTTAAGCATACTCCTATGGGCAGCAATCCTCCCCCTAAGGCTTTGGCTAGTAATAAGATATCGGGTTCAATCCCTTCCTCTTCACAAGCAAACAAGTAACCAGTTCTGCCTAGTCCTGTCTGTATTTCATCTACGATAAAGACTATTTCATGTTGATTACACAAGTCCTGAGCTGCCTTAATATAGCCGGGTTGGGCTGGAATAATACCACCTTCCCCTTGTACAAGTTCAATTATAAAGGCGGCCATATTATCCTTATTTTCCATTATTACCTTTTCTAAGGCATCAATATCATTATAAGGAACATAACAAAATCCAGGAATCGGGGCCCCAAAGGGTCTTTGATAGACCTCACGCCCGGTTGCTGATAAGGCCCCCATAGTTTTACCATGAAAACTTCTTTGGGCTGATACTATCATACTTTTCCCCGTAGCAGAACGGGACAGCTTAATGGCAGTTTCCACTGCCTCTGCACCACTCTGACAAAAGGTGGCATAAGATAAATCACCTGGAGAAAGATCAGCTAAGAGGTTAGCCAATTTTAATGCTTCACTAGGTAGGGAAGGTTGGGTAAGACTAGGAATTTGATTATCCCTGATCCTATCTAAGGCCTTCCACACAAAATCGGGGTTATAGCCAAAGGGAACTGCCCCATATTGGGCAATAAAATCCAGAAATTCATTCCCCTGATTATCATATAAATAGTTTCCCACCCCCTTAACATAATCTTTATCTAATTTAAATGTTTTTAATAATTTAGCTACAGTTGGATTTAGT
>CAZUSS010000009.1:0-33676 GCA_964623245.1 uncultured Syntrophomonadaceae bacterium
GTTGCCAGTCGGGGATGGTCACTTGTTATTGCAACTGGGGGGCAGGGGAAATCTTGTCCTGGGCAAGCAATCGGGTTTATGTCTTTATGGCCAAAGGATTTTAGGGTGCAGTATTTTTGGTTACCTTGTCATATTCCTTGTAGAGCTTTTCATAGGTAGCGGGGCCTACTATGCCATCTGGAGTTAGGTCTTTGGCGATTTGGAACTTTATTACTGCATCTTCGGTGAGTTCACCGAAATCTCCGTCTATTTTGTACCTGTAAAAGCCCAATCTTTTCAGCATTCTTTGGACCCGGATTACATCTTTTCCTGTATCACCCCTTTTTAAGGGTCTGGCACTATAAGCTGTGCCTGTAATATTCACAGGTGTCCCTATGGGGGTCAGGGCATAAATTTCTATGACATCTTCATTAAATAGGCGGATACAGCCATGGCTTACTGCCCGACCGATTGATTTGGGGTTATTAGTACCATGGATTCCATAGCCACCCCAAGGTACGCTCAACCTCATCCATCTAACTCCGAAAGGGCCACCAGGATTTAAGGCCTTCTGGACAATAACCCAATTACCTAAAGGGGTGGGATTAGATGGTCTACCTACTGCAATTTTATATGTTTTGCTGCTATTATCAGTTTTGAAAAAGGTAAGTCTACGTTTATTAACATCAATATGGATACGGGGTAACTTTGTGTTGAAAGTCAATTGGGCATCTTTCACATAGGGACTGTAAAGGTTTAAAATATTCCAGGTGTCTGGCCCAGCTATGCCATCGGCAATTATTTGGTGTTCTGTTTGAAATTTTAATAGTGCCAATTCGGTTTTACTTCCAAAAAGGCCATCAATCTTGCCTTGATAGTAGCCAGTCTTGGATAAGGCTTCTTGTAGTATCCTTACATCAGGCCCAGACATTATTTCTGTGGGCTCGTATCTAAGAAAACGGCTAGCATAAAACATTGTTTTTCCCTACCTTATAGGAATTTCCTTATATATATTTATATTAAAATATGCTTCATATGGTCCCTAGAGTTATGAAAATGAGATAATTAATTTGTCGACTAAATGTCCCGGGATTGTTATTTATTTCTTAAATTATGTTATTATTGAGGTAATATTTTGGTGTGATAGGAGGATTTATATGAACAAAAGTATAAAAACGAAATTAATAATATACCTAGTAATTTTTAATATTGCAGTTTTCGTTTTCTTTTTCTGGAACAATTTATCCTTGCAAAGGGCTTTGATTGGGGATTTTGAAGGACAATATATAGCAGAGGTAGATCGTGTGGTGGAGGATTGTCTTAATGATGCCATGGAAACTGCCAAGCTTTTTGCCGATTCTTTAATTGTGTATCCTGGTGTAGTTGAAGCTTTCCAAGCTGAAGATCGGGAAGAATTAGCTCGTCTTTTGCAGCCTATTTATGAGGGATGGAATGGGGACCATCATGTGGCCCAAATTCAATTTATAACTCCTGATATAGATTCTTTTTTTAGGGTACATGACCCCAACAATTTTGGGGATAATTTAAGTTTTAGAAAAGGATTGGTCCAAGCTATAGAAACTCAAGAAAGGGTATTAACTGTAGAGGAAGGTGTGGCAGGCTACGGTATAAGATGTATTAGCCCCATATTTGTGGATAATAATTTTATCGGGGTCTATGAAATAGGCTTATCTTTAGCGGAAGAAGTGGCCAAAGGTCTGGGAGCATTAGATTATGGTAATTTTCATATTTTAGGTTGCGGGGCCAGTTGTTCTACTGAAGAACTCCAACTTTTATGGGGAACTAGTGAACCTAAATTAACTATGACCCATAGCGATATAGAAGGCATTGCAGGTGGAGAAAAGTCTCACTGGAATACCTCAGATAAGAAATACACTGTTTCATTGATCCCTATAGTCGGTATAGATGGAAATGCTATTGCCTTTATACAAGCTGAAATAAATAGGACTCAATTCATTGCTGCGGAAAAAAAGGCTTTTAACAGAACTCTGTTAGTTGTTGTCTTATCTTTAATTTTGTTAAGTGCTTGTGCTTATATTATTTTACATAGGGCTTTCAGGCACCTAAGGCCTTTACAAGAAATAATGAAGGATGTTAGTGATGGTGATCTAACTCGGGTAGTCCAAATTAAAACAAGCGACGAAATAGGTAGGCTTGCTGGGGATTTTTCTGTTTTAGTCAATAAGGTTAAGGAAGTATTTTTCTCCCTATTTAGTAGTACTTCTGAACTTATTACTAATGCCTACTATATGAATGATGTCTCCGAATCTTCAATTAAAAAGTTAATAAGCAGTATTGCCACATTAGATAATGTAGGCACCCATCTTAAGGATGTGGGACATAATCTTCAAGAAGCTGATATTGGGGTAGAGGAAATTGCAAAGGCCTCCCAAATGGTAGCTGAGCAGGCCCATAATCTGCAGGAGATTTATGTTAACTTAGCTGAAGCTGCTAGGGAAGGTAAAAATGATATAAATGAAGTAGATAGGGTGGTTAACCAGCTGAAATTGAGAGGGGAAAACACCATTGAAAAGGTTAGGGAGCTAGATGCTATTTCCAAGGATATAGGCCAAATCACCAATACCATTATGGCTGTATCAGAACAGACCAATTTATTAGCCCTTAATGCTGCTATTGAGTCTGCTAGGGCTGGTGAGCATGGACGTGGTTTTGCGGTAGTAGCAGAGGAAGTTAGGAAACTAGCTGAAGAAACTGCAGACTATACGAAACAAATAAGTCTATTAATAGATAATGTCCAAAATAATGTGAGTAATTTTGTGGAAGAAATAGAATCAATGAGTACTGCTATTGAGGAAGGCAGCCGTACAACAACAATGGTGGTTGGCAGCTTGGACAACATCGTGGAGAGGGTAGTGAATATAGAAGATATAGTCCTAGAAATAACTTCGGCTATGCAAGAACAAAGTGCCTCTTCAGAGGAAATTTCCGCGGTAGTCAATAGTGTAAATAGTAATACAGTTAATTTAATTAATACCCTAGAAGTACAAATTGATAATCTTAATGCCCAGGAGGAGAACTTTGAAGAATTACTGGGGATAGTAGGTCATACTATTGGGGTGGCAGATAATCTAAGAGATACTGTGGGACAATTTAAGCTGCCAGATGAGGTCATCCTTAACCAAGTAAAAGATGACCATATTGGTTTTGTTAAGAAGTATGAATTTATAGTAAAGAATAATTTAACCATAGACCCCGAAACGGTTGTAGATCACACTGAATGTAGGCTAGGAAAATGGTTAGCAGAGGTTACTGATGAACGAATTTTGCACATCTTTAATCAAGTTGTAGATGAACCACATAGGCAAATTCACCAATATGCAAAGGATGCAGTCTACCTGAATAATGAAGGTGATATAGTATCTGCCCAGGAAAAAATTAGTCTTATGCAAGATACTTCACTAAAAATTGTGACTGCCATAAACAATCTTATAAAAGAATTATAAATTAGTTACATTTTATGGAAGGACTTTCACCTCGTCTTGGAGAATATCAATTGTAAAATTCTAACAGAGGCGAGGTGAACTAATGATTAATAGTAATATTGATAATTTATTGGAGGAAGCACTAAGTAAATTAACTAAACACGATATATCTGGGGCCTTATATATTTTAGAGGAAGCTAGTAAAATTGCAGCTGATAAAATTGAATTATTGAATTTAAAAGCAGATTGTTTTTACTTGTTGGGTGACTTTTTCCAGGCCAAACAAAATTGGGATGAGGTCCTACAAATAGAGCCTAGCAATAAAATAGCCCGTAGTAAATTGGAGAAATTCAATAGTCCAGCTTTCCAATTCTGGGTAAAACGCTATTATCAAGCTATTGATTTGATTGAGCAAAAGGACTTTCTAACTGCCCAAGGTTATTTACAAAAACTAATCAAAGAAAATGATAATTTTATTAGCCTATATCAACTTTTGGGCCTAACTTATCTAGCATTAAATGATGAAAAGAATGCACTTAAGGTCTGGAAGCAAGGCCTAAAATTAGATCAGAACAATCCAGAATTAATCAGGTATATCCATACCCCGAAAAAGGGAATTAGGAAGGCTAAGTTCGGTATTTCTAAAGCAGAAGAACCCGAGCATGGACCGAAAAGTAATATCTTACTTATTGTATCTGGCATGTTTATTATGTTGCTTTTATTGCAAATGAGTTTTTCCCTAAATAGTAAGCAAGATTATAAAAATACAATTCAGAATTTGCAAGCAAAAATTGTTGATTTAAGTGCGGAAATTAATAGGGCCCAACCTGTAATAGCCCATAGTAATAATGATGCACAAATACCAGAAGAAAATGCTAAGGTAGCCCTTTTGCCGGAAGGCTCTCACTATGATGTAGGACAAGAAAAGGAATATTACAGAAAAGGTTACCAGGCCTATTTGGCTCAAGATTATAAAACCGCTATCAGCAATCTATCCGTAGTAGTAGCTATATCCAGCCAGAGCTATATTAACCGAGAAGCTTTGTATTACCTAGCTTTATCTCATTATACATATGAAAATTATGATGAGGCTAAAGACTATTATTTTCAATACTTGAAGGAATTCCCTAATACTAATTATACTGATGAAAGTCTATACTACTTAGGATGTATATATTATTATGCAGGTGATCTGGATAATGCCAGGATTATGATGGAAGAACTAAATAAATTCGACCCTGGCAGTTGTTACAAACATTCCATTATTTATAATGAAATAATGGAATAGTCTATAAAGTTCTGCTCAAAAACCAGCTTATGGACAAGCTGGTTTTTTGTTTATTTAAAGCAATTTTAATTTTTTTATGTAATTATACTTTTTTTTTGTTATTATGATATATAGGAAAAAAGATAAATTATAGCAATCTGTAATAATATAATATTAATATGTAATAACTTGGTCATCGCAAATTATAGGGGAAAAGTTGGGCGGGGGGATACAGATAATGACGAAAATATACAGCCAACCGAGTACTTGTAATTATGGGGATGATAAGGCTCATCTTCAAAATTACGACCAAATTGAGGAATGCAGAGTAATTCATTTCCCATGGGGTAAAAAAAACCAATATAATAACCTGATTGAATTAGCCCTTAATAATCTAATTAATTACGTAAAAGCATATTTCTATAAATATGAAGAAGCTGCTCGGGTAAAATTCATTTCTTATGCTAATAATGATGAAATAGGGGAGCAATTCATTCCTATTTTCTGGCATTGGTATGTTCTTAATTACCGTTGTTATAATGATATATCACCTATAATTGATTTTTATTTAGCCGAACAATCAGATGACCTGGATGAAAAGTTAAGTAAGGTATTAGCCAGTCTTAAAAATTCTTACTTATCATTATATAAGGTTAAATGGATAAATAACAATGTGGTGGCTTTGCAGGATTTATGGTTAGGCTATGAATTCGTAGTGGAAAGGAATTTCGGTTCAGCTACCAGATTGATCACTTCTGGCAGCCTAATATTAACCCGTCTAGTTACAATTGATAATTCCACTATGTTAGTGGGTAAAACTATCCTCATACAAGCAGATCAGGCTGATTATCTCCTAGAGGAAATGGAATTTATTAGACTTAATAAGCAAATTGAAGATCGCAATTTGTTTATCCGAGAATATAGTGAAGTATTATGTGGCCTAGCTTATGACCTAAGCCAAGGGATAAGGAAAAACCGTATTAAGGCTAAAACCCTTCTAATCGAAAAATCCCAACACAAGGCCCTGTTGAGGCAGCTTTCCAGGCGTGGATTTACGATAATTGAGCGCAATAAATCCTGGATTAAATTGACTTATAATAAGCTTAGGGACACATTTAATCGAGTCTATTTTCTAGACTCCTCAGTCATTATTATAGGTGAAAACCTAGAAGAAATTAATATGATTTTAGGTGATTTTGATCTATCCAGGATCAGGACAGCTAATCGATTCGAAGATGGCTTTTCCTTTTTAAGTGAGGAAGAGGCTGAAGAAATCCTATTGGAAATCACCCATGACAGATATTTAGATGATTGGTTAGCCTCGCCCCATCATGAATTAGATAATATGTCACCTATACAAGCGGCTACTGATATCAAGGGTAGGGTCCTACTTGATGGCCTATTAAAGAAGTTGGAATTACTTGAATTAAGGGCCAAAAGCAAGGATGAATACTATATTCCCACCAAGGTAATTAAAACCCGCCTAAAACTTGATAGCGCCAGGTATAGTAGGGAGTTATTCCACCCTGATGCCATATCAATTAAAGTCAAAAGACATAGGCTTTATCAGGAACTTAGCCCCTTTGTAACTGCTTATAATTGGCACAATGAGGACTACCGTCAAATAGGGGTTCGCGCTTTTGATTGGCTATATCCAGAGGAACCTAAAAAATTAGCCTGGATCTTGTTTATGTTAAATGAATACTCCAATGTTCATCTGCCGAAAATATCCATACCTAGAGCCATAATAGCTGCTTTGGAACATACTTATATGGAGCTAAATGGCGTAAAAATGAAATATTCCTATAGTAGTAAAAGGTATGGAGTATCTTCCAGTTTAATCAGCAAGCATGCCCAACTTTTTTTAAGACATTTTAAAGAATATACCATAGATTTTAATATGGAATTGGCCAGATATCCTAAATGGGGTAGGCTTAATGACTATGATAAGATAAAGGCTTATGAAGAAGTATGGCAACATTTACATTTGTTCACCTATGCAACTAGAGAATCTTGGCAGGAAACTGAAACCTTAGCTAGGCAGAATTTTTATGAAGTTACCAGTGACTCACAAAAGTTCTGGACCAAGGAAATGAGAAACACCTTTAATAGTTTTTATAAATATTATAATATGCTAGATTTTAGAAATGAAAGCAAGATGACTAATGCCAACATATTCTGGGAAAACCAAGCTAAGAGGTTTCCCCCTTATTTAAAAACAGCTGCTTTTAATATTATGATGAGTCATGTGGGGCTTTATCGTATTTATCCCACCGGATTAAATGATCTGATTTTCGAAGATTATTTTACTGGTAAATCTTATAAAATATATGGTAATTTCGGGATCAGGGTCCATGAAAATATTGTATCAGGCATGTTAGGCATGACCAGACTGCTGCCCTTAGGCGATAAGTTATGGGTTAGTGATCCCATGTTTATAGTCCTGCCTGATTTAATTGACTTATATGATAAAAACCTACAAATTCTTTTAGAGGATTTGCATCCTTTTGATCCAACTGATTTTCAATATTTGAAAAAAAGGGGCGAGATGATAGTCAAGGCCCATATTATAACCCTGCATCGTATGGAGGAGAATGCAGTTAATCTGATGAATCAACCTTTACAAATAGATTGGTATAGGGCTGGTATTATAAATTATAATTTGATTATCAGCCTATTAAAGGAAAATCGCAGGTTAAAATTAATGTATGAAAGTAAAGATTTTACCACATTCGTATGGATGTCTTTTAATCAGACCCAGTTCTACCAGTGGGGATATATCATAGTTACAACTGAAAACATATTAATAACTACTCCGCCTGGCAAGAATTTATCTAAATTCATCCGGGATATTAGAATTTCCCTAAGGAATGAAGATATTGTAATTGCCTTTCGACCGTGGGAAACGAGTCTGCCTAGGCTTAAGATAGTAGAACACCAGATGGTACGTGATTTGGCAGAATTATTTAATAATAACCCCGATTTATCCCTGGCGCTTTTGCGACAAGATGATTTAGAGAATGAAGAACTGGAATGGCAACAAGGCATATTTCTTCTTAAACTAGGTTCTTTACTTATGGATTATATTGATAAAGTAAAAAGTACGGTAGGCAAATAATTATAATAATGTATGAAATATTTTTAGATAGGTAATAATGTTTAGCAAAGTGATTGAATAATAGAAATAAATACTTATACTTGACTTTCCAAAGGTTGTTTTTTATTCTAATATTATGCTCTTATTTTCAATATGAGAAATATATAGTGAAATATTTATTCAATATTAATCCCAAGGGCTTATTTCTGGTAATATGTCGAATTATATAAGGATTTTACCTCGGTTACTGCCGGGGTCTTGTATTTTAAGAGGATTTAGTGTAAATTCTTAAAAGGGTTATTATGGCTATCTAGAATAAAACCTATAGGTCCTTGTTAAAATTAGGTTAGGAGGAGCAAGATGCAAGCTAAATTAGAAAAGGTAGAAAATAGCGAAGCCTACATACAAATTGAAATTGATGAAGCTACTATGGAGGAAGGCTTTGAACATGCTTATCGTAAAGTTGTAAAACAAGTAAATATACCTGGGTTTCGTCGGGGTAGGGCACCTCGTCAATTGGTAGAGACTTTTTATGGAAAAGAAATTCTGTTTCAAGATGCTTTAGAATATGTGGTACCAACTGCCTATGAGGAAGCTATAGAAGCATTAAATATAGAGCCAATTGCCCAACCGGAATTTGATATTGAAGAAATTGAAGGAAACCAACCTTTCACATTTACCGCCATTGTTGCAGTAAAACCGGAAGTGGTATTAGGGGAGCTTGAAGGGTTAGAGGTAAAGATACCTATATATGAAGTACTTGAGGGAGATGTTGAAGGTAGAATTGAGCAAATTCGTTCTAGTTATGCCCAGTTGGAACAAAAGGTAGATGAACCTACTGTATTCGGTGATACTGTAATTCTTGATTTCGAGGGTTTTATAGATGATCTTCCTTTTGCGGGGGGCAAAGGCGAAGATTACCCACTCGAACTGGGTTCTAACTCGTTTATACCGGGTTTTGAGGAACAGTTGATTGGTGCTAAGGCGGGAGATTTAGTCGATGTTAAGGTTACTTTTCCTGCTGAGTATCACGAGGAGAGTCTAGCTGGTAAAGCGGCCATTTTTAAGGTAAATATCAAAGAAGTGGAGACTAAAGTCTTAAGGGAACTTAATGATGAATTTGTACAAGAGGTAAGTGAATTTGAAACTGTAGAAGAATTTAGGGAAGATGTCAGGCGCAATTTAGAAGAGATGTTAGAAAAACAAAAAAAGGAATATTTGAAACAGGTAATTCTAGATGAGGCCTTAGAATTATGCGAAGTTCCCGTACCTGATGTGGTAATTAGGCACCAAGCCGAAGCCATGATGCAGGATTTCGCCCAAAGAATAATGATGCAAGGCCTGGATTTGGAACAATATTTTATGGCTACCCAATCTAACGAAGAAGACTTTATTAACCAAATATGGCCCGATGCTACCCTAAGTGTGAAAACTAATTTTATGCTAGATAAAATAGTAGAGGAAAAAGGTTTTGAAATAAGTGATGAAGAAGTGGATAAACAAATAGAAGAAATGGCTGCATCTATGGGTTTAGATCTCGAGGAAACTAAAACTAGAATAGCTGGAGCCATGGAAGATATAAAATATGGCATGAAAGTAGATAAGGCAGTAGACTATTTGATTGAAAATGCCAATATTATTGAAGGGGAAATTAAGTCAGATGAGGAAGCTGATGTAGATGTAGTAGAGCCTAAGCTTTAAAAAGTCCACTATTACTAATGTAATTAATATTATTTAAAATAAGGGGTGAACATGTATGTCATACTTAGTGCCAATGGTTGTTGAACAAACTAATCGGGGTGAAAGATCCTACGACATATATTCCCGTCTATTAAAGGATAGGATAATTTTCCTAGGAAGTGCGATTGATGATACAGTTGCTAATTTAGTTATAGCCCAGTTGCTTTTCTTGGAAGCTGAGGATCCGGATAAGGACATCTCCCTATATATTAATAGTCCAGGCGGTTCTATTAGTGCTGGGATGGCAATTTATGATACTATGCAATACATTAGACCTGATGTATCTACTATATGTGTAGGTTTAGCTGCTAGTATGGGTGCCTTTCTTTTAGCTGCGGGGGAAAAGGGCAAGAGATTTGCCTTACCTAATGCGGAAATTATGATACACCAACCTATGGGGGGAACCCAAGGGCAAGCAACCGATATAGAGATTCATGCCAAAAGAATTATTCAGATGAAGGAGTCGCTTAATCGCATTTTGGCAGAAAGAACTGGACAAAAATTGGAGAAAGTTCAAGAAGATACTGAAAGAGATTATTTCATGACTGCCCAAGAGGGTAAAAAATATGGTATTATTGATGAAGTAATAGAACAACCTAAAAAGGTCAGCAAAAAATAGCTTTTCTAAAAGAGAGGTGAAAGTATGCATAAATATGGGGATGATAAAGGACAATTGAAATGCTCATTTTGCGGAAAAACACAAGATCAGGTCAAGAAGCTAGTTGCTGGTCCTGGTGTATATATTTGCGATGAATGTATTGAATTATGCAATGAGATAATCGAGGAAGAGCTGGCTGATGATTTAGGTTTCGAAATAGGCGACATACCTAAACCTCAAGAAATCAGGGAAATATTAGATGATTATGTTATTGGGCAAGATACAGCTAAAAAAGCTTTAGCGGTTGCAGTATATAATCACTATAAGCGTATTAACTTGGGGATGAAACTGGATGATGTCGAATTACAAAAGAGTAACATTATGATGTTAGGTCCCACTGGCAGTGGTAAAACTTTATTAGCCCAGACTTTGGCAAGAATATTAAATGTACCTTTTGCTATTGCTGATGCTACATCTTTAACTGAGGCTGGCTATGTTGGGGAAGATGTAGAAAACATTTTATTAAAGTTAATTCAATCAGCAGATTATGATATTGAAAAGGCCGAAAAAGGTATAATATATATCGATGAAATCGATAAAATTGCCCGCAAAACAGATAATCCTAGTATTACTCGGGATGTGTCGGGTGAGGGTGTGCAACAAGCCCTGCTCAAGATTTTAGAAGGTACTGTTGCAAGTGTGCCACCTCAAGGTGGACGAAAACATCCACACCAAGAGTTTATCCAGATAGATACTAGTAATATATTATTTATTTGCGGTGGAGCCTTTGAGGGTATCGATAAGATTATCCAAGACCGGGTTGGACAAAAAGTAATGGGCTTTGGGGCTGACATTCAAAAAAAGGAAGAAAAGAAAATCGGGGAAATCTTAGATATGATTTTACCCCAAGATTTGCTTAGATATGGATTAATTCCCGAATTTGTAGGCAGAGTACCTATAATTGTTACACTAGAGGCTCTAGATAATGAAGCCTTAAGGCAGATTTTAACTGAGCCTAAGAATGCTTTAGTTAAACAATACAAAAAACTATTCGAACTTGATAGTGTAGACTTAGAATTTATGGATGACGCCATTCATGCCATAGCAGAAGAGGCATTAAGACGTAATACTGGTGCTCGTGGTTTACGGGCGATTATCGAAGATATAATGCTGGATGTTATGTATGAAGTTCCTTCTCGAGTAGATATTACCAAGGTAGTGGTAACTAAGGAAGTTATCGAGAAGAAGGAAAAACCATTAACCGTTACAGTTGATGCTAAACGGAAAGTCAACTAACTTCCATTTATACTTTAATAAAGGAAAAGGTAGCTCTAGCTACCTTTTTTTACTTTCGGTTTTTATAATCCAAATTGCTTTCTTAGGCAATAATAATAAAAATCTGGTGGAAAGGAAAAAACCGAATGAATCAGTTTTTTATGGAGTATGCTGGAATCTTGTATTTAGTTCAATTATTTTTTGCGGTTGTAATCGGGCTGTATTTTTGGAATTTACTTAAAAGCCAGCAAAGTAAAAAGACTATTGTCTTTAAGGAAGCAGAAAAGGAAAGTAGAAAACTAAAACAGATGCGAAGTATAAGCCTGTCTGAGCCACTATCTAGTATTACCAAGCCATCTGATTTAGGCGACGTAATCGGACAACATGATGGTATTTCTATTCTAAAATCAGCCTTATGTGGTCCTAATCCCCAACATGTTATTATTTATGGTCCGCCTGGTGTGGGTAAAACCGCGGCGGCTAGATTAGTTTTGGAAAAGGCGAAAAAAAACACTTTATCCCCTTTTAGCAACGAGGCCAAATTTGTAGAAGTAGATGCTACCATAAGCAGATTTGATGAAAGGAATATAGCAGACCCACTACTTGGTTCTGTACATGATCCAATTTATCAAGGTGCGGGTTCCATGGGCAGTGCTGGTATTCCCCAACCTAAACCTGGAGCCGTTACCAAAGCACATGGGGGCATTTTATTTATCGATGAAATTGGCGAACTCCATCCCCTGCAAATGAATAAACTTCTAAAGGTATTAGAGGACCGCAAAGTCATTCTAGAAAGTGCCTATTATAGTGAAGGTGATAAAGGTATCCCTGCTCATATTCACGATATATTTAATAATGGCTTACCTGCAGATTTTAGGTTAGTAGGTGCGACCACCCGTATGCCTGAGGAACTTCCCCAAGCATTGAGATCCAGATGTATGGAGATATTTTTTAAGCCTTTAGAAAAGGACGATATTGCTACGATTGTGGATAATGCAGTTAGGAAGATAAATTTTCCTATTGATAATAATGCCTTGGTGGAAATAAGCCGCTATGCTAATAATGGTAGGGAAGCGGTTAATATTGTGCAATTATCGGCTGGTATTGCCCAGATGGAAAACACTAATCATATTACTCTGGATATAGTAGAAAAGGTTTTAAATAATGGGCGATTTTCTCCCCGCCTGGAAATAAAGCCTAAAGATAAACCTAGTATTGGCATCGTAAATGGTTTAGCTGTCTATGGACCTAACACTGGGACCCTAATAGAAATAGAAACTACTACTATTCCAGTAGCCAAAGGCAAGGGCAATTGGATAGTTACTGGAGTTATAGAGGAAGAACAAGTGGGTGGACAAGATAGGAAATATACCCGTAAAAGTATGGCTAAAGGGGCAGTGGAAAATGTTTTAACCGTGCTTAGGGCTAATTATGATCTTAAGATTAAAGATTTTGACATACACTTGAATTTCCCTGGGGGTATTCCCATAGATGGGCCTTCGGCAGGAGTTAGTATAGCCACTTCAATTTATTCATCTATCAAGGAGATACCAGTAAATAACTTATTAGCTATGACTGGAGAAATATCTGTACAAGGCAAAGTCAAGCCAGTTGGTGGAGTGATGAGTAAGGTGGAGGCAGCACGAAAAGCAGGGATAAAAAAAGTCTTTATCCCCCGAGACAACTGGTTAAATATTTTTGCAAGTTTTCCGGGAATAAAAGTGATTCCGGTGCAAGAATTAGATGAGGTATTTGAACATTCATTTCCTAATTAGGAAAGGCAAAATGGGGGTAATATGCATTTTCAATTATAAATTGGCTGACAATGGGTTCTTATTTTACTATTCCAAGCAGTATAAAATCATAAGGGGCAGCTTATTAATATGAATGAAAAAACTATATATGTCGATATGCCTATCATTGCTCAAATTGACTACTTATAGTAAAATATATTTGCTTGGGAGGTGTCGAAATTGCAAAGGACAGATGAACTAAAAACTTTACCAATGTTACCTTTACGCGGTGTTATGGTTTTCCCATACACAGTTATTCATTTAGATGTTGGTCGAAAAAAGTCTATTAACGCTATCGAAGAAGCGATGTTGGAAGATAAAGAAATCTTTTTAGCTACCCAGAAAGAAGCCCAAACTGATGAACCAGAGACAGATGATATCTTCAATATTGGGACGGTAGCTGAAATTAGGCAAATTCTAAAAATGCCTGGTGGAACTATGCGAGTATTGGTGGAGGGCCTTTATAGGGCTGAAACTGTGGAATATACATCTAATGAACCTTATGTAGAAGTTAAAGTTAAAGAATATAGTGAGGAAGAGGATATCAAGACTTCGGAAACCGAGGCTCTGATGCGGACTTTAATATCGCAATTTGAACAGTATGTAAGAATGAGTAAAAAAATCCCGCCCGAAACTGTAGTATCGGTTGTGGCTATTGAGGAAGCTGGCCGCTTATCAGATGTTATTGCATCCCATTTGAATTTAAAAATAACCGAAAAACAGCAGATCTTGGAAGCTTACGATGTAAGGGAAAGGTTAGAGCTGGTCTGTGAAATTCTAGCTAAGGAAATGGAAGTTTTGGAGTTAGAACGCAAAATTAATATTAGGGTTCGTAAACAGATGGAAAAAACTCAAAAAGAATATTATTTACGTGAACAGATGAAGGCTATCCAAAATGAACTAGGTGATAGGGATGATAGCCAAAATGAAGTTGAAGAAATAAAGGAGAAGATTGCCAAAGCCAAGTTGCCTAAAGAAGCCCATGAGAAAGCTTTTAAGGAACTGGAACGCTTAGAAAAAATGCCGCCCATGGTAGCTGAAGCGGTTGTGGTAAGAAATTATTTAGATTGGATTATATCTCTGCCTTGGTCAGTCGAAACTAGAGACAGATTGGATCTTAATGCGGCAGAAGCCATATTGGATAAAGATCATTATGGTCTGGAAAAGCCTAAGGAAAGAATTATCGAATACCTAGCTATAAGGAAATTAGCCAAGAAAATGAAGGGGCCTATTTTATGTTTAGTGGGGCCACCTGGAGTAGGTAAAACTTCGCTGGGTAAATCAGTAGCCAATTCTTTGGGTCGCAAGTTTGTACGCATGTCTTTGGGTGGGGTACGTGATGAGGCTGAAATTAGGGGGCATCGCAGAACCTATGTCGGTTCTATGCCGGGACGTATTTTACAAAACATAAAACAAGCGGGTTCCAAAAACCCTGTCTTTCTTTTGGATGAAATCGATAAATTAACTACTGACTTCAGGGGTGACCCAGCCTCAGCTTTACTAGAAGTACTAGATCCAGAACAAAATAGTACTTTTAGTGATCATTATTTAGAAATTCCTTTTGATTTGTCTAAAGTAATGTTTATTACTACTGCTAACTCTGTACACAATATTCCTAGACCCCTTCTAGACAGGATGGAAGTAATTGACTTGAGTAGCTATACTGAGGAGGATAAGGTGCATATAGCCCGAGATTTCCTAATTCCTAAGCAAATTAAGGAACATGGCTTAAAAGAAAATCACATTTCCTTTAGTGAAGGGGCCATAAGAAAAATTATTCGTCAATATACTAGGGAAGCTGGAGTAAGGAACTTAGAGCGTGAAATAGCCTCGATTTGCCGTAAAGTTGCGCGACAGGTAGTCGAGGACAGGGATGTTTCGGTTAATGTAACTGCTAATAGTATAAACAGATTGTTGGGTATCGAAAGATACAGGTTTGGTCTTAAGGAGCAGGAGGATCAAATCGGGGTAGCTACTGGTTTGGCCTGGACAGAAACTGGTGGGGATATACTTTCTATCGAAGTAGCCCTCCTGAAAGGAAAAGGCAAACTTACCCTAACAGGCAAACTAGGTGATGTTATGAAGGAATCTGCCCAAGCTGCACTTACTTATGTTAGGTCTCGGGCGGAAAGTCTAAATATAGATGAGGAAGTTAAGGATAATTATGATATACATGTTCATGTGCCCGAAGGAGCTATTCCTAAGGACGGCCCATCGGCTGGCATAACTATAGCTACTGCTCTAGCCTCTGCTATGACCGAGGCTACAGTAAAAAGTAATGTGGCCATGACCGGTGAAATTACCCTGAGGGGGAGAATTTTACCCATAGGTGGGGTTAAGGAGAAGGTATTAGCAGCTAATCGGGCTGGCATAGATACAGTTATTTTGCCCTTGGAAAATGAAAAAGACCTATCCGAAATACCTGCTAATATTAAACGCAAAATGGAATTCGTTTTGGTTAGCCATATGGACGAGGTCTTAGAAGTTAATTTAAATAAGTTAAATTAAGTTTAGTGGGGGAATAAAAATTATTATTAAACAAGCGAAATTTATAGCTTCATATGTAAATTTCGAGCAGTTACCCCAAGATAATTTGCCTGAGGTTGCCTTGGTGGGGCGCTCAAATGTAGGGAAATCGTCTTTAATTAACAAGGTGTTAAATCGTAAGAAATTAGCCAAATCTAGTTCGACACCAGGTAAAACTAGGACTATTAACTACTATCTGATTAACGATAATTGGTATTTCGTAGATTTACCTGGTTATGGTTATGCCAAGGTATCCAAAAGCGAACAAGCCAAATGGGGAAAAATGATAGAAAGCTATTTAAGTAAACGCGAGCAATTAAGGGGGATTATACATTTAGTAGATGTAAGGCACCCACCTACCGAGAATGATATTCTAATGAAGAATTGGCTTGTAAACGTAGGTTTGCCAACCTTGATAGTGGCAACCAAAGTAGATAAAATATCACGGGGGGCTTATGCTAAGCATTTGGATATCATAAGGAAGGGTCTGGAAATGGAGAAAGGGATAGAACCTATACTGTTTTCAGCTGAAACGGGGCTAGGTGTAGCCGATCTACATAAGGCTTTAGAAGAAATATTACTATAATTGATAAAAGGAAAAGGAAGCTTTTAAGCTTCCTTTTCTTCTTAGGGCTAAAAGACATTTATCCTAGCTTTAACATAGGCTAAAAACTCCTCTTGCTCTTTGGTGTTATCAGCATCCTCTAAGGTGTTTAGAATACTTAATAGGAGGCTTTTGCCTTCCTTTGCTGCTAGAACTTCTAAGGGTGTTTTATTTTTCAAATCCCGCATGGGTGTTTTAAGCCATTTATCTGCTTCCTGATCCTTAATAGCTGTAAACCATACCTCGAATACTTCGGATTCAGGAGTCTGGCTCATAAAGATGCTGCCAATAACAGTGAAAACTAAATCTGCTACAAGAGAATGTACTGTTGTTCGTAGATAGTCAATATCTTCCATTACATCTGCACAGATAATTAAATTTTCCTCACTAAGGGCTACCTTTACATAACCCCTATCACTGTTTAGGGGGGCAAACCACTGGTAAGCGGCGATATCGTATAAGTGTTTGAAATTTTCATTATTATTTAGCCCTTCACTCAGCAAATTATAACTTGCTTTATTAATGGGGGTATACCTTATATCGTTAAGGTTCATCATTATTTTATGATAGGCATGGTCAAATAAACCGTAGATCATATTCCCCCTAAATTTTAGAATGTTAGGGACAGTTTCCCTAGTAGCATCCCTTATATAATCAAAATGGCTATTTAAGAACTCTCTACGAGAATCAGTATCTTCCATTATTAAGACTACACCTGAAAAAACATGGCCTTCGGGCATCAGTAGCAGTCGGCCTAATAAAAGTGATTTACTTTCTGGGGTATAAGGCTGCCCAACTAGTACCTTGGCCTGGTAGTTATTAAATATATCTTTTACTAAAAGGAAGTCATCTTCCATCCCCAAAATTTCATAAATTGATAAATAGGAAACCGATAGGGCAGTTAGAGCCGCACTCAGCATGGGATTAATATGGGGGGTATTAACCTGTAAATAATGAAAACCTAAGGTGTCATCATCACTATCGGTCTTATCAAACCACAACCAGTCGGAAAAAAGACCCTCATGTTCAGTAAGCAGTTTTTTGCTAGTACTATATTGTAGGAAAAGCTGTCTGGCTTCCTGGCGGACTGGCTTGATTTCCTTGGCATAAGCTTCCTCCAATTTTAATTTTACTTGGGTAAGTAGACTATTATAGCGGTTGAATAAAGTATCATTGGCATTAACTATAGTATCTATGGGCAAACAACACTTTTTATACTTTTTTCCACTCCCACATGGGCAAGGTTCATTTCTACCTATTTTAGACATTCTGCACCTCCACAGCGAACACATACATTGCAATTCCCAAGTCTAGATTAGCATAAATAAGCTATTTTTAACAAGGCCAAGTCTGAAGGCTAGTTTGCTTTGCAAAAAAATGGGGAAGTTAATGTAAGGAGGTCCCAATCTTTAATTGTTTAAATATTAGGATTATATCTTATAATTATTAGTTTTTTGTATTAAAATAAAGGATATTGGTAGCTTGTGTATTCGTTGTATTTTATGATGTGGAGGTAGTATTTTGCAAATATCCAAGATTAAAAAGGTAATGGATGTAGCCCAGGGTAAAGCCCAAGCTGATCTAATTATCAAAAATGCTCAAGTAGTAAATGTTTTTACCAAGGAAATAGAAGAAGTAGACGTGGCGGTAGCCGAAGGGAAGATTGCCTGGCTAGGCCTAGATGACTTAAATCGGACCGCCAAAAAGGTTTATGATGCTAAAGGAAACTACTTAATTCCGGGCTTAATTGATGCCCACTCACATATTGAAATGTCTTTTATGACCCCTATACCTTATGCCAAAACTGTTTTAGGGCATGGCACAACTGCTGCTATCCTAGATATGCATGATGTATGCAATGCGGGGATAAATTGTATGCATAGCTTTGCCCGGGAAATAGCCCAAACACCTTTAAAGGCATTTCTCATGATACCCCCATGTGTTCCAGGTACTCCTCAACTCGAAGAAGCTGGTGCAAATATGACTCTAGCAGATGTTAAAGCAGCTATGAACCTGCCCCGTACTTGGGGTATTGCGGAAACCATGGACTTCAATCGGGTTTTGGATAGGGAGGGGGTCTTGTTATCCATTCTGGACTGGGCTAGGGAAAAGGGCTTACGTATTGATGGCCATGCTCCTGGGCTTGTAGGCAATGATTTACAAGCCTATATTGCCAATGGCATCCTTAGTGATCATGAATCTATCTCCTTGGAAGAAATGCTGGAAAAATACCGTTTAGGCATGAAGGTAATTTTGCGCCGGGGTTCTCTGGAGGAACCAGTTAGGGCTGGTGATTTCATAGATGCCTTAGCCGATACAAGCAATGCACTCCTTTCAACTGATGGCTGTCTGTTTGTAGATGATTTAATAGAAAGAGGCCATATGAATTGGGCTTTGCAAGCCGTAGTAAGTGAAGGTGTGGACCCCATAACAGCTGTACAAATGGCTACTATTAATGTAGCACGAGCCTATGGTTTTGACCATATGATGGGCGCCATTGCTCCAGGGAGGGTAGCGGATATGGTCATAGTTGAGGATTTGAAAGATTTTGCAGTATCCGCAGTTTTTATAGATGGCCAAGAATTTGATCCAGATGCAGAGATCGGAGCTTATTTTCACCCCGCTGAAGTTTTAAATACTATTAGCCTAGCTGAAGTTGATGCAAGTGCTTTTGCCATAGAAGCCCCTATTAAGGAGGGTGAAGTCCAGGTACGGGTTATGAACCTGCTAGATGGTACAGTAATAGCTGAAGAAGAACATGAAACTATGTGGGTAGAGAATGGAAAACTTCAGATTGACACTAGTCGAGATTTGCTTAAGGTAGCAGTTTTCGACCGTTATCGGGAAAAGGGTAACCATGCTGTGGGCATAGTACGGGGATTTGGCTTTAAAAAGGGTGCTTTTGGTGGTAGTGTAGGACAAGATAGCATGAATCTAGTTGTAGTAGGTACAAATGATGAAGATATGGCACTAGTTGTCAACCATATTAGAGAAATGCAGGGTGGTATTGTATTTGCGGTTGATGGGCAGGTATTAAGTGCAGTTGAACTGCCTGTGGCTGGAATTTTAAGTAACATAGAACCCAGAGAGTTACAAGAGCAATTTAGAAAACTACACCAGGACTTAGCTGATATGGGATCTACACAATTGAATCCATCTTTCAATTTATCTTTGTTACTTACATGTGCAGTGATTCCAGAACTTAAAATAACTAATCGGGGCTTAGTTGATGCCATTTCTGGTCAATTTGTGCCCCTGTTTTTATAAATACATCTAGGGCAGATCTAGTAAAAATTAAAATATAAAAAACGCAGAAGGGGTAGAATTTATGACAATTCAAGACATAATTAGCATTATTGGAGCCTTATCAGATGGAATAGCCTCGGGGCTAATTGCCTTATATTATGGTTTTTTAGCCTTCCCAACTGGGATAGCTTTTGCTCTAGCAGCTTTGTTAGCTTTGATGTGGGGGCTAGTAACTCCTATTTCCTTTCAGGCTGAAACCATTGTTTTAGCTGGCAGTATGGGCAAAAATCTCAGGGAACGGATTTCTATTATATTTCTTTGTGGAATAGTCATGACAGCTTTAGGTGTCTTTGGTTTATTGGGTGCAATTGTGGACTATATCGGGGAAATTATTTTAGCCGGGATGCTAGCTGGAGTTGGTGTGATATTAGTCAAGACAAGTATTGAAATAGCAAAAGATAGCATAAAGGCGGGTATAGGCTCTTTTGTGTCGGCATTACCAGTCTGGTTTTTTACCGAGAACCTGGCTTATACCGTAGTAGTTTCTTTGATTGTTGGTACTATTGTACATAATCTGATTAAGGTTGACCCAAATTCTTTGAAGGACGTAGAGTTGGAGAATACTACCTTTAAGGGTAATACCATAGGTGAAAAAATTAAGAATCAATTAATCATGCAAAAGCCCATCATGAATTCCTGGCGAATTTGGAAGGCGGTTTTTGCCTTGATTGCCTTGCAAATTGGGACTTATATTAGTTATGGTACAATTACAGCTTCAATGGCTAATACCAGTTTTTCTGTAGATAAGTTGACCGTTATGACTGGTTTGTCACAATTGGTAAGTTCCATATTTGGTGGGGCCCCCCTAGCCCCTATTGTATCGATTACTGCAGTAGCTGATCACCCAATTTCTGCAAGTGTTGTATTAATGGCGATTATGGCTCTGCTTTTATTATTTTTATTATTGCCTAAGTTGGGGAAATTAATTCCCGTAGGTGCTACAGCTGGTTATCTATTTATCATAGGTGCCATCATAGTAATTCCAGATAATTTAATTTTTGCGGTCCAAGATGGTAATATGGTTGGTATCATTACTTTTGTTATAACCGCAATTTCTGATCCCTTTATCGGAATGGTAGCTGGCGTTTTGGCCAGTTTTATAATGTAGCTTTTTTTAATTTAATGAGGTGAAATATTTGACTAAGAAGACTAGGACTTATACTTTGGAAATTGCAGGTCTTACTCGTGAATTACCGATTATACCGATTAGTGATGAAGTGAGTATAGCAAGTTTTGTCATATTGGGTGATACTGAATTAATATGCAAGGTGGCTCCTTTATTAATAGAAAAATTGCCTACTTTTGATGTTTTGGTAACTGCAGAAGCTAAAGGGATCCCTTTAGCTTTTGAAGTATCTAGAATTTTAGGGATGAAT
This sequence comes from uncultured Syntrophomonadaceae bacterium, assembly GCA_964623245.1. Taxonomy (GTDB): domain Bacteria; phylum Bacillota; class Syntrophomonadia; order Syntrophomonadales; family Syntrophomonadaceae; genus JAAYRQ01. Next base: position 21,026 of record CAZUSS010000009.1, read on the forward strand.
TATATTGTGGCTAGGAAAGGTGTCAAGGCCTATATGGAAAACCCCATAATGGAAAAGGTGAATTCTATTACTACTAAAGAAACTCAGTTAGTATGTTTCGATGGTGATGATGTTGCACAAATACAGGGAAAAAAAGTGGTAATTATTGATGATGTAATAAGTACTGGGGAATCAGTAGCTGCTATAGAAAGGCTTATTAATAAGGCTGGTGGACAAGTAGTAGCTAAGATTGCAATCCTAGCTGAAGGTGATGCTGCCGAAAGGTCTGATATAATGTACTTGCAGGAATTGCCTATGTTTTTTAATAAATAAGTTTTATCTAGGAATGCGAATGGACTTCTAATATAAAAAGACTTTATATTAGCGGGGATTGTTATGGCTACTTCATTAGGTAAGATTTAGTGTAAGATATATATAACTAAGGTAAAATTTTTAGGAGGTTATTCATTAAATGGCGGATATTAATAATTTGTCTAGTGTCTATGATCCACAGGTGGTAGAAGATAAATGGTATGAATTTTGGAAAAGTAATAATTTTTTCGCACCTAGTGCTGATTATTCTAAAATGCCATTTTCCATAGTTATGCCTCCTCCTAATGTTACTGGGGCGCTACATTTGGGACATGCTCTAGATAATACTTTACAGGATATACTGGCCAGATTTAAAAGGATGCAGGGCTATAACACCCTATGGTTACCAGGGACCGACCATGCGGGTATTGCGACCCAGGCTGTTGTCGAGGATGCTTTAGCTCAGGAAGGCTTAAGCAGACATGATTTAGGACGAGAAAAGTTTTTGGAAAAGGTCTGGGAATGGAAAGATTTGTATGGCAATCGCATCACCAGCCAACTTAGTCTGCTGGGATCTTCTTGTGATTGGACTAGGGAAAGATTTACTATGGATGAAGGTTGTTCTAAAGCGGTTAGGGAAGTCTTTGTTAATTTATATGAAAAAGATTTAATTTATCAGGGTGATTACATTATTAATTGGTGTCCTAGATGTAACACAGCTATCTCCGATATAGAAGTTGAGCATGAGGATAGTTCAGGGAATCTATGGCACATTAAATATTTTGTAGAAGATGCAGAGGAATATATCGTAGTTGCTACTACAAGACCTGAAACTATGCTAGGTGATACGGGTGTCGCGGTTCATCCCGAGGATGAAAGGTATAAAAATTTAATCGGTAAAAATGTGATTCTCCCCTTAGTTAATCGGGTAATTCCTATATTTGCGGATGAGTATGTGGATAAAGATTTCGGTACAGGGGTAGTTAAGGTTACACCTGCACATGATCCCAATGATTTTGAAATGGGCCTTAGACATAATCTAGAACAAATTAAAGTAATAGATAACCACGGTATTATGCATGAAAATGCGGGTGTTTACCAGGGCCTAGACCGCTTTGCTTGCCGTAAAAAGGTTGTCGAGGATTTAACTGAACAAGGCTATATGGAAAAGATTGAGGAACATTTGCATGCTGTGGGACATTGTCAAAGATGTGCGACTATAGTTGAACCCATGATTTCTAAACAATGGTTTGTAAAAATGAAACCCTTAGCAAAACCTGCTATCGAAAAAGTAGAAATAGGCGAAATTAAATTTATTCCCGCAAGGTTTACCAAGACTTATATCAATTGGATGGAGAATATCAGGGATTGGTGTATTTCACGTCAATTATGGTGGGGGCACCGTATTCCTGTATGGTACTGCGAAGATTGTGAGGAAGTAATTGTAAGTAAGACGGATCCGATTGCCTGCCCAAAATGTAGTTCTACTAGGCTTAGACAGGATGAAGATGTTTTAGATACCTGGTTTTCTAGTGCCCTTTGGCCCTTTTCTACCTTGGGCTGGCCTGAAGATACTAAGGATTTAGCCTATTTTTACCCCACAAGTGTTTTGGTAACGGGCCGGGATATTATATTCTTTTGGGTAGCAAGGATGATTTTCTCGGGTATAGAGCATATGGGGGAAATACCCTTTGCGGATGTTAACATTCATGGTCTTATTCTAGATGGTCAAGGCCGCAAAATGAGCAAATCGCTAGGGAATGGCATTGACCCTATAGAGGTTATAGAGAAATATGGAGCCGATACTCTGAGATTTTCCCTAATTACTGGGGTTACGCCAGGGAATGATATCCGGTTCCATTGGGAAAAGGTAGAGGGTATCCGCAACTTCGCCAATAAAATCTGGAATGCCTCTCGTTTTGTATTGATGAACATGGAGGGATATCAAACCATTTCCGCAGAAGATAGTTTTACCCTAGTAGATTATTGGATCGTTTCCAGGTTACAAGAAACTATTAAGGAAGTTACCTTTAGTCTGGAGGAATATGATTATGGTGAGGCAGCTAAAAAATTATACGAATTTATTTGGGATGATTTTTGTGATTGGTATATTGAACTGGCCAAACCGAGATTATTTAAGCCTAAGAACAATTTAGAAAAACTAGTAGTACAGAATGTTTTGCATGATATTTTAATTGATACTCTTAGGATCTTGCATCCCTTTATGCCCTTTATTACCGAAGAAATTTATCAGTACCTACCTGGGCATAACCAGACCATAATGCTTGATAAATGGCCTATTGCAGATGAGGGAAAGATATGGCCTAATTTTGTAGATGACATGCAAGATATCATGCAAGTAGTAAGGGGAATAAGGAATATCAGAGCCGAATTCAATATTAATCCTGGAGTTAAAATTGAGCCTATTTTAATTATTAAAGATGCAGCTAAAAGGGCCATCTTCATCCAAAATTCTTCTTATATAGAATCACTGGCTAATTTAGGTTCATTATATATAAAGGCTAATTTGGATACTAAGCCTAGACAGGCAGTTTCAACACATACGTACCTAGCTGAAATCTATCTACCTTTGGAAGGTGTAATAGATATTGATAAGGAAATTTCCCGTTTGGAAAAGGATCTAAAGAAGGCGGAAAGTGATTTTGCTAAAGCCACCAATAAATTAAAGAATGAAAAGTTTTTAGCCAAGGCACCGCCAGAAGTAATCACCAAGGAAGAAGGGAAAGCCGAAGCAGCAGAATTAAAAAAGGAAGGTATAGAAAAACGGTTAGAAATTTTGAAAAATCAGTAGAGGATTATTTGTATAATTTAACTGCTTTGGGGAGCAAACCTGGCTTAAGCAGAATTAAGAAATTGTTACAAGCACTTGGTAACCCCGAAAAGAGACAGAGGTATGTGCATATAGCTGGGACTAATGGCAAGGGTTCTACCTCATTAATAATAGCTGATATTCTTAGTAGGGCAGGGCTGAAAGTGGGGAGATTTACATCTCCCCATATTCATTCTTATCTAGAAAGATTTACTATTGATGGTCACACTATTTCTGCAGCCCAGTTGCAAATATATATAAATGAAATTGAGCAGGTAATAAAATCTGAATTTGCTAATAATATAGCTAGACCAACTGAATTTGAAGTTTTGACTGCTATCGCCTTTAAATGGTTTGCCGATAAGCAAGTGGATATAGCTGTCATGGAGGTTGGAATGGGTGGTATTTACGATTCGACTAATGTAATTGTGCCCGAAATTAGCCTTATTACTAGTATAGCCATAGATCATACTAACTTCCTAGGTAACACACTGGCGGAAATTACTCACAACAAGGCTGGGATTATTAAAGAAAAGGTACCTGTTATAATAGGGAAAATGCCCCCTGAAGCATCACATATTATAGGAAATTATGCCTCCCAAAATAATGCTCCTTTATTAAAAAATAATTTGGTTAGCATTCTAAGGATAAGGAGTAGCAGCCTGTTGGGTTATGAATTAGATCTTATAATAGGGAATAAAATCTTAGAAAATATATTTTTTGCTTTGCGGGGTGATTACCAACTAGAAAATCTAGCTACTGCCTTAACCGCAATTTTTGCATTAAGGGAAAAGGGCTATCATATAAATGAAAGCCATATTAGACAGGCTCTTGGGTCTTTGGAATTACCTGGCCGTTTGGAGGTCATAAGTAATAAGCCCTTAGTAATTCTAGATGTGGCCCATAATCCGCATGCTGCCCAAGCGCTAAATATTGCATTAGAAAAGCTCTTGCCCCATAAAAATAAATTACTTTTATGTGGCATAGTTGATGATAAAGATGCTTATAGTATATTGAAGCATTTAGGAGACAATACGATTGCTTGTACAATTACTAGACCGGAGGGTAGGCGGGGCAACGATTGGCAAAGGTTACAGGCCCTATGGCGAAAACTATATCCTAACAAGCCTACATATCTTGAGGAAGACATAGCATCTGCAGTTAGTTATAGCTTGGCTAAACTTGATAAGTCCGAGTATCTACTTATATGTGGTTCCTTCTATATTATTGATAAAGCTAGGCAAGTATTTACCACACCTTAAAGTTTTCTTAACAAATTATTAACATGGACTAAGCTAATGTTTTGCTATAATTAAAGTGGTGAAGTGGTGCGGCTTAAGGAGGAATTATTAATGTTGTTAAGGCTAAAACCTAGAGAAGATAAATTTTATATTTATTTTAATGATTTGGCCTACGCCCTATGCAATGCAGCTAAAATCTTAAAATCCTATTTTGAAGATCAGAATATGGCTAGTGAACATCTTGACCAACTTATTGCTAGTGAAGAACATGGTGATCAAATATTGCGCACTGTTATGACCCAGATTAATAGCTCGTTTATAACTCCTTTTGATCGGGAGGACATATTACTTTTAAGTCGAGCACTGAATAATATTTTAGATCATATTTCCGGTACTATGGAGAAAATCGTAATTTATAAAGCAGGCAGGACAAAGGACCAACATATACTGAAATTAGTAAAGGTTTTGGAGAAAGCCTGTTATGAAATAAAGGAAGCGGTCTTTAAATTGCCCTATATTCGGACTAGAAATGCCGAGATTGTTCGTTCCTGTGACATAATTAAAGCTTATGAACACGAAGGTGATTGCCTGTATCGTGAAGGGATGGCCCTTCTTTTCCAGAATACCGACGATGTCGTCTATATTATTAAGTGGAAAGAGATATATGAACATCTAGAAACTACCCTAGATTATTGTGAAAATGTAAGTAATATTTTAAAGGGAATTGCAGTGAAATATGTTTAGTATATACTTGGTAGGCATTGTTGTTATTTTAGCCCTATGTTTTGATTATGTTAATGGATTCCATGATACAGCTAACGCCATAGCTACTTCAGTCTCTACTAAAGCCTTGTCACCCCGGCAAGCCATAGTTATAGCGGCAACCCTAAATTTTCTAGGAGCCCTAAGTGGTACTGCAGTAGCAGCTACAATAGGAAAAAACATAGTATTACCAGAACTTATTACCCCCCTGCTCTTGATTGCAGCACTTTTGGGGGCTATTTTTTGGAACTTGTTTACCTGGTATTTTGGCATACCTAGCTCTTCTTCACATGCTCTTATTGGTGGATTGAGTGGGGGTGCTATTGCCGCATTTGGTTTTTTTGCGGTCAACTGGGGTGGCTTTATCAAGATATTGATCGGGCTTATTGCAGCCCCCATTGTCGGCCTTATAGCCGGTAGTCTTGTTATGACCCTACTTTTTTGGTTATTCAAAAACTCCTCACCTGCCCAGACTAATAATAAATTTCGTAAGCTACAAGTAATCTCTGCCTCTATGGCTTCATTTGCCCATGGTTCCAATGATGCCCAAAAATCTATGGGTATTATTACTATGGTACTCCTCAGTGGGGGGCTCATTAGCACATTTCATGTACCCCTATGGGTAAAAATAGCCTGCGCCTTGGCCATGGCAGCAGGTACAGCTGCTGGAGGCTGGAGGATAATTAGCACTATGGGGGGGAAAATATTTAGGATTGAACCTATTAACGGTTTTGCAGCAGATTTTACTGCTTCCTTGACTATTTATAGTGCTAGTTTAATGGGGGCCCCTGTCAGTACAACCCATGTAGTTTCCTCCTCTATTATGGGGGTGGGAGCCGCAAAACGCCTTCGGGGGGTAAGATGGAGTATAGCTCGCCAAATTGTTATTGCCTGGTTTATCACTATTCCTTTCTCTGCTTTTGTGGCTATTTTGGCCTATAATTTAATTAATATTTTCTTATGAAGTTAGGAATTGGTAGGAATTTTCCTGAAAAAGATCGCGGAATCTTTCACATAATGGTAAAATATAATAGGAGATATTTTACTTCAAAGGAGTGTGTAAGTTGAAGGTTTTTAAAATACCTGAAGCGACTGTCATGCGACTCTCTATTTACTCAAGGTATTTATATCAGTTAATGGGTAAAGATACGGAAACTGTTTCATCTGGAGATATCGCTACTGGTGTAGGTGTTAGTTCAGCCCAAGTGAGAAAAGATTTAGCTTACTTTGGGGAATTTGGCACACGTGGCGTTGGATACAAGGTGGAAGAGTTATATGGGCATTTGTTACAGATTCTAGGATTAGATCGAAGTTGGAATGTTTTAATTGTAGGCGCAGGTAAGCTTGGTTCTGCCCTAGCTTTATATCAGGGATTTCAAGATCGGGGTTTTAATATTAAGGCTATATTAGATATTGACACAAATGTGATAGGCACGAAATTAGGGGAAATCAAGGTAGAATCTATTGACCTACTTGCAGCTAAAATAAAAAAGGAAAACATAAGTATTGGTGTAGTTACAGTGCCTAGTCAGGCTGCCCAAGCGGTAACAGATTGCTTGGTAAATTCCGGGGTTAAGACTATTTTGAATTTCTCACCCCAGGTTTTAAGGGTGCCTAGTGATGTAATTCTAAGAAATGTTGATTTATCTGTGCACCTAGAAGTCTTAAGTTTTAACTTGGCTAATAATTAGCAGCAATTCATTTTAAATCCTTGAAAAGCTCTCTTGTAGGGAGCTTTTGGCATTTTTACCTATCTTGTCTTTAATTGTAACTAGTGATAAACTTTAAAAAACTGTCGATAATGGAGGCATTTTTGTGGCTAGATCTAGAACCTATCCCGGATGGCAAATATTATTAATATTATTAGTATTAGGGGGAATTATTGGAGGTTGGATAGGAGACGCTATGGTTAAGTTATGGCCAGCTTTATTCGTTTTAGGCCAGAACCAAAGTATTGGACTACCTAATTTCAATTTGGATTTACGGGTATTTACCTTGAATTTTGGCTTTATGTTACATATAAATTTATTTACTATCCTAGGATTTGTTATTGCCTATTTTGTTTTTAAAAGATTATAATTGAGGGGTTAGAACTTGCATAAATTAGTGTTGGCATCCAAATCACCACGTCGCCATGAAATTTTTGATATGTTAGGACTAAACTATATTTCTACTTCAGTTGAAATTGATGAGCAGATACTAGCTACTGAATCACCCGAGAATGCTGTGAAGAGAATAGCTAGAAAAAAGGCAGAATCTGCGGCCAAGAACTTTGTAGATTATATAATTATTTCGGCTGATACAATAGTAGTGTGTGATAATATAATTTTAGGCAAGCCTCGTGGCAAGAAGGAAGCCTATGACTTTTTAAGCCAGCTAAGTGGTAAATCACACCAAGTGGTGACGGGTGTATGTCTTTACAATCCGCAGACTAATTATATGGATGTGCGGGCAGAGAAGACTACGGTATTTTTCCGTAATTTAACTGCTGAGGAAATTAATCATTATATAAAAACGAAAGAGCCCTATGATAAAGCTGGTGCTTATGGTATTCAAGGTCGGGGCGCTTTATTAATAGAAAGAATCGAGGGGTCTTATTACAATGTGGTAGGTTTACCTATTACCACCTTGTATTTAATGCTAAAGGAACAAAATATTAATATACTAGGGGGGACTGGTGATGGAGGAATATAAATTAACGATTAAGGAGATGCCGCCTAGTATGCGTCCTAGGGAAAAGATGCTTAATTTAGGGGTTGGTAGTCTCAATGAATCGGAACTTTTAGCCATTATTATTGGTATAGGGACTAGAAAAATAACTGCTATTGAGGTAGCAGATAATTTAATAAAAAGGTATGGGGATTTACGAAGCCTAAAAAAAGCTAGTATCGAGGAGCTAAAGGAAGTAAAAGGTATAGGAGAAGCTAAGGCCCTCCAGATTAAAGCCGCCTTTGAATTAGGGGAAAGGGTGGCAACTATTACTTATGATAGGATTTATATAAAATCACCTGAAGATGTAAAGAATATGGTTATGGAGGAAATGAAATATTTTGATCGCGAATATTTTAGGGCCTTGTACCTAGACCGTAAAAACGGGGTTATTAAAATGCAGGATATTTCAGTAGGGGGACTGCATAGTTCGATAGTTCACCCTAGGGAAGTTTTTAAAACTGCGGTTAAAATTAGTGCAGCCTCTATTATTTTAGTACATAATCACCCCAGTGGTGATCCAACCCCAAGCCCAGAAGATATTAAGATTACTAAAGATTTAATAGAAGCAGGTGTATTGATGGGTATACCAGTTCTCGATCATATAATTATAGGTGATAACTGTTATACAAGTCTTAAAGCAAAAAATCTGGTTTAACTTTTAAGGAGGAATTGGCAAATTGTTTGGAAAAGATATGGGAATAGATTTAGGCACAGCTAATACCTTGGTTCATGTCAAGGGAAAGGGTGTGGTCATGACAGAGCCTTCAGTAGTTGCTATACAAAACGATACGGGCAAAGTTTTGGCAGTTGGTGAAGAAGCTAAACAGATGATAGGCAGAACCCCTGGTAATATAGTGGCAATAAGGCCTATGAAGGATGGAGTCATTGCAGACTTCGATATTACTCAGGCTATGCTTAAATATTTCATAACCAAGGCATTGGGGCAAAGGACCCCTTTTATGCGGCCTAGGGTTATAATCAGTATTCCTACTGGTTGTACTACAGTTGAGGAAAGGGCTGTACGTGAAGCTGCCCTCCAAGGTGGGGCTAAAGAAGCCTACCTGATCGAAGAGCCTATGGCAGCAGCCATAGGTGCAGAGCTACCAGTACACGAACCTACGGGTAATTTAATCGTGGATATTGGTGGGGGTACAACTGAGGTAGCAGTTATCTCCTTAGGTGGAGTAGTAACTGCCAAGTCAGTTCGGGTGGCTGGAGACAATATGGATGAGGCTATAATTGGCCATTTGAGGAAGAATTATTCCCTGCTTATTGGAGAGCGGAGTGCGGAAGATATTAAAACCACTATTGGTTCTGCATTTTGGGAAGGTCCAGAGGAATTAATGGAGGTTAGGGGTAGGGATTTAGTTTCTGGTTTACCCAAAACCATTAAAATTTCTTCCCTGGAGATACAAGAAGCCCTGGCGGAAACAGTAGCAGCAATAATTGATGGTATTAAAGTATGCTTAGAAAGAACCCCCCCTGAATTAGCTTCGGATATAATGGATCGGGGTATTGTTATGGCAGGTGGAGGTGCACTTTTAAAAGGATTAGACAAGTTGATAAGCCAAGAAACTAATATGCCAGTATATATTTGTGAGGAACCGCTACTTGCTGTAGCTAGGGGTACAGGCAAGGTATTAGAAAGAATAGATGTACTCAGAAGAGTATTAATAACTCCCAAAAAATCTTTTTAAGCTGGGTGAGGAGTTGTGCTTAGATTAATAAGAAATAAATATACCTGGATTGTTTTAGCGATAATTATCATTTCTTTAATAGTGATGAATTTTACTTCTTCTACCAGGACGGATATTACCATTGTAGAAAAAGTTATTCGTGATTCCTTTACCCCGCTACAAAAGGGTGTAAGGGAATTTAGGGATGGTTGGGGTGGATTTGGCACTATTTTAGCCGAAAAGAAATCTCTGCAAAAACAATTAGATACTTTGGAGGAAGAAAGGCAGCGTTTAAGCATAGAGAATCAGGCATTGAGGGAATACCAGGCGGAAGCTAAAAGGCTGCAAAATATTTTAGACTTTACTAATAATAATATTGAAACATACGACCTGAAACCTGCCCGTATCATAGCTAGGAGCCCGGAAAATTGGTATCAGGATATTTTTATTGATAAAGGAGCCGAGCATGGTATTGCCAGAGGTATGCCGGTAATAAATCATAATGGATTAGTGGGCAGGGTACAAAGTGTAAGTGAAAAATCTGCCCAAATTTCATTAATTACTGATAGGGAAATGGCGGTAGGAGTTGTAGTGCAGGAAAGCAGGGACACAAATGGCATAGTAGAGGGCCTGGGGGATGTAAATATACTAAGGATGATTAATATCCCCTACTACTCGCTGATCGTAGAGGGTAATGTGGTAGTGACTTCGGGCCTATCCCAGACTTACCCTCCAGGGATCGATATAGGGATAGTGGACCATATTGACCGTGAACCTAGTGGTCTATTATTATCAGCAACGGTTAGACCAGTGGTAAACTTTGATAAATTAGAGGAAGTCCTGGTTATTACGGATTACAGACCCATGGATCTTGATAAGCTTGAAGGGGCGATATAATGCGTTATTTTGTGCTTATACTATTGCCTTTTTTATCGCTTTTTTTACAATCGACTATATTTAGTTTTCTAAGCATTAAAGGGGCTATCCCTAATTTAGTGCTTATTTTTGTAGTTTTTTTTGCTCTTTTAAATAGTAATCGAAGTAGAGCAGCAGTATATGGATTTTTATGTGGCTTATTAATAGATTTATATATAGGCCGTTTTATATGTATGAATGCTTTAGCTTTAGGGGCAACCGCTTTTTTTATCGCCAGTTTTGAAGGCCGGGTATTCAAGGAAAATTTATTAGTAGGGACTATTGCTGTTGCCGCAGGTATTTGTCTGAATAATCTTTTTCTATTCCTATTAAGTCTAATTTATTTCAATCTATTTCATTTCGATGTAAACTTATTTTATAACGTATTGTATCAAGGTTTATATAATGTTTTATTAGCCATACCTATTTATGCGTGGTATTATAACTCAACAAAAAGCGGAGTTCTTAGGTCTTATAGGGAGATATAGATGAAAACTATCAACTTACAAAAGAATTTGAAGATATATAGCTGGATAATTATGGGGCTTTTGGCCCTTTTATGTGTCAGACTTGCAGTGGTACAGCTATTCCATAATGAAGTTTACCAAACCCAGGCTAAGGAAAATAGGCTAAGGTTATTATCCATCAAGCCTCCTCGGGGTGAAATATATGCTGCAAATGGTGAAATATTGGCCTCGAATCAGTTAGTATATACCCTAACCTTTAGCCCAGTAGGAGTTTCGGATCAGGAAAAGGTCATCTTGTCTTTAGTTAAGGTATTAAAAAAATATTATCCAGAAATCAATATAGATACTATGAAGGAACAGATCAATGCCCAACAATTCAGGTTATTTGAGCCAGTAGTCCTGATGCGGGATATTCCCTGGGAATTGGTAATAGAATTAGAAGAGGAACGCCAAGCTTTTCCTGGGGTGAATATTTTTGTAGAGCCTCTAAGATTTTATCCCCAAGGGAGCTTGGCTGGGCACATATTAGGCTATATTCATTCTATAAATCCAGAAGAATTGGAAGATGCCCAGACTAAAGAAATTTATTATACCATGAATAGCTTGGTAGGCAAAACTGGTATAGAAAGGCAATATGAATCTGAACTAAAGGGAAATGAGGGGGCCCGTAGGGTAGAAGTAGACGCTAAAAATCGCCCGATTAGAGAATTAGTAACCTTGGAACCCCAACAAGGTAACAATCTACATTTGACTATTGACTTAGACTTACAAAGGGTTATGGAACAAAGTTTGGAGGCAATTTTAACTGATTTGAGCACTAGCCATCCCAAGGCTAAAGTGGCTTCAAGCGTTTTAATCGAGGTTAAGACGGGCAAAATATTAGCCATGGCAAGTCTGCCTGCCCTAAATCCAGATGATTGGAAGGGTAACATTAGTAGTGAATTAGCCAATTATTATTTTCCCCAAAGCGAGGGCTATGACCCTATGCAACCAGGTGGTGCAACAAATAGGGCGATTCAGACTACCTATCCGCCAGGTTCAACCTTCAAACCCATAACCGGGATGGCGGCCCTTGAAACTGGGAATGTTAATCCATTGGATTATTTGGCCAACTGTACTGGAAGGTATTGGATAGCACCCTATATCAAGTGTGTGGGGGTACATGGTAATGTTAATTATTATTCTGCTATGGCAAGATCTTGTAATACTTACTTTCAGGAAATGGGGCGCAGGGCAGGAAAGGAAGGACTAGTCCATGTAGCTAGGGAGTTTGGCCTAGGCAGTAAGACTGGTATTGATTTACCCTATGAAAGGGCAGGTTTGTTACCGACACCGGAATGGAAACAGGAAATAAATGCGATTTTAACTGATCGCAAATACAATAATTTGCGATCTGAATTGGAAAAAAAGTATGAGGGCCTACTTAATGATAGTAAGGATCCAGCCGAAAAGCAAAAATTAGAAAGACAAAGGGAAAATGAAAAAATCAAACTGGAAGCCCAATATAAAATTGACTATCAGTTCAATACCAATTGGCAGCCTTTTGATACCTTTAACATGTCCATAGGGCAGGGTTCTAATGATTTTACAGTCTTACAATTGGCTAATTTTACTGCCACCATTGCTAATGGTGGCAATTATATGAAACCATACATCGTGGAAAAAATAACTTCCCATTCGGGAAAAGTAATAAAGGATATAGAACCAGAAATTATAAAAAAATATGAGCTAAAATATCCTGAAATTATAAAGCCTTT
>CAZUSS010000010.1:0-31436 GCA_964623245.1 uncultured Syntrophomonadaceae bacterium
AAAGGGATGTGATGAAGTATCCATAAATAGTACATGCCAACTAATGGCACAACCTTTACCTATCCTAACTTCCTCAACCGCTAAGACATTAGAAAAATCCCCTAAATAGCTATTATCTCCTATATAAATACGGGCCTTATCGCCTAAGGATAATCTAACTTTTCTCTCCAATAAAACATTGTGACCTATATGGATTTGTGCACCCTGACCCTTAAAAATCTCCCCCGCATTTCTAGCCCGCAGGTTATTGCCATAGGAGGCTAGCTCCTTTTTTACCCGCCAAGTAGAAAAACGGTCCTTTAAATCTTGTAACAATTAAAGACCACCCCTTTTAAATAGTTATTAATTGTTAACCTTAATCTCATTAGTAGCTAACTCATCACATCTTTCATTCCACACATGACCAGAATGTCCTTTTACTTTTACAAATTTAATATTATTGGCATCCTTAAGTTGTAGAAACCTTTGCCATAAATCCTGGTTGGCTACATCTTCCTTTTTGCTGTTTTTCCAGCCGTTCATCTGCCAATTATTCAGCCAGGAATTATTAATGGCATTTACAACATAAGCACTATCCGAATAAACTGTAACATCCCAACCTTTTACTTTCAAAGCCTCCAAGCCTTTAATAACTGCTAATAATTCCATCCTATTATTAGTAGTATTAGCTTGGTATCCGCTGATTTCCTTTTTATTGTCCTTATACAATAAAACTGCAGCCCAGCCACCGGGACCAGGATTACCCGAACAAGCTCCATCAGTATAAATTTCAATATGTTTCTTCATTGTTACTCCTTGCTGTGTTTCGGATTAGCAGCTACTACTTCCATAGCTTCAGTCAGGGTAACCAATAAGGCAGCATGAAAATCTTGACCCAAATACTCTGCTCTAGCATAAAGTTCCCCTTCTGGGCTAGCTACGTATCTTGTGTCTAACCTGTTTAGGGCATAGGCTGCTATATCTGCCTTGCACTTATCACAGCTACACATCTCGGGTTTGTAGGCTAAAACTTCCTCTAATTTTTCCCACACAAGCTTTTCTACTACATTGACAGCTTTCACTATATAACCCACTCCTTAAAACAAAGTAAGTAAGGCCTTCACGCTCCTAATATGAAAATCTGCTTCGACTACTGCATATTCCACATGTGGTGCTAACCATATAGTGGTCATACCCGCATTTTTAGCCCCCCAAATATCAGTAGTAGCATCATCACCTATATGGGCAGCTTCATTGCTTGGGCTCTTCAAGAGATTTAAAGTATGATTAAATATGGTTTTTTTAGGTTTAGCCACCCCTAATTCATCTGAAAAAGTCAAGACCGTAAAATATTTTAAAATATCGTCTTCGGCCATCAACTTCCTTAAGCCCTTACCTGGTGTTATACCTGTATTACATATTACAGCTAATTTAAAACGTTTACTCAAAACGGGCAATGTTTCAGCTACATGATCATTAAGTGGTGGTGGATAGTCCAGTAATGTATCTGTAAAGGCCCTATAAAACTTAGCAAATAAGGGCTCATCCAAATTAATATCCAAAATTTTCAATAGTTCCTGCACCTGACCTAGGGGCCCAATTTCCAGACCACTTTCCCTTTGCCCCTCATATGCTTTTTGCCAAGCTCGCCAAAAAGCATCCTTTACGCCAGCCTGGCTTACCTCATAATTCGCCTCCCTTAAAAGGATATACATATTACTTATCGTATTATCCACTATTTCTTTGGTAGGCGGTTTATATAGTGTATTCCAGAAATCAAAGGTAATAGTTTCTATCAAGATTGAATCACCCCTATAAAGGTATCCTTAATTTGACTACTTCCATAAAAAAAGTAAAATCCCTTTAACTTTATCAGCTCACAACAGATAAAATCCCCCTGTATTTCGGGGGGATGTCCTAGACCTCTGCTATCTTTTTGCTAGTCTTATCAGATTGCTCAACAAATGATTTTACATCAGCATCCAAAATGGCTTCATTGTCTTTTTGCCTTTCCTTATTTACTGCCCGGGCCCTATCCTTGAGAGCATCACCAGAATCCGTTTTATAAAAGCCCGAACCTTTTAGAATAACTGCAACATTTTTGCTAATCAGTCTATTTATTGGACCATTACAAGTCGGACATACTTTAAGAGGTTCTGCTGTTATTTTTTGTGTAATTTCAAAATCCCCACACTTTTCACATCTGTAATCATATACCGGCACTTATTCACCCCTCCTTTTATGCGAATACTAATATTTTAAATAATATAAAGGACCAAGAAGGTCATAAGCCCATTCCAAACCCCATGGGCCATAGTAGTTACTAGGATGCTATTGGTTTTCTCGTAAATATAAGATAAAATTATACCCCCAACCGCCAAAGGAATAACCCGCCAGGAATCAAAATGCACTATACCAAATAAGGTACCTGCCATAATCATAGCAGGAATAGGGCCAAATTTGTGACGGAAAACAGGGTAGACCATACCCCTATAAAATAGTTCTTCGGCCAGAGGGGCTAAAAGGGCCCCAATTATAAATAATAGGATAAAATCATTACTGCCGATAACCATCCTCAACATCTGTTCGTATAGTTGGGGCTCTAATTCAGGATTGAAATAGCTAATCGGTAAACCCAAAAGAAAAATGATAATTATTAATACTAGTCCACCGAATAGACCGTATTTTATAAATTCATCCCTACTTACTCGGTTAATCCCCAAATCACTTAATTTGGCCCGATTGAGCCAAATTGATGTTAATAAGACTAAAGTAATTGTGGCTATAAATTGTACGAAAAAGCCTAGATAGAAATAGGATAGCTCAGTCACGGGGATTTTGAGTAGGCTAAATAATTGCTCTACTAAGCCCCCCGAAATACCCACAAGGAAACCCATTAATAAAATACCTATATATACTATCACTAATTCGGCAAATCCCCAAGCAGGCTTTTGAAATTCCCTCACATAAAACCTCCTATCCCAAAGAATCCACAAACTGGCGGGCCGTCCGTCCCGAAGGTCCATGATGTGACCTTTCCCATTCCAAAGCTAATTCCTCTAAGAGTTCCCCATCAATTTCAATATTTTCTTGGTCCACCAAATGCCTAACTATGTCCAAATAAGTCTTTTTATTGATAGCAGGAAAGGTTATAGTAAGCCCAAACCTATCAGCCAAAGACAATTTTTCCTGCATGGTATCCTGGGCATGTATTTCTTCAGAAGAGGGCCTAGCCCTATCCGAAAAGTATTCTTTAACTAAGTGTCTACGATTAGAGGTAGCATAGATTAAAACATTATTAGGTGTTTCCGCCAAGCTGCCTTCCAAAACAGCCTTCAGACCCTTATAACCCGTCTCATAGTCCTCGAAGGACAAATCATCTAAAAATAATATAAAGCGCAAATTATAGTCCCTTAAAACCGTTATTACCTGGGGAATACAATCCAAATCTTCCCGGGCTATTTCCACTATGCGTAAGCCATCCTGATATTCATTCAGCAAAGCTTTAACTGCTGTGGACTTTCCAGTTCCACGGGGACCATATAATAAAATATTATTGGCGGGCTTCCCCTGCAAAAATTTTTCCGTATTGGCCTTAATTTTTTCCTTTTGCCAATCACAGTCTATTAGATCATCTAGGCTTAGTTTTTGTAGGTTTTCAATACCTTTTAGGCCCATATTTCTATCCCAATAAAAGCCCTTGTAAAGCGAAACTAATCCCCGAGAATTAGTCTTATAATGCTGGGCAAAAGGACTTACTAAATCAGCCCAATCGGCATCGGTGGAGAACCTAATTCCATTTACCTCGATATCCTGCCATTTATTTATGCCACTGTTAAACAAAGGGGTAAAATCTAAATAATATAGGTTTTTAAGGATCCTCAGATCACTCTTAACCGCTTCTATTATCAAAGCATCCATAGCAAATAAATCCTGCTTTTCGGCTAGTTGGGAGAAAGGGTTATCATCATGTAGGATTAAATAAATTATATGTTCCTTAAAGGTCCGCTGGCTTTTAAATAATTCAAAAACAAAATCATTAAAAGAATCAATGGTTACCAAACCCTGTGAACCTAATTTACTTGCATTTTCTAAGGCGGTAATAAGTTTCTTTATTACGGGGTCTTGTAAAATATTTCTATAAACGCGTAGATTAGCTAAATCTAGACGGATACCCTGGTGCATTTTTAACCTCCACAGTTATTAATAAAAAATTAGACATACAATTACTAAAAAAGAATGGGTGAAGAATAACAAGGCACTAATTCTTTCTACTCTCCAGTTGAATATTTCCCGCAAAATAACTTTACCTGCGAAAAATCTATATAGTGACCTGGCCACGATAGATAGATGTACTAATTCTACCCCTGCAAAGAAACAGGAAATCACAATAAGGACTGGATGTTTTATAATGGTAAAAACTAATATGAAGTAGGTCGCTTCTAAGATTATAGAAAGGAAATAAAGTGTCCATAATTGTGGACGTGATTTACTGCCTTTACTTACCATCCATGTAGCTAGCGATTTTAAGAGTTCTTCTTCAAACTCATCTGGTCTCCATAGCATTATTTTATAAAAATAGGGTGAAAAGGTTAGGAATATTATTCCAGCCAATACCCCTAAGAGTAAATTCATCTTTCCACTACCTTTCAGCTTCCCTAGGCAAAAATATTAAATAGCTTTACTTAACCTTGTCCACGCTTTTTCTATCTCATTGATTACGAATTTACGGTCTTCCTCTATGTGGACATAATCTAATTTATCTACTTGTATAGTTAATAGTCGTTCTGGATCGAAATTTTCATAGTTTGCTTCATAAAATTCATTAAGATGATCCCAGTATTCCCTTTCTACATCAACTTCATCAGGTCTGCCCCTTTTATGGATTCTCCTGATAGCTTCATCTGTATTCACTCGCAAGTAAACTAAAAGCTTAGGCGGAGCTACATGTTCTAACATGGTATGTAACAAATTATTATAGACTGCATATTCTTCAGGATTAAGATAGCCATATTCCAAATACATCCGGGCAAAGATTTTATCCGAATAAATTGACCTATCCATTACAGCATTCCCGATTTTCATGGCTTGTTTATATTGTTTAAACCTATTAGTTAAGAAGTTAGTTTGCATAGGAAAGGCCCATTTAGGACGGTCATAGAAAAATTTATGCAATAAACGATTTTCATCTTCAAAAAGTTCACTAAAAGGCTTTAGTGCAAATTCCTCACACAAAATTTTGACCAAGCTCGATTTACCTACACCCGTAACCCCATCTACTACTATTTCCACCCTGTTTACATTATCCAACCTGATTACCCCTTTCTTAACCTAGTAAATTCACCCTGACTATAATTGTAATCTTCTATTTGCATTCCTACAATAGAAAGACATTTATATTATTGACAATAGTTTGTTTACGTAATATCTTCACATAAGAAAATTGTTTATTCCATCAAGTATAGTCTATAGATTAAAAGATTAAGCTACAAATATAAAAGGATCTTTTTAAATAGGAGGAAGAGAAATGCTATTCGAAAAAACTACTATTGGTAATATTCACTTAAAAAATCGTATTGTCATTCCGGCCATAAACTTAGGCTACTCCCCCGATGGTCAAATTAATGAACGCCTGATTAACTATTATGATGCCCGGGCCCAAGGTGGAGCTGGTCTCATTATTATCGGTGGTATAGCTATTAAAGCCCAGGAATTATGGGGTGGTTTTGCCTCGATACATGATGATAGTCTAATTGCTGGACATGAGAAATTAGTTTCTACCCTTAAAAAACATGGCACTGCGGTAGGAATCCAGCTTTTTCATGCCGGCCGTTATTCCTATGCTTTTACTAAGGGTAATGAAATTAAAGCCCCCTCTCCCTTGCCTTCACCCCTGAGTAGGCATACTCCCAAAGAACTGACCATCCCCGAAATTAAGGAAATCATAGCTTCCTTCGGCCAAGCTGCTTTACGGGCCAAAAAAGCTGGTTATGATCTGATCGAAGTTATTGGCAGTGCAGGTTATTTAATCAACCAATTTTATTCACCCGCCACCAATGAAAGGACAGATAAATATGGAGGCTCCATGGAAAACCGTATGAGATTCCCCTTAGAAGTAATTAGGGAAATTCGCCAGCAGGTTGGAGATGATATGGTTTTGAGCATCAGGTTAGGGGGTAGTGATTTTGTACCCTCGGGTAATACTTGGCGGGAAATGGCCGCATTAGCCCAGGAATTAGAAAAGGCTTCCCTAAATATGATTAATGTTACAGGAGGTTGGCATGAATCTGCAATCCCCCAAATCCAGGCTGAAGTCCCTAGGGGTACATACGCATATTTGGCGGCTAAAATAAAAGAGGCCGTTAATATTCCAGTAGTAGCTAGTAACCGTATTAATAATCCCGAGACAGCCGAAACTATACTGGCTAGTAAAGAGGCGGATCTTATATCTGTCTGTCGTGGATTTTTAGCCGATCCTGAGTGGGGGATAAAGGCAGAAAAGGGTAAAGCCAATACCATCCGCAAATGCATTGGATGTATGGTCTGCTTGGATATGCTTTTTGCCCATAGTTCTACTAATACTGGAGTAGCTTGTGCCATTAATGCCCAAGCAGGATTAGAAGAGCAGCGTATTATTACTAAAGGTAAAACACCCTTGAAAATATTAATAATTGGAGCTGGCCCTGCGGGCCTAGAGGCTGCCCGAGTAGCTGCCCTAAAAGGCCATGAGGTTACCCTAGTGGAAAAGGAAAATAGAATTGGGGGTCAGTGGAATATAGCTGCAGTCCCACCTGGGAAGGCCGAATTTGCCTCCCTGCTAGATTACTATAAAAACATCCTACCGGAATTAAATATCAGGCTAATCCTAAATACAAGTGCTGATGTGGAATTTATAAAAAAGCAAAACCCAGATAAAATAATTGTCGCTACTGGAGCATCGGTCAGCCCACCACCCTTTCCCATAGCCCCAGATGCAAAGGTTATAAATGCCTGGGATATTTTAAAGGGTAAAGCACCCCAAGGTTCAGAAATTGTTGTGGTCGGCGGTGGTGCCTTAGGGGTAGAGACAGCCCTACATATAGCTGAACTGGGTACCTTAGGGGCCGATAGTCTTAAGTTTTTAATGAGACATAAGGTAGAGGACTTCGAGACCCTATACAAACTAATAACCAAAGGTACATTCAGGGTTACTGTAGTGGAAATGAATAAATACCTAGCTACTGACATCATTAGGGCTATGCGTTGGACCGTATTAAAAAATTTGAAAATCATGGGGATAAATATCCTTAATGAAAGTAAGGTTAAAGAAATTACCGCAGAGGGTCTAAGGCTAGTCCGAGCGGGCGAAGAAAAATTACTAGCTGCGGATACAATAGTTTTAGCTACTGGCAGTACAGCCCAAAATCATTTGTACCACGAATTAAAACCACACTTTGACCAGGTGCAAATAGTTGGTGATGCCGTAAAACCAGCCCATGTAATAGATGCCATTCATCAGGCATTTGATGTGGCTAACGCTTGGTAGCTTGACCATTCTGGTATTCCCTTAATGAACCAAAATGAAAACTAAAAAATAGGGGCCGTTCAGCTTCACTAGGCCCCTATTTTACATTTTTACGTCTTAGGTTTCATCTCTAAAGTTTGCCACTTAACTCCTTAACTACTTCATGCAAATCAGCCGTTAAAATGTAATCTGACATCTGATTCATGTTAGCATTTTCGTCGGTATTAATCGATACTATGCTTTTGGCGTCCCTTATCCCTACGGTAAACTGGACTTGGCCTGAAACACCGAGTAAAATAGCTAGGTCTGGTTTACATATCTTGCCCGACAAGCCTACTACCCTTTCCTCTGATAGCCATTTCTTATCGGTTGCTACGGGTTTAGTACAAGCTACTTCACCACCGAGTTTTTTAGCTAGGGCTTCTATGTCAGCTAAATCGGCTTGACTATTCACGCCCTGACCAGCTACTACTAGGACTTCCGCAGCTTCTATATCAACTGCATCAGCAGCTTTAGTTTTTACTTCTAGGACCTTGACCTTAGGTGTTATTTCCACTTGCACATCTTCCACACTGCCTGTACCACCACTAGCAGGTTCAAAGCTCTTAGGGGCTATGGCTATTACTTGTTTGTCTGCAGTAATTACTTGGGTGGCAAGAGTAGCACCACCTAAAGCATTACGCATGCACTCTACTTTATCCCCTTCAATATTTAGGCTAGATACATTAGTCAAACAACCTGCTGCTAACTTTTGGGCTAGCCGGCCTGCTAATTCCCGTCCTCTGCGATTGGAGGCCAGCAATACTGTTTTAGCATCAGCCTTATCTGCTAGGCTCGCTAAAGCTTGGGCTAGGGCTGCAGTATCAGCAAGATTAAGTGCGTCATTATTAACTTGCCATACTTTTACATCCGCAGCAGCTAAGCCTTGGGCTAGTTCTGCGTCATTTATGGCTACTGCCGTAACTTCTGAACTGATAGTTTTTGCTGCTGTAATTAATTCTAAACCTAAATTTAGTTTATCACTATATATCAATACACTTGCCATATTTATCACCTTCCTATCAAGTTTTCAGCAGTAAGGGCAGAAACTAGTTCATCGACCGATTTTACTACCACTTTTTTACGATCACTTTCTGGAGCTAGGTTGCTTACTGTTTCGGTAGTTACACTGCCTAGTTCTACTTCAAGCTCATCTAGTTCTAAGACTTCTTTAGGTTTTCTACCTGCTTTTAATATTTGGGTTACGGAAGGTATACGTGGTTCGTTAATATCAGCCATTATTGTTACTACTGCTGGTAGGTTAACTTCTATAATTTCTTCTACATCTTCTAGGGACCTAGTAATAATTGCTATCTTATCTTTTATTTCTATATTACTGGCATAACCTACTTGGGGTAAGTCGAGAAGTTCTGCTACTCTAGAACCTACTTGACCTGAGTAGTTATCTCCACTACCTTCACCAAAAAGGATTAGGCCTAGCTCATCTATCTCTTTCAGTCCGGCGGCTAAAATAGTAGCAATCTGGCTAGACTCGGCATTTTCTAAGTCATCATCTAATACTAAAAAGGCTTCATCTGCACCTGCTGCTAAAGCCTCTTTAATAGTATCTTCAACTTCTTCATTACCAGCTGATATTACTACTACCTGGCCCTCTACGCTTTCTTTGAGATTAACTGCAGCCTCTAAGGCATTTTTGTCAATATCGCCTAGGGTTAAGGGAACATCGTCAAATACCGGCTGACGATTGCGAATACGGATTTGCTGCAAATCGGGAATTTGTTTCATAGCTACGACTATTTTCATAAATACATAACCTCCTTATAATCTTAATCATTTCTTTTAGCCAAAACGGAATTGTACACCAGTACCCCCTGAAGGATACTTCCATTCTAGAACTTCTATGCCACAAGCAATACGGCAGGTACCACATTCTAAACAACCATCTATGGTAAATTCCACCTCACCATCATCATTTAAGGAATATAGGCCTGCTGGACATATGTTAATGGCCCTTTTTAGGCGGGGGTCCTTTTCCATACCGGGCTTTATTTCTATATGTTTTTCCTTATCTTCTTTAAACACGTTTAATCCTAGTTTAGCCTTTAAGCCTAGAGCTTCACTCATATTTTCATCACCTTTCTCATATCACCAAGCATGGCCCATAGTTCTCCGAATTTCATGTGTTTTTTAATGGTAGGATATAATCTGGCTTTAGATCCGGCAGGCACTTCATATATGTCCTGCATCATCTTTCCTACTAAGTCTGGATAGTGATTGAAAAATCTAGGATTATTTAATACATCTGGCGCATCCTTAAAATTCTTAAAGTCTTGCATGACAAAACTGTCTTCTAGGAGTTTGGCATATAGTGACAGCCTACTAGCACTAAAATCTTGAGCCTCCTGGGCTGCTATTACTGCTTGGGCCGCATAATATCCAGATGCTAGGGCATATTCCATGCCTCTAACTGTTACCCCTATATTTAGGGCTAGACCTGCTGCATCACCGACTACCAAGATTCCCGCATCAAATAGTTTGCTTATGGCCTTATAGCCACCTTCTGGTATAATGTGGGCTGAGTATTCCACAGTTTGGCCACCCCGAATAAGTCTGGCTACTTCGGGACGTAATTTAAAATTATCCATTAAATCTGGTACTGAATTTTCTTCATCTTGCATCATGTCTTTTATGCCTATTACTAGACCTAAACTGAGGCTGGCTTGGTTAGTATATAAAAATCCACCTCCAAAATTGCCTTTAGTAACTTCACCCATAAATAAGCGGGCTGCACCTTGGCCTTCCTCTAGGCCAAATCTGTCCTCAATAAGGGTAGGGTCTAGTTCAATGACTTCTTTAACCCCTACCGCATAATCTTTGGGCAGGCCTGGCTTTTTTAAACCAGCCATTTCGGATATTAGGGATACCGCGCCATCTGCGGCTATTACTACATCGGCCCTTAATTCATCACCAGCTGCCCAGACACCTTTTACTTGCCCCTCTTCTATAATTAAATCATCAACCTTGGTTTTGGTTATTAGGGCAGCCCCTTTTCTTTCTGTCTGCCGGGCCAACCAACGATCGAACTTGGCCCTAAGGACACTATAACTTTGGTAGGGTTCAGTAGCTAGTTCTGCACCACTATAACGCATGGTCAAGGAAGCTTCCTTGGTTACCATAGCTACCTCTTCATGGGCAATAAATCTTTCCAATGGGGCCTTTTTCCATAAATCAGGGAATAGGTCCCGGACAGGATTAACATATAATCTGCCCCCAGTAACATTTTTGGCCCCCGAATAATCTCCTCGCTCCAGAACCAATACCTCAAGTCCAGCTTGAGCAAGAGTATAGGCAGAAGCAAGGCCAGCAAGCCCTCCTCCAACAACAATAGCATCAAATTTTTCCATAAAGCTTCTGCACCTCTTTCACCATAATTTATAAAGAAAGTGGGAACCGTAATAGGGCTCCCACTAGCTTGCCAATATATTATCCCCCTAAAATCACGCCAGCTACAATCATTTTCTGCATATCGGATACACCTTCGATTTGCAAGCCGATAATAGCCTCTCTCCACAGGCGCCCTACCTTGTAATCTTCCATTAGTCCATAAGAACCATGGATACTTACCGCATATTTAGTAATATCAATAACTTGCTCACAGACAAAGTCCTTAGTTAAGGCTGCATCCTTGGCAAATTGCATCGGATCCTTTACGTTGTCCGCCAAGAATCCCAAACGGTAAGTCAACCACTTAATGGCTTCGTATTTTTCTGCAATGGTAGCAATGTTTAATCTAGTGGATTGGAATTTAGTTATAGGCTCACCCCTATGGGTTTTTTCCTTGGCATATTTAATTGATTCATTGTAACAAGCTAAGGCCCCACCCAAAGCAGTAGCACTCACCCCGACTTTACCAAAAGAAATGGCAAATTGAAGTATGGGATAGCCTTGTCCGATACCAGCTAAAATATTTTCTGCAGGTACCCTGACATCCTTAAGATAGACATCTAGAAGCGGTCCCCCGTGCATACCAATTTTTTCCCAAGGTTCAGATATAGAATAACCTTCACAGAATTTATCCACGATAAATCCAGTCACCCTGCCACTTTCTTCCTCTTTAGCAAAAATAACAATTGGTCCTGGATAACCGGCGTTGGTTATAAACCTTTTGGTGCCATTAATAATATAGCTGTCTCCATCCTTTACAGCAGTAGAAGTAATTTGCTTGGGATCAGAGCCGGTCCCGGGTTCGGTAAAAGCAAAGGAAACTATATGTTCACCCTTACAAGCCTTAGGCATATACTTTTTCTTTTGTTCTTCCGTTCCAAAAGCATCGATAGCCCCTAATCCTAAAGTGTGTGCCGAAATAATCATAGCTGCACCTGATGAGGCAGCCCCAATTTGTTCCATTGCTAATACATAACTAGAATATCCCGCACCTGCACCACCATATTCATCGGAAAATGGCATACCAAATAAATCTAGCTCACCTAGCCCCTTGATAATTTCATCTGGTACTTGGTTATCCTTTTCAATTTGCTGTGCAATCGGTTCCAGGCTTTTTTCAGCAAATTCTTTAGCCATCCGTTGAATTAACTCTTGTTCCTTGGTTAAAGTAAAATTCATTTCCCTTCCTCCTCGCATAAGTATTTTGTCCTTAAATATTATGTTTATGTAATATTCTATACACAAACTAATTTTCCTGCAACACCGATTAAAAATATTTACAAAAAAAGTTTTTATTTTTTTATAATCAGGTGCTTAGGGTCCCCTTTTGCGAGGGTAGCCCTAAATCACCCCTACTGCACTACGACTGCGTAATTTTTTAACTGCAGTATCTAATCCATCCACAGTCAATTCCTCCATAGGGAAAATCTGTGCAATCTTTTCTATCGTATAATAACCATCCGACCATTCCCAGCGACTTTTGGGAATAGGATTTAACCAGACCGAATATTCAAAACGGCGGCGTATCCTTCTCAACCAATCGATACCTGGTTTTTCATTGTATAAATCCCATTCGATAATTCCACCTGGCCGGGTCAATTCATATGGCGCCATACTAGCGTCACCTACAATAATTACCCGATATTCTGGATCAAAGGTTCTTAAAACATATTCTGTATCAGTGTAATTGTTTAAACGGCAATATGGATCATGGAACAACCACTCATATATACAATTATGAAAATAAAAGACTTTTAAGTCCCTAAAATGATTAGATTGATGGACTGCGGTAAAGAGTTGATTGCATAACCTAGTATGGGGAGTCATAGAACCACCAGAATCCATCAGTAATAAAACCTTAATATTGTTTTCCCGTGGCCTATCCCATACCAACTCTAGCCTACCAGCATTTTCGGAAGTTTTATCAATAGTAGCATCTAAGTCTAACTCAGTTTTAGCCCCTTCCACCCGAGAAGTAAATTGCCTTAGCTTCCGTAGGGCTAATTGGAATTGCCTTACTCCCAAGGTTTCATCAGTTCTAAATTCCTGGTACCTTCTCTCCCCAGCAACCTTAACTGCTGATAAATGACGTGATTCCCCCCCTATACGGATGCCGCCTGGATGATAGCCCGAATGCCCGAAAGGAGAAGTACCACCAGTTCCGATCCAGTGATTTCCCCCATGATGTTCTTCCGTCTGTTCCTCTAATCTTTCCATCAGCATTCTTTTTAGTTCATCTAGATCAAGTTGGCGATGATTTCTACGCATTTCTTCGGTTATCTCAATTTCAGGTAATTCTTTATTAAGCCACTCCCAAATCCTATCAGGTAAGCCTTCAGGTGTTTCTATATCCCCAAAATAGGATGCGAAAGCTAAATCAAAACGATCATAGTGAGCTTCAGATTTAACCAAAACCGAACGACATAAATAATAAAAGGTGGTTAGGCTAGCACCAGCCATGCCGGTCTCCAAAGCATCTAATAGGGAATCCCATTCGTTCATGGATACCGGTAAGCCGAAATGTTTAAGATGGTAAAAAAATTTAGTAAACATAAAAAAATCTCCCTTAATTAAACCCGATAACGGTTTAGTGAACTAGTTAAAGGGGCGGTTCTGCTGGGCCTATTATATACTTGATTCAATAAAACATCTAAATCCTCGTTTTTCTTTAATAGTACCCCTAAAAAGGGCAACTCCTTCTTAATCCTTTGGGGACTAATTCCTCCAATAACCAAGGCCTGTAACCAATCAATCAATTCACTAGTACTAGGTAATTTTTGCATGTTAGGTACATTTCTTACTGCATAAAAGGCTTCCATAGCTTCATCCAGTAATTTCTTTTCGATTTTAGGATGGTGGACCCGCATGATTCTTTCCATGGTTTCCACATCGGGGAAGGCTATATAGTGGAAAATGCACCGTCTCAAAAAGGCATCTGGTAGTTCTTTTTCCGCATTACTGGTGATAATTACCACGGGTCTTTGCTTGGCTGCAATAGTTTCCTTGGTTTCCGGAATATAGAAGCTCATTTGGTCCAATTCCCACAGCAGGTCATTAGGAAATTCCATATCGGCTTTATCTATTTCATCAATTAATAAAACTGTTTGCTTATCGGCGGTAAAGGCTTCGCCTAGCTTACCCAATTTGATATATTTTTTAATGTTAGATACATCAGCTTCCCCAAATTGACTATCATATAGTCTTTGTACGGTATCATAGACATATAAGCCCTCCTGGGCTTCCGTAGTTGATTTAATGTTCCAGATAATCAGGTCCATCCCTAAGGAGTCTGCAATACTCTGGGCCAACATAGTTTTCCCAGTTCCGGGTTCACCCTTAATAAGTAGGGGCTTTTGCAAAGCCATGGCTATGTTGACACTGTTCATTAACTCATCCGAGACTATATAGTCAGATGAGCCCCTATACTTCAAATGTTTGTTCACATGAATTCCTCCATTTCATCTGTAGCAATTTCTTTTATTCATTACAAATGCTAACAAAAAACTATATTTTGGTCAACAAGTCTAAGTAGTCTATAAGTCCGAGTACTTCGAGCTTCTATCCATATAATCCACTAGCGTATTTTCCAGCTACGAAACCTGTGGAGAAAGCCGCCTGTAAATTAAACCCCCCTGTATATCCATCTACATCTAATACTTCCCCAGCAAAAAACAGATTATTAATTATTTTAGATTCCATTGTCTTAGGATCAACCTCCCTTACATCAACCCCACCTGCAGTAACAACTGCTTCTTTAATAGGTCTGGTTCCTGTAATGGTAAGGGGGAATTCCTTAAGGAGGCTTAATAAGCTTTTCCGTTCTGCTCTAGTTATCTGATCCACCTGCTTATCACCATCAATTCCGCTCAAGGAAATCATAAGGGGGATAAGCTTTTTGGGTAAAAGTTCATCAAGGGAATTCTTAAACTGTTTGCGGGAGAACTTAGCAAAATCTCTTTGCACCCTATTTTCCAGCATATCCTTATTAAGTGCTGGCTTTAAATCAATTGATAATTTCGCTTCCTTCCCATATTGGGCAAAATAATCACTAACATTACTGCTTAGACTAAGTATTATAGGACCTGACACCCCAAAGTGGGTAAAGAGCATTTCACCAAATTCTTCCCCCATTTTTTGCCATCAGCTTGGAAAAGACTTACTTGCACGTTTTTTAAACTAAGCCCCTTTAAATCCCTCACCCACCTTTCCTTGGTTACTAGTGGCACTAGACTAGGTCGCAGCTTAACAATAGTATGTCCCAAATCCCTAGCCCAGATATAGCCGTCACCAGTTGAACCCGTACCTGGATAGGACATACCCCCTGTGGCTACTATAATTGCATCACAAGCATATTCCTCCCCATCAGTAACAAGACCAGTTATTTCATTATTACTTACGAGGATTTTTTGTACAGCCACATTAGTATGTAATGTAACCCCAGTTTGCACCAGGTTATCATATAAGACTTTTACTACATCTTCTGCCTTATCTGTAACCGGGAATACCCTTTTACCTCTTTCGACTTTAGTCATTAGTCCTCGGGAATTAAAAAAATTAATAAGCTCAAAATTAGAAAATTCATTTAGCACGCTAAATAGAAATTTACCATTGCGTGGATATCCATCTATAAAGTTATTTTCTAAGGCCGAAGTTATATTGCACCTGCCCTTACCTGTAATTCCGAGCTTTTTGCCTACTTGGGCCTTTTTTTCCAGTAAAATTACCCGAGCGCCATTTTCAGCAGCCGTAGCAGCAGCCATCATGCCCCCTGGCCCTGCACCAATTACAATTACCTTTTTCATCATTAACCCTTTCTTGCCTGGCCTTTCTTTTTTATCAAAGGCTTTATTGTTTATCTGCACTTAATCTGTTAAAATTCAACTTATTATATAATATATATGGGCAAAAACAAAGGAGGCTATGCACAATTGGAAAAAGTAGTTACCAAAGGTGCCCCAAAATCCCTATACTTTATCATAATTGCAGCTTTAGCTGCCATGTATCTTTATGCTGTCTTTTTCGATCTTCCTGCACCGGAAAAAGCAGTAGAGAATTATTATACCGCCTATTTCAATAAGGATTACGCTGAGGTAGCGGGGAATTTAAGTGTGTTTTGGGCTGTAGAATCGCTGCCCCAATATCATGATATGTCTCCTGCAGAATTAATCCAAAATCGGGCCCAGATTGAAAAAGATTTTGCAGTATTTATCGCCGAAATAGAAAAGGATACCCAATACCCCCAGGATTTACATATAGAAATAGAACCATCCTATACCAAAATGGGTAATAATTGTGCATTTGTCGGATACTTATTCAAGGAAAAGGATGAAGAACTAGGTATGGGGGTAGCCCTATTGCTCAAGGAAAAAGGAGCCTTCCGCATATATGATATGGCACCTGTACCCTTAGAATATTTAGAAACTGTAACCAAGGAAGACATGCAACAATTAGATACGGATTTTAAAAGACTGCTGGAAAACTAAAAAGTTGGGCTTAACTCCCAGAAAAAAGCACAGACCTTAGAATTAAAAAGTCTGTGCTAATTTATTTTAATCATAGCAGACCGCCTACATCTTACATTCAGCCCCACCTATGGTATTAGCCATTTGACATAGTTTTTCGGCAGATTCATCTATCTTGGCTATCATCTCCACTATTTTTCCTACCGCCTCATCCTGTTGGGCTACTAAGGCCGTTATTTCCTCGGTGCTAGCTGCCGACTCTTGAGTAGTTGAAGATATGTTTTCTACCTCCCTAACTGTTTCATCAGTAGAGGCTAATACTTCTTCTAGAACTGCGCTTACTTCCTGAATGGCCATATCAATTTTTTCGGCCCCCATTTCTATGGTTTCGAACATCCGGCGGCTTTCCTGAACCGCTGCACCGTGTTCAGCAGTTAATTCATTAGCCCGATTAATTTCTTCTACGGTACCAGTGATATCATTTTGAATTTGGTCAATTAAATCAGAGATACCCTTGGTGGCCTGTTCGGATTCCTCGGCTAATTTCCTTACTTCCTCTGCTACTACGGCAAAGCCCCGCCCAGCTTCCCCAGCCCGGGCCGCTTCTATGGCGGCATTTAAGGCCAAGAGATTAGTCTGCCCAGCAATATTCTTTATTAACTCCACTATTTTTCCTATAGCCCTAGATTTATCATTCAAGTTATAAACCGCTTCACTTACCGATGCTTGGGCCAGCGTGTTTTCTTCCATATATTGATTTTGCTTTTCCATAGTAGTTATACCTTCTGCCACTATTTGCCTAAACTGATGGGATTGTGAACTGACCTGGGCAGCATTTTGACCTGCTGATTCCAGAGCATTAGACATTTCCCTTACCATTAAAGCAGTATTAGTAGCATAGTTAGCCTGCTCAGACGAGGCGAGGGCCAGTTGGTCTACTGCTACACTTACTTGATTCGCTGCTGCACCAGTATTGGTGGCTAAGCTAAGTACCTGGGCAGAGGAATCATTAAGTATATCTGATTCCACTGCTATTAATTGGGTAGCATCCCTTAAATCTTCACTTAATTTAGTGGCAACTTCTTCCTTTT
Organism: uncultured Syntrophomonadaceae bacterium; assembly: GCA_964623245.1. Lineage (GTDB taxonomy): Bacteria > Bacillota > Syntrophomonadia > Syntrophomonadales > Syntrophomonadaceae > JAAYRQ01. The sequence continues at coordinate 17,481 of CAZUSS010000010.1, forward strand.
CAATAGCCTGAAATAAAAGACGCCTAAAAACATTAGCCGTTACAATGCCGGCTATTGCAAACCAGATAAAGCATAGATATCTTACCCCTAAAACCGAACCTACATTTCCAACGGGTATAATCTCGGGGTAAATCATAATTAAGAGTGTATGCAAAAAAATCACTAATACCGAAGCAAATATTGTAACTATGAAATCCACATATAATATACTGAGACCCATTACCAAATAAAAAGTAGCAAAGAGCTCCTGGGAACCAGTCATGGTAGCAGCAAATATGTACATAATTAAACCTAGCATGGTTACAGTGAGATATTTTGTAATAGCTTTTTCTTCATATCTTCTTACCAAGAAAAAAGTCACGGTATAAATGATAATAGATGATAGGACTACTGTTGCTATGCTGCGGGGCCCTAAGGCATCAGAACCCGTACCACTTAAATAAATACCAATGGTAGCCAAACTAGCCAGAACTACTATAATGATAGTTGCCAGGAATAATCGTTTATGACTTTCCTTAGTGTTTTCTAATAACAAAATATTTTCTTCCATTCTAATCCCCCCTCCGGTATTGCATCATATTAATGGGTCACTAACAAGCTTGTGGACCAAGTTGAATAAAGCTGGTATTTAATCATAAAAATCTATTCAGATAAATTATAGTAAGATTTGATAATTGACAGCACAAAAGGTTAGCCTAGCCCGGCGAAATAAATCCATGAAATGCTACGAAGAAAAGTATAATAGTTTGTCTATACTTTAAAATATTTCCTGCTAACTACTAGCCTATATTCCTTCCGGTAATCATACCTCTATAATTTCTACCTTTTCTTTTTAATTCCTGCCGAAAAATCTTATTTGTTCTTGACCTTTAAGAAAACTAATGTGGTCCCCGTTGAATATTAGTATCCCTTAGGATTAAAAAAGCCCAACTTCAGTAAAATCCCGAGTTAGGCTTTATAAGAATACCCTTTTTTTCTATCCTTGATTTAATTTATGATCTACAGAGCTGCTAAAAACTTTTTGTCCCGGGTTAATATCCACATTTTCCTCCAAGATGCAGCCACCAGCTATAACCGCCCCGGCTTTTATAGAACTATACCTTCCTATGGAACATCCTTCACCCAAAACACTAGCTTCAATAATTACATTTTGATTTATAACTGTATTAGCCCATATGACACTATCCTTAATAACCGCCCCTTCTTCTACCCGGCACTGTGCACCTAGAACCACATTTCCTTCTAATTTTACCCCAGGGTCAATAAAAACTCCTTCATCGATTAGGGCCTTGCCATAAGGAGTCTTAATAATATCGCCTTTAAGGTCGATCTTAACTTGTCCATCCAATATATCATCATGTGCCTGGCGGTAAGTTTCTAGATTACCCACATCACACCAGTAATCATTTATGGTTACCCCATAAAATGGAGCACCAATCTTAACCAAGTGGGGGAAAAGCTGTTTTCCAAAATCATAAAATTGTCCCTTGGGTATATACTTAAATATTTCTGGTTCAAATATGTATATTCCAGTATTAGCTAGGTTACTAAGTGCTTGGGCAGCCTTAGGTTTCTCTTGGAATCTATTGATCCTATCTGTCTCATCTGTAATTACTACCCCAAATTGTTCTACTTCCTCCACTTCTTTCAGGGCAATAGTAGCTAAAGCCCCATTCCTTTTATGGGCTGACATCAGCTTACTTAAGTCTATATCTGTCAAGGCATCTCCACTAACGATGACAAATGTTTCATCCAAAAACCATTCGCAGTTTTTCACGCCTCCAGCAGTGCCTAAAAGTTCAGCTTCTTCAGAATAGGCAATTTCAACCCCATGGCCTTTCCCATCCCCAAAATAATCAGAGATAACATCTGCATGATAATGCAGATTAGCGATAATATTAGTAAAGCCATGTCTACGTAGGACACCCACAATATTTTCCATCAGCGGCCTATTGGCCATAGGTACCATAGGTTTGGGTATTTGCATAGTTAATGGCATAAGACGCGACCCAACACCGGCCGCCATTATCATAGCTTTCATACATAGCCCCCCGAAAATAATCTTTAACCATCATTTACTAATATACCATTAACTTTTGCTAAGGTCAGCCTCAAAACAAAATTTAAATAATTCAAATGTCCCAAATATATAGACATCTTCCCGGGGTCCCCTGATTAATTTAGCAACATTTCCTATATTCTAAAGTCAAAAATTTAAGATGAGTTTCAATTTCTGTGCAGATAATTTGTACTTCTGCATTTTTTATACCCTGGTTATTCATTTGTAATTCCTGGTTGAGTAGTATTAATTCTTGAATATTAAGTAAGACATTTTTACTATCATTTTCCATGATATAATAAGCTAAAATAGATGTTTCTTCGTATAATTCCTTCAAACGGCTCTTAGGTTGGTAAATACTATCCAAATGGTTTATTTGTGCCAATAGAGCACGGTAGCAATTTGTAATTTGATAATCCATAATGTTTATTGCCTCCATAACTACAAATATTTGTGCACATAAATATTCAAGAAACACATCCCAACAACTAGAAATATTAGTACAATATTACCATTTAGTCAATGCCCTATTTGTCCTAAATTATGCGACAAAATGTCACAGGCCTTTTTTGTAAAAAAGCCCCCACTATCAAGCTAGCCGGGGCTTTAGTAGATTACTTACTTATTCCTATTTTTATTCATCAGCATATAGTTAATACTATCTACAATGGCTTGCCAAGAGGCTTCAATTATGTTTTCCGATACCCCAACCGTACTCCACTTACTAGTCTCATCAGATGATTCAATTAAAACCCTTACTTTAGCCGCAGTCCCTTCATTCCCGTTTAAAACCCGAACCTTATAATCACTCAAATGCATCTGACTAATTTCTGGGTACACCTCATTTAAAGCCTTCCTGAGCGAATTATCCAAAGCGTTTACGGGACCATCACCTTCAGCTGCCGTATGGTAGGTCTTATCCCCCACAGTAACTTTAACCATAGCCTCCGATATAAAACCGTTGTTTTCGTTCTTTTCTAGAATAATTTTAAGATTGTTAAGTTGGAAATAATCCTCATGTTCACCAAAACCTTTACGTAAGAACAATTCTAAGGAAGCATCGGCCCCTTCAAACTGGAATCCTTGGTTTTCTAATTCTTTAATTTGCTTGATTACTTTCCTGGTTTCCGCATTATAACTATTAATATCTAAATTAAATTCCTTGGCCTTATACAATAAATTAGATAAACCAGATAATTCCGATACTAATACCCGTCTATGATTACCGACTTTTTCGGGGTTAATGTGTTCATAGGTCTGGGAATCTTTTAGTAGGGCACTTACATGAATACCACCCTTATGAGCAAATGCACCATAACCCACATAGGGCTGGTTATTGTGATGTGGCATATTGGCAATCTCACTCACATAATGTGACACTTCGGTTAGTGATTTAAGATTGTCCGGTGGCAGACAGTTTTTCCCCATTTTTAGTTCCAAACTAGGGATTACAGCACAGAGGTCCGCATTACCACACCTTTCCCCAAAACCATTTATAGTACCCTGTACTTGAGTACAGCCATTCTGTATTGCAATCAGGGAATTACTCACTGCACAACCCGCATCATTGTGAAAGTGTACCCCTAGGGGAATAGTTGTTATAGTCTTAATGGCTGGCACAATATCCGCCACTTCCCAGGGCATGGTACCACCATTAGTATCACATAATATTAACCAATCGACTCCGGATTCAGCCGCAGCCATTAAAACCGACAGGGCATAATCCTGGTTATTCTTATATCCGTCAAAAAAATGTTCAGCATCAAACATTACTTCTAGCCCCTTATCCTTTAAAAAGGCTACTGTATCCCTAATCATACTCAGATTTTCTTCCAAAGTCGTTTCCAAAGCCCTATGAACATGGAAATCCCAAGTCTTGCCGACTATGGTCGCAACACTTACCCCTGATTCAATCAGGGACTTCAGATTACTGTCCTGGCTAATACTAATACTGGGTTTGCGAGTGGAGCTAAAGGCGGTAATTTTAGAATTTTTTAGTTCTAGGTTTTTAACTTCCCTAAAAAAGTCCATATCTTTGGGGTTGCTACCCGGCCACCCGCCTTCAATATAGCTAATTCCTAATTCATCTAGTCTTTTTACAATTTTTAATTTATCATCCGAGGAAAAAGCAATTCCCTCTCCCTGTGATCCGTCTCTCAAAGTGGTATCGTAGATAATTATATCTAACTTATTCCCAACCATCTCACCCTCCTAGACATTTAATGTCATAATCTTCTCGGCCACCAAATCACCCATCTGCTCGGTAGCTAATACTTTCATATTAGCCTCTACTAAGTCTGGTGTACGATAGCCTTCTTGTAATACTGTTCTGACTGCGGCCTCAATTAATTTGGCTTCCTTTTCTAAATCAAAGGAATACCTAAGCATTAAAGCTGCTGATAATATGGTAGCTAAAGGATTAGCCTTCCCTTGTCCCGCTATGTCTGGGGCACTTCCGTGAGAAGGCTCATAAAGCCCAACTTCTCCACCAATAGAGGCGCTAGCCAACATACCTATTGAACCAGTAAGCATAGCCGCTTCATCGGTTAAAATATCTCCAAACATATTTTCAGTCACGATAACATCGAACTGCAAGGGATTTCTAATTAATTGCATAGCACAATTATCCACATACATATGGGTAGTTTCCACTTCGGGGTATTCTCTAGCCAAATCCATTACTACTTCCCGCCATAAACGTGAAGTTTCAATTACATTAGCCTTATCAACTGAACATAATTTGTGCTTTCTTTTTTTCGCGGCATCATAGGCAAAACGGACTATCCTTTCAATTTCATAGGTAGAATAACTTAAAAGGTCAGTGGCTATCTGCCCACCATCCTCCGTTTTTTCCCGAGTTTTTTCCCCGAAATATAGGCCACCCGTCAATTCTCTTAGTACTAGGATGTCAACTCCCTTAATTACTTCTTCCTTTAAGGTAGAAGCATGTTCCAGGCCGGGGAACAAGACACATGGTCTTAGGTTAGCAAACAAGCCCAATTCCTTACGTAGGGGCAACAAGGCTCCCACTTCGGGACGCAAATGTACTGGCAGTTCCTCCCACTTAGGGCCTCCAATGGCCCCTAGCAAAATAGCATCAGAATTACGGCATAATTCTAGGGTTTCATCCGGCAGAGGATGACCTGTCGCATCATAAGCAGCCCCCCCGACCAAGGCTTCCGTAAATTCAAATTTATGTCCAAACCTTTCGGTAATGGCATTAAGAGCTTTAATAGCTTCAGGCACAATCTCTACACCAATGCCATCACCCGGTAAACTTGCGATTTTGTACAATATAATCATCCTTTCAGAGTTCATAGTTCATAATCCAAAACTGACTTCCAAGCTAAACACCTTGAATGTGTAAGTGCTAGGAAAGCGTTGCCGCAGCGTGGAGGCAAGACCCTGCGAAAGCGAGAGGACAAAAGGGGGCGAGCCCCACGGATGGGGCGAGAGTGGCATTTACATGGATGTAAAGTTGGCACCCTACCCCTTTTATCCCGAGCCGAGCAGTAGGTCTTTCCCCACGCGAAGGCCGATAACGAAATGCTTATACATTCAACCGTTTACCCTGATTTCCCAATTCTGATTTCCCAATTCAAGACTACCCTTGCTCTTTAACATAATTAATTAGACCACCTTTAGCCATAATATCTTGCATAAACTCAGGAAAGGGGGTGGCTTCGTATTCCTCACCAGTACGTAAATTCTTCACTAACCCCTTAACCAAGTCCACCTCAATTTCATCCCCCTCATTAATAGCATCTATCCCTTGGGGACATTCCAAAATAGGTAGTCCAATATTTATACTATTACGGTAAAAAATCCGGGCAAAAGACTTAGCCACTACACAACTCACCCCTGCAGCCTTAATAGCAATAGGGGCATGTTCCCGGGAGCTACCACAACCGAAATTCTTATCCGCTACAATAATATCCCCTGCTTCAACCTTGCTAGGAAAATTTGGATCCGCATCTTCCATGCAATGTTTAGCCAATTCCTGGGGATCAGTAGTATTAAGATAACGGGCTGGAATAATCGCATCAGTATCAATATCCGCCCCGAATTTATATACTCTGCCTTTTAAATTCATTTTCCAAGACCTCCTAAGCTATATTTCCCACGGTGGAGTTATTCTGCCTTTGATGGCACTAGCTGCTGCGACTGCTGGACTAGCTAGATAAACTTCACTTTCTGGATGCCCCATACGTCCCACAAAATTACGGTTAGTAGTAGACACTGCTTTTTCGCCGCTAGCCAAAATACCCATATGTCCACCCAAACATGGTCCACAAGTAGGAGTGCTGACTATGGCCCCAGCCTCAATAAAGCTTTCAATATAACCCTTGCGCATAGCTTCCAAATAAATCCCTTGGGTTCCAGGGAAAATTATAACCCTGATTTCCGGATGGACCTTTTTCCCTTTAAGCAAACTAGCAGCTATGGCCAAATCCTCAATCCTGCCATTAGTACAAGAGCCAATTACCACTTGGTCAATATTAACATGAGTAGCTTCACTTACCTTGCGGGCATTCTCCGGTAAATGGGGGAAAGCTACCATTGGTTCCATTTTTGATACATCATATTCCCTGACTTCAGCATACTTAGCATTAGCATCCGAAGAAAATAATTTAAAGGGTCTCTTGGCCCTTCCTTCTACATATTGCAAAGTAATGTCATCAGGAGCTATAATACCGTTTTTCCCACCAGCTTCAATAGCCATATTAGCCATAGTCAAACGGCTGTCAATAGATAGATTATCAATTACTTCCCCCGTAAATTCCATGGACATATACCTAGCCCCATCTACTCCGATATCACCAATCGTGTATAAAATTAAGTCCTTACCACTTACCCATTTGGGTAAATTGCCATAGTAAACGAACTTAATACTTTCGGGTACCCGAAACCAGGCTTCACCAGTAGCCATAGCCGCCGCCATATCTGTAGAGCCAACTCCGGTAGCAAAGGCTCCTAGGGCCCCATAAGTACAGGTATGGGAATCAGCCCCAATAATAAGATCACCTGGCAGGGCTAAGCCTTGTTCAGGTAACAAACAATGTTCAATCCCCATTTGCCCAATTTCAAAATAATTAGTAATACTATGCTTCCTAGCGAATTCCCGCATAACCTTGCATTGCTCCGCAGACTTTATATCCTTATTAGGGGTAAAATGGTCTGGCACTAAAACCACCTTATCTTGGTCAAATACCGCTCCCAACCCTAACTTGTTAAATTCCTCTATGGCTACTGGGGCGGTAATATCATTACCTAAAACTACATCAACCTTACAGTTAATTAATTCACCAGCCTCTACAAAATCTCGCCCTGCATGTTTGGCCAAAATCTTTTGGCTAATTGTCATACCCATGCCTTTATCCCCTTCCTTTCACACCATTATTTAAAATCTGTTTTTCATGATAATGCCTATTAATGGCATTAATATAAGATTTGACACTGGCTTCAATAATATCGGTACTTAAACCCCGCCCCGTGTATATCTTACCATCTATTTCAATAGTGGAAATAACTTCACCCAAAGCGTCCTTACCACTAGTTACTGCATTCAATTTATAACCATGCATTTTCCCATAAATATCAGTTATCTTATCAACCGCACTGCAAGCGGCTTCTACAGGACCATCACCAGTTGAGGCAGCTTCAAAAGCAATATCTTCGATAGCTAGTTTAACTGTCGCAGTAGGAATAATATTAGTACCACTGGAAATATGTAAATACTCCAGACTAAAACGTTCTGGGATAGCCCAGGCCTTATCAGCCACAATGGCTTCTAAGTCATCATCAGTAATCTCCTTTTTCCGGTCGGCAATATCCTTAAATTTTTCAAAGGCCTTATCCAGCTCAAAATCAGTCAAAGCAAAACCCAATTCCTTCAATCTTTCCCGAAATGCATGGCGACCAGAATGCTTACCTAAAACTATATTATTAGTGCTAATCCCGATTAACTCCGGGCTCATAATTTCATAAGTCGATCTTTCCTTTAATACCCCATCTTGATGAATCCCCGATTCGTGAGCAAAGGCATTTTTCCCTACTATGGCTTTATTAGGTGCAATCGTCATCCCAGTCAGACTACTTACTAACCTACTAGTCCGGTAAATTTCATTATAATTAATATTTACTTCTTTATCATAAAACTGCTTACGGGTATATAAGGCCATAATTATTTCTTCCAAGGAGGCATTGCCAGCCCGTTCCCCTATGCCATTAACCGCACATTCTACTTGTCTAGCCCCATTCATAATACCCGCCAGCGAATTCGCGACTGCCATCCCCAAATCATCATGGCAATGGACACTGATAATAGCCTTATCAATATTAGCTACCTTATTAATAATTGTTTTAATAAATTGCCCAAATTCCTCGGGAACTGCATACCCTACCGTATCAGGTAAATTAACTACATTAGCCCCAGCCTCTATTACTTCTTCCACTACCCTAGCCAAAAAATCAATATCGCTTCTAAAAGCATCTTCAGCGGAAAATTCCACATCCGAGCAATATTTCCTAGCATACCTAACACTAGCTACTGCCTGTTCTAACATTTCCTCCCGCGACTTTTGCAACTTATGTTGTAAATGGATATCAGATGAGGCTAGGAAAACATGAATCCGCGGAGACTCCGCCCCCTTCAAAGCCTCCCAACCCCTATCGATGTCCTTCTGATTGGCCCGGCACAAGGCCGCAATCGTAGGACCTTTAACCTTATCAGCGATTTTTTTAACCGCATTAAAATCTCCAGGGGAAGCAATAGGGAAACCCGCTTCAATAATATCTACCCCTAGCCGAGCTAGTTGGTTAGCTATTTCCAGCTTTTCATCTGCATTTAAGCTAACCCCTGGAGATTGTTCGCCATCTCGTAAAGTCGTATCAAAAAAATAAATACGATTACTATCTACCATAATAAGTCCCCCATAACTTCATTAATTTTTAGTTTTTAATTCTTAATTAAGGTACAAAAGGCTTAGCCTCTTGCTTTCATAATGCGGAAAGCAGCAGCTTTCCCCCCTTAATTCAAAATTCATAATTCACAATTCATACAACTAGCACTGAATTTTTAGTTTTTAATGCTTAATTCTTAATTAAGGCCCGAAAGGCTTGACCTCTTGCTTTCATAATGTGAAAAGCGGCAGCTTTTCCTCCTTAATTCAAAATTCAAAATTCAAAATTCAAAATTCAAAATTATTTACTTTCCTTTAGCCAAGGCATCATAGCCCGCAGATCCCGACCCACTTCCTCAATCAAATGTTCACTATTCATACGCTTTAGGGCATTATACTTAGGCCGCCCAATTTGATTTTCTAGGAGCCAATTGGTAGCGAAATCCCCCTCTTGAATTTCCTGCAAGGCCTCCTGCATAGCTATCCTAGCTTCAATCCCTATCACTTCTGGCCCCTTAATATAGTCACCCCATTCAGCAGTATCACTAATAGAGTAACGCATATAGCCCATACCGCCTTCATACATCAGATCTACAATCAATTTCAATTCATGCAAACATTCAAAATAAGCTATTTCGGGTTGATAGCCAGCATCTACTAGAGTTTCAAAACCAGCCTTAACCAGTTCAGTAACCCCACCGCATAAGACACATTGCTCGCCGAATAAATCAGTCTCAGTTTCTTCCTTGAAGGAAGTTTCAATAACCCCGGCCCTAGTACAACCAATACCACAAGCATAGGCTAAAGCAATATCATGGGCCTTACCGGAATAATCTTGTTCAATGGCAATTAAACCAGGCACACCCGCACCTTGAACATACATTCTTCTGACCAAATGTCCCGGACTTTTAGGAGCTATCATAAATACATCCACATTAGCTGGAGGCACTATTTGTCCATAATGAATGTTAAAACCGTGGGAAAAGCCTAAAGCATCCCCTTCCTTCAGATAGGGTTGAATTTCATTATCATAAACCATCTTTTGGGTCTGGTCAGGTAATAGGATTTGAATTATATCCGCCTTTTCAGCAGCTTCAGCCACAGTCATAGGGGTAAGCCCTGCTTCAAGCACTGCATCCCATTCAGCTTGAGTAAGCTCATCAAAAGGTTTCCTTATACCTACCACAACATTCAAACCACTATCCTTGAGGTTTTGAGCTTGGGCGTGTCCCTGAGAACCAAACCCCATTACAGCAATAGTTTTCCCTTTTAAGTAATCAAGATTAGAGTCTGCATCATAATACATTTTTACCATTCTTCCATTTCCTCCTTATAAAAATTATGGCCTAGTGGCCCCACGCACCATAGCAATCTTACCTGTGCGTACTAGTTCTACAATACCAAAGGGTTTCAAAGAATCCTCTATGGCAGAAATTTTCCCGGAATCTCCAGTTGCTTCAATAATTAAGGTATTGCGGCCAATATCTACGATACGTGCCCTGAAGATTTCTACTATCTGGACTATTTCGGCCCTGACATTAGTATCAGCTTTAACCTTAATTAATACTAGTTCCCTATCAACTGAACGTTCCTCTGTAATATCAACTATCTTTATCACATCAACTAACTTATATAATTGTTTAGTAACCTGTTCAATAATCTGGTCATCGCCTTCGACTTCAATAGTCATGCGAGAAACGCTGGGAATCTCAGTAGTCCCTACGGCCAAACTTTCGATATTGTAGCCGCGGCGACGAAATAGTGTGGTCACCCGGGTTAAAACCCCTGGCCTATTTTCAACTGTAACTGCTAAAATATGCTTATTTACCCCTGCCATTTTAGTCGCCTCCTAACATATCAAAAAGTGATGAACCCGAAGGTACCATAGGATAAACATCTGCTTCCCTAGCTACCCAGAAATCAAGGACTACTGGCTTATCTGTACTGGCTAGGGCCTTTCTTATGGCTGGTTCAACTTCCGCATATTCCTTAATCCTAATTCCCGTAGCCCCATAAGCCTCGGCGAGTTTAACAAAATCTGGTTGATGACTCATGTCAGTATAAGAATAGCGCCCTTCGTAAAATAGACCCTGCCATTGTCTAACCATACCTAAAAAATGATTATTTAAAATACAGATAATTACAGGTAATTTATATTCCACCGCAACAGCCAATTCTTGAATATTCATTTGAATACTACCATCGCCAGCTATATCAATGACTGGCTTATCCGGATGAGCAACCTTGGCTCCAATAGCTGCAGGGAAACCATAACCCATAGTACCTAAACCACCCGAAGTTAATAGTGTACGCGGTTCCTTGAATTTGTAATAATGGGCTGCCCACATCTGATTTTGCCCGACTTCGGTGGCTATAATAGCTTCCCCATTAGTTAGTTCATAAATTTTCTCTATGATATGCTGGGGCATCAACCTACCCTCTGGATCACTGGCATATCTCAAAGGATATTCATCCTTCCATCTTTCCACGGTTTCCAGCCATTCCTTATGATGGTTTTCATCCACCGTTTCTAGTTTGGCATTTATAGCCTGCAAGACTTCTTTAACTTGGCCTACTATGGGCACATTTACAGCCACATTTTTGCCTATTTCAGCGGCATCAACATCAATATGAATGATTTTAGCTTTAGGGGCAAAAGTTTCAATTTTACTGGTAACCCTATCATCGAATCTAGCCCCAATCGCAATTAGCAAGTCACATTCACTAACTGCATAATTGGCATATCTGGTCCCATGCATACCTAGCATGCCTAAAGATAATGGTTTATTGCCTGGATAGGCACCCAAGCCCATCAGGGTCATAGTAACGGGGATATGCCTTTTTTCGGCTAACTCCCGTAATTCATCAGCGGCTTCAGAGGCGACTACACCTCCACCAGCATATATTACGGGGCGTTGGGCTTGTTTAATCATTTCCGCCGCATTAATTATTTGGCCAGCATTGTAGCCCTTCATAACTCGGTAGCCCCTAATATTGACATCATGCTTACCATTAGGCTCAAAATCAATCTCATTATCCATTACATCTTTGGGTAAATCAATTACTACTGGCCCCGGCCGATTAGTGCGCGCAATATAAAAGGCTTCTTTGATGATGTCCCTTAAGTCTTCAGTTCTTTCTACTAGATAATTATGTTTGGTTATAGGTAAGGTAATGCCCGTAATATCAGCTTCCTGAAAAGCATCCCTACCTATCAGCGAAGTCCCCACCTGTCCAGTAAAGCAAACCAAAGGTATAGAATCCATATAGGCAGTAGTAATAGCAGTAACTAGATTAGTAGCCCCAGGCCCAGAAGTCGCTAAACAAACTCCCACCTTCCCAGTGGCTCTAGCATAGCCATCAGCTGCATGGCCTGCACCTTGTTCGTGGCGAGCTAATATATGTCTAATATTAGAATTGTATAAAGCATCATAGATAGGTAAAACAGCACCACCAGGGTAGCCAAAAATAATATCTACACCTTCCTCTTGCAAACAATGAAGTAAAATCTCAGCACCTTTTAACTTCATAAACTCACCTCCATCATAATAAGTCTATATAAAACTCCCCTAAGAAAAAGCAATTTACCAGTGGAGCAATAAAATGAAAAAATAAAGCGGGCTGTCTAGATTAGCCCGCTTAGTAATAGAAAACTTATTTCTCGAATATGGCTCCAGTACTAGCTGACTGTACCATTCGGGCATATCTACTCATATATCCAGTTTTTATTTTAAGTTCTGGTTTCTTCCATAAATCTCTTCTAATTCGGAGAGTTTCATCATCAAGGACTAGTTCCAGCAGACATGCTGGAATATTTATTCGTATAAGGTCATTTTCCTCGACTAAAGCTATAAGTCCCCCAGTAGAAGCTTCAGGAGACACATGTCCAATAGAAGCACCCCTAGTAGCACCAGAAAAACGCCCATCAGTAATTAAAGCTACTTCCCTATCTAGCCCCATACCAGCAATAGCAGAAGTAGGGGTTAGCATTTCCCTCATACCAGGCCCACCTTGAGGGCCCTCATAGCGGATTACTATAACATCACCTTTAACAATTTTGCCAGCCAAGATAGCAGTTACAGCATCCTCTTCGGAATCAAATACCCTAGCTGGTCCTTCATGAACCATCATTTCTGGTGCAACCGCCCCCCTCTTAACTGCTGCCCCCTCGGGAGCTAAATTACCAAAAAGTATGGCTAAACCGCCATTTTCACTATAGGGGTTATCAATCGGACGAATAACCTTATAATCCAGAACAGGACTGTTTGCTATATTTTCACCTAGACTCTTGCCTGTAACCGTCAAGCAATCAGTATTGAGCAAATCCTTTTTATGCAGTTCATTAAAAATTGCTGATATACCACCTGCCCGATAAAAATCCTCCATATGATGGTTACCAGCAGGACTAATTTTACATAAATGAGGTGTAGACTGACTTATTTCGTTAAAAAGATTAAGATCGATTTCTACCCCAGCCTCATGGGCAATGGCCAATAAATGTAGGACCGAATTGGTCGAACAGCCGATAGCCATATCAGCATGAATGGCATTACGGAAGGCAGCTGGGGTCATGATGTCCAAAGGCTTAATATCAGCCTTTAACAAGGCCATTATTTGCTGACCAGCTTTTTTCGCTAATCTTATTCTCTCCGAATAAACCGCTGGAATAGTACCATTGCCAGGGAGTCCCATCCCCAAAGCTTCAGTCAAGCAATTCATCGAATTAGCGGTAAACATCCCCGAACAAGAACCACAAGTGGGACAAGCATTTTCCTCCAAGTCATGCAATCCTGCCTCATCTAGCTTACCTGCAGTAGCTGAACCTACCCCTTCAAATACTTGGGATAAGCTGACCGCTTCACCTTTAATATTACCCGCCAACATGGGTCCCCCACTAATAAATATGGCAGGGATGTTTAAGCGAGCTGCTGCCATTAACATTCCAGGCACAACCTTGTCACAATTAGGAATGAAAACCAAGGCATCAAAGGCATG
>CAZUSS010000011.1:0-30655 GCA_964623245.1 uncultured Syntrophomonadaceae bacterium
CCTTCATTTGGTCGTGGTGCTATGACTAACTCTTGGCAAGATATGCAGAACTCCGAGTGTTTCCTGATTGCTGGCAGTAACTGTGCTGAAGCACATCCCATTGCCATGAAATGGATCAACCGGGCTAAGGCTAAAGGTGCCAAAATAATTGTAGTTGACCCTGTCTTTACTCGTACCGCTTCCAAGGCAGATATTTTTGCCCAAATACGCCCCGGAACCGATATAGCATATTTAGGTGCTATAATTAAATATATAATCGATGAAAAACTATATGATGACTTTTTTGTTCAAAACTTTACTAACGCACTTTTAAAAATTAATGAAGATTTTAAATTCGAGGACGGCTTGTTTTCGGGTTTTGATGAAGCAAGTAAAAAATATAATTATTCTACATGGGCATACCAACTCGATGCAGATAACAAACCCATTAAAGCTGACAGTCTAGATGATCCTGATTGTGTATTCCAGAAAATCAAAGAACATTATTCAAGATACACCTTAGAAACTGCTGAACAAATCTCAGGCATTCCAGCTGAAAAAATTAAACTTATTGCAGATACTTTTGTGGCTGCGAAACCCGGCAACATCCTGTATGCTTTAGGTATGACCCAGCATACTACTGGTGTGCAAGGGATTCGTTGTTATGCAATTATTCAATTATTGCTAGGCAATATGGGTAAAGCTGGCGGGGGTATTCAAGCATTACGTGGTGAGCCTAATGTACAAGGATCTACAGATATGGCCAATCTAAATGCTAATTTACCCGGATATCTGCCTTATCCTACCAATGCCCAAGTAACTTTACATGATTATGCAGTTAGCTTTGGTTCTGTGCAACACAAACCATTGGTAGCCTTACTCAAGGCTTGGTTTGGCAAGAATGCTACTGCGGAAAATGATTATGGGTACGGTTGGCTACCTAAAAACGATCCAACTAACATGCCTATCCAACCCCAATTTTTCAATTGGATGGAAAAAGGGCAATTCAAGATGTTATTTAACTTTGGCTCTAATTCATCAGTTTCTATTCCAGATCGTAAGATGGTAGCCAAAGGACTTTCCTGCTTAGATATGCTTGTAGTTGCTGATATATTCAATATAGAAACTTCCCAATTCTGGCTTGAGGATGGATTAAATCCCGCCGAAATTCAAACCGAAGTCATTTTCTTACCAGCAGCCTTCGTCTACGAAAAAGCTGGGACTATGACTAATTCATCCCGCCTAATTCAGTGGAAAGACGTAGCCCTAAAACCACTCAATGATTGTTTACCCGATTTAGACATTATAGATATAATATTTAAAAATATGCGTGACATCTATGCTGGAAGTACAGATCCTAAAGATGAACCTATCTTAAAGGCCAACTGGGATTACGGTGAGCATGCTGATCCTTTCTTGGTTCTAAATGAGCTGAATGGATACAATGACAATACTGGTAAGCTTACTGCCAGTCTAGCTGAATATTTGAACGCACCGATAGGCACAGTTTCTACTGGATGTTGGATATATGCCGGTGTTACCCCTCCAGGGGAAAACTTGGCTGATCGCAGGGATTATTCTGATCCTACTGGCCTGGGGCTTAATGAAAACTATGCTTTTGCTTGGCCTGGAAATATTAGAGTCTTATATAACCGAGCTTCTTGTGATGCAGAAGGAAAACCAGTAGATCCCGACCGCGCCCTGATTTGGTGGGATCCTGTACAAGGTGTTTGGACTGGAAATGATGGTCCAGACGTAGTCGATAAAACTAAAGGTCCTGACACCCCCGAGGGGAAACAAGCTTTCCGCATGAATCCCGAAGGTGTAGGACGTTTGTTTACAGCTAGCTATACTAGTGGTGTTTCTTCATCACCAGTTCCTACGGACAGCATAGCTGCAATTCCAGTTCGTGGTGCAGGAATGGTAGTTGATGGACCAATGCCTGAATTCTACGAACCTATTGAAAGTCCAACTACTAACATCCTAAATCCAAAAGTACCGAACAATCCTATGGCTAAGATTGTATCTACGGAGTTCGGTGATCCTAAGGATTATCCCTATGTACTTACTACTTATACAATTTGTGAACATTTCTGTGCTGGCGGTATTACCAGAAATATTCCTTGGTTAAATGAACTTATGCCCGAACCTTATGTCGAGATTAGTAAATCACTAGGCCAAAAGCTCGGTGTTAAGGAAGGCGATAAAGTTAAAATATCCTCAATCCGTGGTGAGTTAGAAGTACGTGCTCTGGTAACTGACCGTATCCAGACTTTGAAGGTAAACGGAAAAGAAACAGAGACCGTCGGTATGCCATGGAGCTGGGGTTTCGCTAGCTTAAATCCTGGCCCTAGTGCGAATAATGTGACAATTAACGTCTGTGACCCAGGTGCTGGAACCCCTGAGTACAAATGTTGTCTTGTCGACGTAAGGAGGGCTTAAGATGACTACACCAAAAATGGTTTTTGTTGATACCTCATTATGTACAGGTTGTAGGGCTTGTTCAGTAGCCTGCAAGGCATGGAATGATTTGCCGGCAGAGAAAACCCAATTTATTTCGGGTATTCAATCTCAAGGGGACTATACCTTTAACACCTGGACATACATCAGTTATCATGAAAAATATGAAAACGAAAAAATGGATTGGTTTATGTTTAAACACCAATGTTATCACTGTGGTGATCCTGCTTGCATGAAGGCTTGCCCCGCAGAAGCCATATACAAAACTGAATCAGGTTATACAATTATTGATGAAGACAAATGTATTGGCTGTGGATATTGTAATACTAACTGTCCATGGGGTGTGCCTAAGCTAGACCCAGTACGTAAGAAAAGTTATAAATGCACCGGTTGTATTGATAGAGTGGAGAACGGTATGCAACCCGCTTGTGTAAGTATTTGCCAAACAGGTGCCCTGAATTATGGAGAAAGGGAAGATATGCAAAAACTTGCTAAAGCACGTTTGGCTGAAGTAAAAGAGAATTATCCCAAGGCCCAGCTATACGGTGATGATATTATGGGTAGCACCACTTATCTCTATCTACTATTAGATGAGCCACAAGTTTATGAAGTCCCAGCGAAACCTAAGACACCAATTTCTCTGACCCTTTGGAAAGACTTGGTTCACCCACTGGGTGGAATTGCAATTGGAGCCGCAGCTTTAGCTATTACCGGTGGAGTGTTAGCGAATTTCGCGCGGGGGAATTATCGCAAGAAAGCTGAAGACAGCGATGATTTCGATACCCAACAATAAGGAGGGAACAAAATGGCTAAAAAGTCTAATACAATATTGCGTTTCACGCCTGGCGAACGTTTCGTCCATTGGGCACATGCAGTAACATTTTTATTACTGTTATTTACGGGATTAGGCGTGTTATCTATCTTTTTCCAACCAGCTATGAATATTTTCGGGGGTATTCAAACTACACGTGTTATTCATAAAGTAGCCGCAGTGGCATTTTGCCTTTCTATGCTATTTGGTTTCACGATTGGTGAAGGTGGCAGGCAACTCAGAAGTTGGTTTAAAGAGTCCTTTGCTTTTGGCCGTGATGACTTTGCTCATGCCAAAAACTTTCCCATAGAATTTTTTGGTGGACATAAGCCTTATCCACCACAAGGTAAATTCAATGGCGGGGAAAAAATCAACTCTATGATAACCATTCTAGGTATGCTAGCTATTGCGATTAGTGGATTCATAATTTGGTTTGCACCATCACTACCAATGTGGTTAGTACAATGGGCTTATCCGATACATTCAGGCTGTGCTTTACTACTAACCGCTTTATTGATTGCTCATTTCTACCTAGGTGTACTTCATCCTGATTCTAATCAAGCTTTGATGGGAATGTTTAATGGACGGGTACCTAGAAGATTTGCTTATGAGCATTATCAATTATGGTACAAGGAAGTCAAAGATAAGGAAAGTTATCAGTAAGCAAATTAGATTAGGACAGTTATTTAACTGTCCTAATCTTAGGGAGGATTATAAATGGATAGGGAAAAGGACCTACAAGTTTCGTCAGAGGACAATTCAATGGAAGTAGCCTATCAAAAGTACAGGAATTTAAAAAAGATTATTAAGCAATGGCAAATTGAACATAAAGACGACTTATTACAAGTAGTGGAGATTGCCGATAACCCTCCATTTTTACCAGCAAAAGATATGCCTTTGGCTGAAATTATTAAGCTATGGCAAAAACTAAATAACTATGCCCAAATTAATATTTCTGATAGCAAACTGGGTGATATTTGGCAAAAAGTTGTGATAAATGCAGACACATTAGAGGAAGAAGTAGACCAAGAATTATTATTACATCTCCAAATGGCTATAAAAGGTATTGCCCAATTAGTGAGTAATAAAATAAACCAGGATAACTTTGATAAAGCAAGCTTATTTGGGGAATTAAATTGCCCTATTTGTGGTGAAACATCCACAATGACAGTTTTAAAACCGCCTAATGGAAATAGAAATATACATTGCCTAGTATGTGATTTTGAAAGGCCTTTTAGACGTACAGGTTGCATTTACTGTGGAAACACAGAGGCAAAAAGTTTTGTCTATCTGCAAAATGAGCTTTTTCCGGGGGTTGAACTTGTTGTATGCAAGGTTTGTGGACAGTATTTTAAAGAAATAGATACCAGACACTTAATAGTGGATGATTATTTTTGGGAAGATTTGAGAACTCTGCCTCTGAACTTCGCGGTTGAAAATTGGTGGCAAGAAAATAAAAGCAAAGATGATGAAATCCACTAAGCAAACAACTAGTTTTAAGTGGTATAAGGCTATTTTATTACACGTATTAATCTATGTTATACAAGGGTTTGATTTCAAAAAGAATGCAGGTTCTGTATTATAAATGTCTAAATTTATGATTAGATATAAAAATACATTTTCAGCGTAAAAACGACTAATTCAAACAATTGTAGTGATCATATTTTTTATTAATATGCTGATTCAAGAATCCTTATAGCCTGTTTACTAAAAATGGAGATTAACTACCAGGTTTCTTTGTTTTGTTAGGTTGTTTTAGGAGTACAACTTGTAAATAGCTTTTGATTTAGGGAACTTAAAATTAAGAACTAAAGAAGGAGTGATGGGAGTGAAATTAGTCAAGCTTATCATTGACGGAAGGGAGGTTGAAGCCCCAGTTGGTAGCACAATTATGGAAGCTGCTGATAGTGTAGGGATAGATATTCCTAGATTGTGTTACGATCCCGAATTATCTAACATGGGGGCCTGTCGTTTGTGTGTGGTAGAAGTCCAAGGTAATGCTCTTCTACCTGCTTCATGTGTTACACCTGTAACAGAAGGTATGGTTGTTCAGACTGAATCAGCCGCAGTTGTTGAAGCTAGAAAAATGATTCTAGATTTAATGATTGCAGATCATCCTATGGATTGTCTGACATGCGAGAAAATGGGGGACTGTAAACTTTCTGATTACGCGTATCGTTATGGAGTGAAGGAAAGTTCTTTTGATGGAGAAAAGCATAATTATGCAATAGACGACAGCAATCCCTTTATAATCAGGGATTTAAACAAATGCATACTTTGCGGTGCCTGTGTTAGAGCCTGTGAAGAAATGACTGGAGCTGACAACTTATCCTACTTGTATCGTGGTTATGATCGTAAAGCGACTACCGCGGGGGATGTAGATTACATTGATTCAGATTGTGTATTTTGTGGACAATGTGTGGCAGTTTGTCCCACAGGTGCTTTAATGGAGAAACCATTGGTAGGCATGGGCAAACGTTACGAATTTGAAAGAGTAAGGACTACTTGTCCTTTCTGTGGAACTGGCTGTAATTTCGACTTAGCTGTTAAAGATGAAAAGGTTGTGGGGGTTCTTTCAAATCCAGACAGTCCAGTTAATGGACGTAGCCTATGCATTAAGGGCAGATTTGGCTGGGATTATATTTATAATGAAGAACGGCTTACTACACCTTTGATTAAAAAGAATGGCAAATTTGAAGCTGCTTCATGGGATGAGGCGCTTGATTTAATTGCTAGTAAATTAGGGGAAATAAAAGAAAAGTATGGCAGCGAATCTTTTGCAGCACTTAGTTCTGCCCGTTGCACAAACGAAGAAAACTATTTAATGCAAAAGTTTACCAGAGCAGTGATGGGCAATAATAATGTTGACCACTGTGCCCGTACTTGACACGCTCCAACCGTAGCCGGTCTGGCTACTACATTTGGCAGTGGTGCAATGACTAACCCTATTAGTGATATTAGTGATGAAGCCGAATTAATGTTATTAATCGGCTCCAATCCCACCGAAGCTCACCCTGTTATAGGTTACAAAATGAGACAAGCAGCCCGTAATGGGACAAAACTTGTAGTCTGTGATCCACGCCACATTGACCTGGTTGATGAAGCGGATCATTGGTTACGCCAAAATCACGGTACTGATATACCACTTGTTAATGGACTTATGCATATTATTTTAAAAGAGGGTCTGGAAGATAAGAAGTTTGTCGAGGAAAGAACTGAAAACTATGAAGAATTAAAAGCCATTGTAGAAAATTATCCTCCAGAAAAAGTATCCGAAATTACTGGTGTTTCTGTAGAAGATTTATATACAGTAGCTAGACTTTATGCTACTACCGATAAAGCTATGATTTTTTACACTTTAGGTATTACGGAACACATTTGCGGAACTAGAAATGTTATGAGTTTAGCCAATTTGGCTATGTTAACCGGACATGTTGGAAGACCCGGAACTGGTGTATGCCCGATACGTGGCCAGAATAATGTTCAAGGAGCTTGTGACATGGGTGCTCTACCTAATGTCTACTCTGGTTACCAAGCAGTTACTTCAGATGAAGCTAGGGCAAAACACGAAGATGCTTGGGGAGTATCCCTACCTAGCAAAATAGGTTTGAAAATTCCAGAAATGTTTGATGCTGCTGTAGAAGGCAAGCTTAAATCCATGTATATTCTAGGTGAAAATCCTGTTCTAACTGATCCTAATGCTAATCATATTAAAGCAGGTTTAGAAAACCTAGAATTCGTAGTAGTTCAGGAGTTATTCTTAACCGAAACTGCTGAGTATGCCGATGTTATTCTACCTGGCTCTAGTTTTGCTGAAAAGGATGGAACATTTTCCAACACTGAACGCCGGGTACAAAGAGTGCGTAAAGCAATTGAACCTTTAGCTGAAAAGGCTGATTGGGAAACTATTTGTGAGATATCTAATCGTATGGGTTATTCTATGGATTATGATAGTCCCAAGGAAATATGGGATGAAATGGCCTCCTTATCACCTTCCATGGCGGGTATAAATTATGCTAGAATAGATGCAAAAGGCTTGCAGTGGCCTTGTCCTAGTCTAGATCATCCGGGAACACCATTCCTACATGCAGGTAAATTTAGCCGGGGATTAGGTTTATTCCAACCTTCAGAGCATATACCACCTGGGGAAATGCCTGACGCAGATTATCCCTACTTGCTATGTACGGGTAGAATATTGCAACATTACAATGTTACTACCATGTATTCAGGTGGCATAATGGAAATATGGAATAAGGAAATGGCTGAATTAAATCCAGTTGATGCGGAAAAACTTGGGGTGAAAACCAATGACCAACTTAAAGTTACATCAAGAAGGGGAGAAGTAGTAACTCATGTCCAGGTTACGGACAGAGTTTTACCAGGGGTAATTTGGATGTCCTTCCATTATCCTGATACTCCTACCAATGATATAACTAGTCATCATTTGGATCCTATTACTGGAACTGGTGAATATAAGGTTGCTGCAGTTAAAATTGAAAAACTGTAGGAGGCAAAAAAATGCGTAAGGTACTAGTAGAAGAAGCAGTAGGCATGGAACTTGGCTATGACATAACGAAAATTGTACCTAAAACTGAAAAATATCGGGCATTTCGTAGGGGCCAAGTTATAACCAGGGAAGATATATCAATATTAAAGGATATGGGCAAACAATATATATATGTATTGGGGCCTGACGACAGCCTTATTCACGAAGACGAAGCTGCATCGTTTTTAGCTAAGCGTGCTTCTGGACCTGGGGTAACCCAAACTGAACCTAGCACAGGACGGGTCAATCTTATCGCAGAATATGATGGTTTACTTAAAGTAAATGTAGAACTTCTTGACCAGCTAAATAATGAAAGGGATCTTGTATTTGCAACATTGCACAATAATCGTGCCATACTCAAGGGACAGCTGATTGCTGGAACTAGGGTAGTGCCTATTGCAGTTCCCCGTGGAGTAATTGATAAAATTGAAGATCTTACTGCTGAAGCAGTACCTATGCTAACGATAAAACCATTTTTACCATTAAAAGTAGCGGTAGTTACTACCGGTTCTGAGGTTTTTAGTGGACGGATTAAAGATGGTTTCAAAGATGTTATCTCTCAAAAAATTGCACCTTTTAAAGGGCAGTTGATTGGTCAAAGTGTGGCACCAGATGACCATACCTTGATCACGAAAGAGATTAAAAACTTTCTAGATAAAGGAGCCGAATTGATTTTTGTTACTGGTGGTATGTCCGTAGATGCAGATGATGTAACCCCACTAGGGATTACAAATACTAGTGCTGAAGTTGTTTTCTATGGAGCCCCAATTTTACCTGGTTCCCAATTTATGTTGGCCTACAAGGATAATGTACCAATTTGTGGTGTGCCGGGTGGGGCCCTGTTTAGTCGTAAGACGACTTTGGATATATTGCTACCCCGCTTGTTTGCTAATGACAGGATAGAATATGCTGATATTGTGGCTATGGGGCATGGTGGTTTATGTGAAGATTGTAAAATTTGTCACTTTCCCCAATGTCCTTACGGAAAAGCTACTTACTAAAATATATGGAGGGTATTTAGATGCTAGTAAATAGAGATGTCGAAGAAGTACAATCGAAAATTATTAATAGTATCCCCCATTTAGGTAACGAATCTGTTTCTATTCTGGAATCAGTAGGACGGGTAAGTGCCGAAAACCTATATGCCCCAACTAGTCTTCCAGCTAATCGTCAATCAGCTGTCGATGGGTATGCCCTGGCTTATCTTGAGGGGGAAAGTCTCGAGAAATACACATTAACTGGAAGTCTTGACTTGGGAGAAATGCCTAAGATACCTTTGCAAACAGGTGAGGCTATGGGGGTTGGAACTGGGGGCAATTTACCAGAAGGAACAGTAACGGTTATTCCCCATGAAAATACTAAGATAGTAGATAATTTTTTATATCCTACTAAATCTATTAGATTAGGGGACAACATTAAACAAATCGGTGAAGATTACCATAAAGATGATTTATTGATAGCGAAGAATCAAATATTAGGACCTGGTGAAATTGGATTACTTGCAGCCTTTGGCCAAACTGAGGTTTTAGTTTACCCTAAGCCTAAGGTAGCCATGTTTTCCCTTAGCGAAAATATAGTTCCTTGGCAGGAAACACCCGATTTAGGTCAAATGCGGGATAGTAATGGACCATTATTATCAGCCCTAGCCAGGCAGGATGGTGCAATTCCCACATCAATTAAAATAGCAGACAAGGATGAAGATATCCTAAAGAAGTCTATATTAGAATTGAGTGAACAGGTGGATATTATTATTATTTCGGGAGGCACATATTCTGAAAATGATAATGAAGCCCGTTTACTAATCGAAGATATAGGGGGAAAAACACTATATTGGGGTGTACCCATCCAACCTGGAAGTCATACTGGTGCTGCAGTATTAAATTCCACATTGGTTTTTGCCCTATCTGGGAATCCTGCTTCTTGTGCAGTTGGTTATGCCTTATTTGTAGGCACAGCCATTAGGGCCATACAAGGAATGAATCCTTATTTACCTAAGGTGAAAGCCAAATGTACTAATGGGTTTCCCAAGAAAACTGGTTCTAGACGTTTTACCAGGGGATATCTTAGTTACGATAAGGAAGGCTTTAAAGTATCAGTACAACCGGGACAAAAACCTAGTATGCTACGTTCCTTGATTGAGTGTAACGCGCTTATCGATTTACCATCTAATAATCCTCCCGTCGATCCTGGACAGGAGGTAACAGTATTACTGCTTAATACCTTATATAAGCTTATATAAGGTTGTAATGATAATAGAAATTGCGTAGTTAAATTTAACGAGAATTTATATCTGGGAGGTGGAGTAATAGTGGCGGATTATAAGGAAATTATTAATAAATTTCAGCAAGTACCTGGTGGTATTATAGAAGCATATAACGCTATTCAAAAGGAGTATAGCTATATCCCTGAGGATGCCATAGCAGTTGCTGCTAAGGCTTTTAAAGTTTCCAAAGCCGAGGCGTATGGAGTAGCAACATTCTATTCTTATTTGAAAATAGGTGAGCGGGGTAAAAATGTAATAAGAATATGTGAAAGTGCTCCCTGTCATATAGCTGGTGCTGATAAGGTTGTAGAGGCCTTAGAGAAGGAATTGGGAATCAAAATGGGTGAAAGCACGCCAGATGGCAAATTTGCATTAGAATTTGCGGAGTGCGTAGGACAATGTCAAGCAACTCCAGTAATTACTATTAACAGAAAACCATATGGTGATGTTACGGCAGAAAAGATTCCTGGTATTTTAGCTGAGTATAAATAATTACTGAAGGGAGGGAATTTCGTGGCTGAAGAAAAACGCATAGTACTGCGTAATTATGGGAAAATTGACCCACTTAGTATTGATGACTATATTAATGCTGGTGGTTATAAAGCTTTAGAAAAGGCCCGCGGTATGGGGCAAAAAGAAGTTATAGACGAGGTTAGAAACTCAGGTCTAAGAGGACGCGGGGGAGCTGGGTTTAATGCAGGGACTAAATGGGGGTTTAGTTACCAAACTCCTGCAGATCAGAAATATGTAGTATGTAATGCTGATGAAGGGGAACCGGGCACTTATAAGGATCGCATCATAATGGAAAATGATCCACACTCACTTTTGGAAGGCATGGCTATTTGCGGTTATGCTATCGGTGCTACCATGGGGTATATTTATTGTCGTGGCGAATATCCCTATGTGGCCGAAGTTTTACAAACAGCAATAGATCAAGCCAAAGAAAAAGGGGTATTAGGTGATTTCGATATCGAGATTAGATTAGGTGCAGGGGCTTATGTATGTGGTGAAGAAACTGCTTTAATTGAATCAATTGAAGGGCATCGTGGAGAACCTAGGTTCAAACCACCTTATCCCGGTGTGGCAGGATTGTGGGAAAAGCCAACTGTGGTCAATAATGTTGAAACCTTAGCCAACGTACCAGTAATTATTGAAAAAGGTGCTGATTGGTATAAATCTATCGGTGCTGCCAGTTATCCTGGTACAAAAATATTTACCTTAACAGGTGATGTCGTTAATAAAACCTTCTTTGAACTTCCTACTGATGTTACCATTCGTGATCTAGTTTTCACCATGGGTGGTGGTATTGTAGATGGCAAGAAATTCAAAGCTGTACAAATTGGTGGAACTTCAGGGGGTTTTGTACCTGAGTCCTTATTAGATACAAAAGTTGATTTCGATTCTATGGCAGCTATTGGTGCTACATTAGGTTCGGGAGCAGTATTTGTAATGGACGAGGATACCGACTTGATTGATGTTATTGAGAGAATCACCAAATTCTTTGAACATGAATCTTGTGGTAAATGTGCCCCTTGCAGGGAAGGAACCAAAAGGTTACATGAAAATCTACAAAAGATTAACAGCGGTGTAGCTACTGCAGATGATATTGCACTGACCGAAAAATTAGGCACAGTTATGTCAAGAGCTTGTTTATGTGGACTGGGTCAAGCAGCTCCCGCACCATTCCTGACTACTTTAAAGAACTTCAGGGCTGACTATGATGCTAAATTAGTATAATGCAAGCTTAAATATTGCAACAATTGACTTATTAGTACTTATAAAGGACAGACTTGATTAGCATTTCACTAACAAGTCTGTCCTTTTATTTTATGGTTGATAAATTGTAACTCTTTCTTTATGTTATAATAACCATGTAGTTTATAGTTGGTGCTGCTTTATGTTCGAGTTATTAGTTCTGAGGTGATACTTAATGGAACAAAATATTTCCTATACACCCGAAGAGGTTGCCAAAATATTAAAGGTTTCTAAATATACGGTTTATGAAATGGTTAAACGTGGCGACTTGGTAGCCTATCGCATAGGGAGAAATCTTCGTATTCAAGATTCTGATATTGAGGAATATATTGCTAAGTCTAAAGCTAGCGAAAATAACTACAAGGGTTTGATTGTGAAAAATAATGGTGAAAAATTTATACAGATTGATAATGTTGATATTAGCCTAGTAACCGATTTAGAGGGGGAAGCTAGGGTAAGCATTGATCCAGATGACATTATTTTAGCCAAAGGATTGGTAAAAAGTAGTGCTAGAAATATGTTAAAAGGGAAAGTAAAGGATATTAGTGAAAATGACCTATTAGTTAGGGTTTTAATTGATGTAGGATTTCCTCTTTACGCAAATATTACTAAAAGGTCCTGCCAAAGCATGGAATTAGAGCCTGATCAAGATATATATGCTATTTTTAAAAGTAGTGCAGTTAAAATAATATAATTTTTAAAAGATCTAGGGGGATTAAATTGTTTCCAGCATTATCTTTTATCGGTCGACATGATGTAGGTAAAACAACCTTACTTACAAAATTAATAAGCCTATTTTCAGAGCGTGCTTATAAGGTCGGGGTGGTAAAACATGCCCATAAAGATATCCACATTACCGCGGATAAGGATTCGGAAAAGCTGTTTTTAGCGGGGGCAAATCAAGTTTACCTTTCTTCCCCCAATATTGTTATCAATTATCAACGACAAGCGGTAGAAAAGTCTTTAAAAGCAATATACGAGGAAATACCTAAAGGAAATATGGATTTAATTTTAGTGGAAGGTTTTAAAGAGGAATTGCTGCCTAAAATTGAAGTTATCAGGGAAGATATTAATCCTATTCCTATTTTCGCCCCTAATACAATTGCCTTTGTGACAGATATTCCCATTAAGACTGAACTACCTATTTTTGGTTTTAATGAAATTGAACAATTATTGGAATTTATCGTGGATTATTTCAATTTACCAACATATTAGATTAATACAGTGGAAAGGGGAGAAATCAGATGCAATATATAAATGCCAAAGATGCCCTAATATCTATTCTAAAAAAACAGGAGGAATTAAAAAAACTTAACCTCAATGTTACTAGTAGGGCATTAAAGAACGAAGAAGCAATCGGGAATCCAACTAGAACCGATTTTCCCTTATTACAAGGGAAGGAAGTACTGCTGCAAGTGGATATAGATGGTGGTTTAGGACAGGCATTTACAAGTGCGCCAGTAGCTTACCAAGGGAATATTGAAGGGATATTAGACTTCCCCAGCGATGAAATAGGTAATAATGCCTTATTTGTAGCTACATTAAATGCAATAGCACATAAACTAGGCTTAGTAGAAAAAACTAAACATTGTATTAATGATCAACCTGAACAATGTGGGCAAAAAATAAGTGCAAATATAAAGGAAAAGTATGGTTTATGCAATATAGGTATTATTGGGTATCAGCCAGCTATAATAGAAAACTGTGTTAAGGTATTTGGTGCTGAAAGGGTAAAAGTAACTGATTTGGATGTAGACACAGTTGGTACTACCTCTTATGGAGTTAAAATATTAGATGGCATGACTGATACTAAACAACTAATAGATTTTGCTGATCTTTTATTAATTACTGGCACCGTATTAGCCAATAATACTTTTGGGGGTATAAAGGACATGATAGGTCAAAAACCCTATTATTTCTTTGGTACTACTTGTGCGGCCTTGGCACATTTTTATAATGTCTATCGTTTATGTCCTATGTCTTCTTGATTTTTGGATCTTGTTTATGGGAGTTTAATTAAAGGCTGGATATTCCCCAGTCTTTTTTTATAACAAAAAAATTGATAAAAAGCCTAATTAAAAGTACAATTAGAAATACATAAACGGAAATAATTTTACTCAGGGGGGTAATTAATGTTTGCTTTTATCGGAAATATAGGTCCTTGGGAATTAATTATTATTCTGCTAATAGCCCTAGTTGTAGTAGGCCCCGGCAAACTTCCCGAAGTTGCCAGATCTATGGGCAGGGCACTTAATGAATTTAGGAGGACTACCACTGGTGTAAAAAGAGAGTTCGAAGATGCCCTGAAATTTGAAGAACCAGCACCTAGTAAAAAAACTAAAGCTAGCCCCGGGTCTACCGCTAAGGTGGAAGATAGAAGTGTAACTAATGCTGATGATGATGCAGTTACACAAACCAATGATCCAGGGAATAAAGATGACGGAGAAAATCAGGCAGAAACTGAAGAAAAAAATAATTCTTAGTAATAATATTATAATAATACTCTTATCGCGAGTGGTGGAGGGACTGGCCCGAAGAAACCCAGCAACCGCTTATTTAATAGGCAAGGTGCTAAATCCTGTTTAGATGAGGGGGCATATAGAACCTTCTATAAATTAGGAGGTTTTATTTTATTAAAAGGGAGCTGTATATGTTTTGTTAGGAGATTTGCATTTATTACTTGGGGAAAAAATCTTACTTTTAGATGGTGCTATGGGGACCATGCTGCAAAATAGCGGTATGCAAGCGGGAGAATGTCCCGAACTGTATGGCATTAACCACCCTGGGGTGCTTACTGATATCCATTATAACTATATAGAAGCTGGGGCTAATATAATCCAGACTAACACTTTTGGAGCTAATCGCCTAAAACTAAGAGAATATGGTCTGGAAAATGAGGTTGAGGAGATAAATTATGAATCAGTAAAATTAGCTAAAAATGTAGCAGGCAGCAAAGCTTTTGTAGCCGCGTCTATTGGCCCGACAGGATTATTGCTTAGACCCTTTGGGAGTACTACTTATGGGGAATTATTTACCGTATTTAGTGAACAAATGGTGGCTTGTGCAAAAGCAGGTGCTGATTTGATTTCTATTGAAACTATGACCGATATAGGCGAAATGCGGGCGGCCTTGGCTGCCGCGAAAGATACTACCAATTTACCGGTTATTGCCCATATGACCTACGAAAATGAGGGGAGAACTATGATGGGTACTGATCCCCTTACTTCTTTAGTTATATTAGAAGCTTTCCAACCTTTAGCTATTGGGGCTAATTGTTCAGGTGGGGCTAAGGAATTATTACCCGTAATTAAGGAAATGAATCGTTATACAAGTGTATATTTATCAGTTGAACCCAATGCAGGAATCCCAGCCTTGATAGACGGGGCCACGGTTTTTCCCGACACACCGGAAGAAATGGGGGAATATGCCCTTTTGCTGAGGAAGGCAGGGGCTAATATTATTGGGGGGTGTTGTGGGACTACTCCTGCACACATTAAAGCTATGGCAGATGCACTGCGGGGACTATCACCGATTTCTAGAAACAATAAAGTGATACGTGGTTTTGCTTCACGAACCAAGGCCGTAGTCGTTGGGGATGCTAACCCATTAGCATACATCGGGGAAAGAATAAACCCGACAGCCCGTAAAAAACTAGCCGCAGAAATTAAGCATGGGCAAATGGAGATGGTCATAAATGAGGCTAAATCCCAGGTGGAAGCAGGTGCTCCGATTTTGGATGTTAACATGGGGGTACCTGGGATTGACGAGGCTAAAGCCATGAGTGATGCTGTAATAGCTATTCAAAACGCAGTTGATGTTCCTATTGCCATTGATTCTACAAATGTGGAGGCTATTGAAGAAGGGCTAAAAAATTATGTGGGGCGTCCCTTGATTAATTCAACTACAGCAGAAGAAAAGAACCTAAGCTTAATTTTACCATTAGCTAAAAAATATGGGGCTGCTATTTTGGGTTTATGTATTGATGAGGCAGGAATACCTGATACTGCTGCAGAACGATTAGAAGTAGCACAGAAAATCTACAAGAGGGCCCAAGAATATGGCCTAAGAGACGAAGATATTTATATAGATACTTTGGTTAAAACTGCTAGTGCCGAACAGTCCCAAGTAATGGAGACTATTAAAGCTCTATCACTTATCAAATCATCCCTTAATGTAGGAACCATTTTAGGTTTAAGTAATGTGTCACACGGACTACCTAGGCGGGATATTTTAAATTCTACATATTTAGCTATGGCTTGGGCAGCTGGATTGGACTTGCCGATCATAAATCCCCTAGAAGAAGGACTAATGGAAACTACTAAGGCAGCTCAAGTTTTATTAAATAGGGACACAAATTGCATAGATTTCATAAATTCATATCGGGATACAAAGCCTAAACAAATAGACGGTTTAAGAAACCCTATATGTGCAGACTGTAACATTCCAGATCTAGTAGTAGGGATAAAAAACACCAATAAAAGCGAAAAGCCTATTACTGAAAAGCAGGTGGGTTCTGCAGCTAAACTCAGCCTGCATGAGCAGCTTAAAAAAGCTATTTTAGAAGGAAATGTATTAATAACGGAAAAACTTATCGATGATGCCCTAGTTTCTGGATTAGATCCCTTGGATTTAGTTAATACTAGCCTTATTCCAGGTATAGAAGAAGCTGGTATTAAATATGATAAAAAACTATATTTCCTACCTCAACTAATGATGGCAGCTGAAGCCATGAAAGTAGCTTTTGCCCAAATAAAACCCCATTTGACAGAGGACAGTGAGCTTAACGAAGGGATAATTGTACTAGCTACTGTGGAAGGAGATATTCATGATATCGGCAAGAATATTGTGGCAGTTTTATTAGAAAATTACGGATTTAAGATTATCGATTTAGGTAAGGATGTTGCAAGCACAGATATAATTAATGCTGCAATCGAAAATGAGGCAGATATCATCGGCTTAAGTGCACTTATGACCACGACTATGCCACGTATGGCGGAAGTCGTAAAGGAAGTAAAAAAACACAATTTGAAGTGTAAGGTTATGGTGGGTGGGGCAGTTCTTACTCCAGAATATGCTAAGAGTATAGGAGCGGATGCCTATTCTTCAGATGCCAGAAATGCAGTCGTTACAGCTAAAAGGTTGTTAAAGACATAAATCACTGAATTGTTTTTAGTTTAACATTAGATGAGGAGGCTAAAATGATGAGAATTGCAAAAAACGTTTTAGAATTGGTTGGCAACACCCCCATAATTCAGCTTAATAACCTAACTGGTCCGGA
Source organism: uncultured Syntrophomonadaceae bacterium (assembly GCA_964623245.1). Taxonomy (GTDB): domain Bacteria; phylum Bacillota; class Syntrophomonadia; order Syntrophomonadales; family Syntrophomonadaceae; genus JAAYRQ01. The sequence continues at coordinate 17,093 of CAZUSS010000011.1, forward strand.
TGAAGCTGATATCTTCGTTAAATTAGAAAATTTTAATCCCGCAGGAAGTGTAAAGGATCGGCCCGGAATTTATATGCTGGATAAGGCGGAAGAAGAGGGTGTATTAAAAGGGGATTCTATAATTTTGGAGGCCACTAGTGGCAATACTGGCATAGCTTTAGCTATGGCAGCTTCAGTAAAGGGATACCCCATCGAAATAGTTATGCCTGAAAACATGAGTGATGAGCGCAAAAAACTATTAATTTTATATGGGGCCAAATTAGTATTAACGCCAGCTGCCCAAGGTATGAAAGGCGCAGTAGAGCAAGCCCAAAAGATGGCGGATGAAAATGACAGGTATTTTCTAGTTAGACAGTTTGAAAATAAATATAATGCTGAAAGCCATGAATTTTCAACGGCCCCCGAAATATTAGAACAAATGGAATATAATCTGGATGCTTTTGTTTGTGGTGTGGGTAGTGGGGGAACTATTACTGGGATTAGCAAAGTATTAAAAAAAGCCCTACCTGAGATAATAATAGCTGCAGTGGAACCAGAAACATCTGCTGTATTGAGTGGCAATCCTGCGGGACATCATAATATACCTGGTATAGGGCCGGGATTTATTCCTAGTATTCTAAATTTGGAAAACATTGATCGGATAATTACCATAAAAGACGAAGCAGCCATTATCGCTTGTTTGGAATTAGCTCAAAAAGAAGCCCTACTTTTGGGCATATCCTCTGGGGCAGCTGTATGTGCAGCAAAAAAGTTAGCTAAAGAATTAGGTCCAGGCCGAAGAATTTTGGCTATTGCACCTGATGGAGTAGAAAAATACATGTCGGTAGATATTGGAGGTTACATACTTGAGGAATAAAGAGGTAGCCAACTATTTAATTAGATGGTTACAAGAAAAGGTAAGGGCGGCAGGGGCCCAAGGAATTGTTTTTGGTAATAGTGGTGGGGTTGATTCGGCAGTGGCTGGAATCTTAGCTAAAAGGGCTTTTCCCTCTAATTGTCTTAGTCTGATTTTACCTTGTGAAACATCCACAGTGGAAATACAAGATGCTCAAGACTTTGCACACAGTTTCAATATTCCCTACCATACAATAAATCTGGATAGTATTTATAATATCCTATGTGCACAACTTGATAATCACCTAGAAGGCCAACCAACTAATTTAGAACTTGCTAGGGCTAATTTAAAGCCTAGACTAAGAATGCTAGTTATGTATTATATGGCCCAAAATCATAATTACCTAGTGGTAGGGACTACTAATAAAAGCGAAATGGCAGTAGGATATACTACCAAACATGGTGATAGTGGGGTGGATTTACAAGTCCTGGGGGGCTTAATAAAATCTGAAATATATGAATTGGCCAAATATCTTCAAGTCCCTGATAGAATTATCGCTAAACCCCCATCAGCTGGTTTATGGGAGGGGCAAACAGATGAAGAAGAAATGGGCATTAGTTATACTGAATTGGATGATTATATTAAGACGGGAAAAGGAAGTCCCCGGGTGATTGAAATAATAAAAACCTTATCTTTTAAGTCTGAACATAAACGAGTATTACCGCCGGTAGCCGAGATACCAGAGACTTTTTAACAAGGGGGAGATGTGTATGAATATTAGACGTCCCTTATTGATTAGGATTATAATATTGGTGGGGGTTTTCGTCTATATAGCCTGGTTGGCTTGGTTTCACTTAGCTAGGTCTGACTTTTATGTTATAGTGGCTTTTTTTACATTATTTTTATTATGGACTCTAATATCAGAAACTTTTATTTATCAAGCACCAGATACCTACGTGATCGAAGACGAAGATAATAAATCCTTCTTATACCTGCAACTATCTTTCCTAGTAGCCCTATTCTATGGGGTTATAGATTTTGTGGAATTAAGCCTTACGAGAAATAGGTCTTTAGAGCCCCATATTATTTATCTTGGCTTTATCCTGTTTATACTTTCATGTTTAGTTAGGTCAAGGGCTATTAATTCTATAGGTAAGTTTTATAATCCACGTGTAGCAATATATGAAGATCACCAACTAATTACCCAAGGGGCATATAGGAAAATAAGGCACCCTTTATATTTGGGTGATATATTAGGATTTATTGCTATTACTATGATATTTAATTCATGGGGAGCCATGCTGATTATTTTATGTACTACAATGCCTGCACTAATCTATAGGATTAAAATTGAAGAGGAATTTATGCTCAAGCATTTTCCCACGGAGTATATCTCCTATATGCAAAAAACGAAAAGGTTAATACCTGGTCTATGGTAAAAGATTGAAAGGGAGGAAAATAAATGGCTGGACATTCGAAATGGTCTAATATTAAACATAAAAAAGCTAAATCAGATGAAAAAAGAGGCAAGGAATTTACTAAAATAGCCAAGGAAATTACTATTGCGGCTCGTAGTGGCGGTAGCAGCGACCCGGAAACCAATTCCAAATTAAAACTAGCTATCCAAAAAGCTAAAGCAATTAATATGCCTAACGATAATATTAATCGGGCTATTTCTAGGGGTACAGGTGAAACAGAGGCTGATATAATTGAAGAAATAGTATATGAAGGCTATGCCCCAGCTGGTGTAGCTGTACTGTTAGAAATAGCAACCGATAATCGCAACCGTACTGCCTCAGAAATTAGACACTTGTTTTCTAAAAACAACGGTAATATGGGTGAGGGTGGTTGTGTGGCTTGGATGTTCAATCGCATGGGTTTAATCACTATTAACAAAGAAGATATCAATGATGAGGATGATTTTATGCTCCAGGCCATAGAAGCTGGTGCTGAAGATATTAAAGATGAGGGTGAATATTACGAAATACTGACAGCCCCAGATAATTTTATGGAAGTAAAGGAAGAATTGGAAAAATTCAAATTTACTATAGGTACTGCAGATTTGATAATGTTAGCAGATAATACTGTTGAGGTAACAGATGAAGAAACAGTAGCCAAGATACTAAGGCTTATTGATTTATTTGAGGATCACGATGATGTACAAAATGTCTATACTAATGTATCGGTACCTGATGAAATAATAGAAAGATTAGCCAACTAGACCAATTTAAATTTAATTATAAAAGGCGGGGTGTACTAGTTAAACTAGTTTTTGTCAAGTACCCCGCCTTTTCAGTTGCCTTAATTTATGGCTTTAGCTATTTTTGATTTTTTCTTCTACAGATATTTCATTTTTAGGAACCTCTAGGCGGAACTCCCCATTAATGAAACTGGCTTTAAGTTCTTTTGAATTCACTGTAACCGGCAACATGGCTAAGACACTTTTTAAATTTAATTTACTTGGATAAAGGTCTACATCATCGAAAGATTCAACTTTCATCCAGGGTGCATCTACCTTAAATACTAGATCATCATCTTCACTATAAATTTTAACTGGCACATTTAATTCAAAGTTTTCTGCGAAAATATTATTATTGTAATCAATATCACCATATGGGCCTAAAATATCTAGCTTTGTTCCAGCCCAATTATCGAAAGAATATAATATTTCTTCTAGGGCACTGTCACTAATTGTCCACTTGTCTAAATCCACTACTCCATAGTTAGAATTTTCCCACAACCTTCTGTTAGGGTTGAAATCTCCACCATCAGTTCCCCATATTGTCCCATCAGAAAAATACTGGTCCATATTTTGATGTATCTCATCATCATAGTAATAAAGAAATTTGGTTAAGTCTATTTCAATATTGCTAGAAAGGAATTCTATATTTTCTGTAGGGTGCCATGTAACTGTAGGCAGTTTTTCTAATTTAACCATTTTATTACCTCCTTTTTCATACCGTCCGAATTGTCAAAAGATTTACAATTGTTTTGACCTTTGTTTGACCTTCATCTACTACTATTATAAACATTTATGGGTGAAAAAATGCAATGTCAAAAAAACCGATGAGGGTGTTAATTTAGGGTTTATGGCTATTTATCTTTAAAATGTGATGTGTTTCACAAACTTTCTAATTTTCTTGTATATTTAAAAGATTTTATGTGAAAAATAATAGTTGAGGTGAATTAAGCCATGAATAAACAAACTAAAGGGTTAATTAGCATATCTGTATTATTGGTCTCCTTTGGCCTAGGATTTCTATTTGCTAATTTATATAATAACTATTCTAGTTCAGATATTTACCAAAAACCCGTAGTGGATTTAAAGGAAAAGCGAGAATTGGTTGATGAGAATACCCAAATAATTTTCGAGCAAAAATATAGGAAATGTGGCCACATGGTTATAAAAGAATTTAATGACAGGCAAATTATTGAGGGTAAAAGTTTAACCCAAATTCAAGAAATTTATACCCCTAAAAGCGGTTATAAAATAGAATATAATAATGACATATTAGTTATTCACCAGGAAATAGATGATTGGTGTCCAGATGATAAGGAAAAATGCCGTTTAAAGGAGTACCAAGAACGTGTAGCTATATACAAGGGCCCGGATGCCAATAATGATATACTGCTAAAGGTGACTAGTATTCACATGGAATCCCTGCCCCCAGAATTGCAGAAAAAGATAAAGCAAGGCGAATGGGAATTTAAAGATATAAATTATTTAAATGATGCTTTAGAAAATCTGGATGAATATCTATAAAATTTATTTTAAGCTCAAGTTATTGGGCAACCAATGCAGGTAATACTTCTGCACACCTTAACCTATCTATCTTTTTAGATGGGTTATTTTTTTGACCTTTTTAGCATGCAAAATATGGTAGAATACTAATATATGGACAATTTGGATTATTCAATCTATTTATGTGAATGGGCTATGTGACTTGCCTGTCAGATTGGAGGTATTATTATTGGATAGTATTACAAATTATCAAATGTTTATTAATGGTGAATGGACTGCCAGTAATTCTAGTCAACAATTAGAAGTAATTAATCCAGCTAACCGGGCCTTGGTTGCAACTGCACCTCTGGCTAATAAGAAGGACGTGGATTATGCAGTAGATTTAGCCCGGCAAACTTTTGAGTCCGGAGTATGGGCCAATAAAACTATGGATGAACGGGCCGAAATTTTAATGAATGCTGCTATGTTGGTCGTAGCCAATAAGGAAAAGTTAGCATATCTGGAAGCACTTACTTCTGGTTCTACGATACGAAGAACCAGTACGGTCGATGTAGCTGAAGTAGGTGCTACCCTTCTTTTAACTGCTATGATGGGCAGGGAATTACCTAAGGTAGAGCATACCTTTTTCTCACCACCTTGGGTAGCCCCAATGCATAGTTACTGGAAACGTGAACCCATAGGAGTTTGTGCTGCCATTACCCCCTGGAACTTTCCTTTGATTTTAGCCATATTCAAAATTGCTCCAGCCTTAATGATGGGAAATAGTATAGTTTTAAAGCCAGCAGAAACTACCCCAGTTACTAGTTTGGAACTAGCCAAAATACTTAGTGATGTTGGAGTGCCGCCAGGGGTCTTTAATGTTGTAACCGGTGATGGCAGTACGGGTAGCATCTTAGTCAGTCATCCCCAGGTAGATAAGATTGCCTTTACTGGCTCTACTACAGTTGGTAAAGTAATCGCCCAGCAAGCCGCGGCAGATATTAAGCGGGTGACCCTGGAATTAGGAGGGAAATCACCCCTAATTATCCTCGATGATGCTGATATGGAAGTGGCAGTAAATATGTCTTTGCTGGCTTTTTTATTCCATTCAGGACAGGTATGTGTATCGGGAACGCGTATCTTTGTACCCCGTAATCTACAAGATGAACTTGTAGAGGGCATGATAGCAAAAATAAAAAAAATGAATATAGGTAATCAACTGGACATGGCAACAGACTTGGGCCCGATTGCCAATGAGAAACAGTTGAAAACCATTATGGATTATGTTGCTATGGGTAAAAATTCAGGGGCTGAATTGGCCTATGGGGGTAATCGACTTACAAAGGGAATTTATGCAGCGGGTTTTTTCTTTGAACCTACAATCTTTATGAATTGTAAAAATGATATGACCCATGTCCGCGAGGAAATCTTTGGTCCAGTCCAATCTATTATTCCGTATGATGATCTGGATGAAGCACTAGCTATGGCAAATGATAGTCCATATGGCTTAGCTGGAGGAATTTGCAGCACTAGTGTGGGAAGGGCCCAGAAATTAGCCAAAAAATTGCGAACGGGGACTGTATGGATTAATACCTGGCACGTATTACGCCCAGATGCGCCTTTTGGAGGTTATAAACAAAGTGGCTATGGTAGAGAATGTAGTTATCATTCGCTTTTAGCCTACAGTGAAGTAAAACACATATGTCAAGACTTGACCCCAGATGGTAATGATAAGCTGATGAATCTGCTAATCGGAACAAATGATTAAATAATATAGGGAGGGGTTAAAAGTGAGTACACAAAAATATTTTATGTGGGATTTTTACAGTATAGTTGAAGCAGGTGCAGGTTGCCGTACTTTTGTACCACAACGTTTTGAGGATATGGCTTGCAAAAGAATTGGTTTAATCACCGATGCAGGGATTGTCAGAGCAGGTATTATTGATGAGGTAGTTAGCGTCTTTGCTGCTCAGGGTCAACCTAAAATTGTAGGAATTTATGATCAAATAGAAGCAGATGCAGTTATGCATAGAATTAATGACTGTGCTAGCTGGTGTAGGGAATTGGCGGTAGATGGGCTTTTGGCTGTGGGTGGAGGTAGTGTGCTTGATTCTGTTAAGGGGGTCAAGGCTGTTTTGGGTATGGGGGTTACGGACATCAAGGAGATTATGCCTGGCAATATCGGGCCCTATCTGCGCCCCATGGGCAAACCCCTAGGTATTCCCCATATAGCTATTCCAACTACTGCAGGTACTGGGGCTGAATCTTCCCCTATTGCTGTAATTTATAATTCTGAGGCTAAGGTTAAAGGGGATTTACTTCATCCATATTTGCCGGCCGATTATGCCTTTTTAGACCCTGACTTTACCTTGGGGCTATCACCTGAAATGACTGCTTTTACGGGATTTGATGCTTTATCCCATGCAATAGAGGCAATAAGTTCACCTGGAGCCAATAGTATGATAGATGGCCTAGCCATACAAGCGATTAAACTTATGCGTAAATACTTGCCGGTTGCAATTTCGGATGGAAGGGACTTGGAAGCCCGCACCCAAATGCTTATAGCTAGCAATATGGCCATAATGGCTTTTGCTATGTCGGGTTTATTTTACCCCATTCATAATGTAGCTCATGCAGTGGGGGGACAATTAAGAATACCTCACGGGGAGGCTATTGCTATATTAATTCCGATTATGATGGATAATTACCCTGACCACTATTTTAATCGAGCTGAAGTATTAGCTGATGCCTTTGGCATAAAAATAAGTAAAATAGACGAAGAAAAGGTCTCTAAACTTGGTTTTATATCCCATAGGTCTGCAGAGGAATTAGTTTCCCTGGCCACAGAAGAGGTCAGGGATTTGCAAAGGAAATGCGGGATCGGGCCTAAGTTTAGGGAGGGTATAAGTGCAGAAGTTATGGAGGGCCTCTTCTGGGCAGTTAAATTTGACCCTTCTGGTATTTTTTATCCTTTATCGGATGATATTATTCGCAAGACTTTACAGGATGCCTTTTAAGCAATTTCTTTAGCATCCTTTTACGGATAAACCCAAGGTCTGGTTTATCCGTATTTTTATTATTGCTTAAAGGTCGGGAAGTAGCATCTTGTAATATTTTAAAGTAACATTAAGAGGAAATATTATATAAGGTGGAATATTTTTAATGATAATATTAGGCATAGATCCTGGGACTGCTACTACTGGTTATGGCATAATAAATTATAGGGCGGGCAAATATCAGATGTCAGATTATGGAACTATTATCACCCCAGCTAATCTAGAAATGCCCTTAAGACTAGCCAAAATTTATGGGGATTTAGATGAATTAATTTTAAAGTATTCCCCTGATGTGGTAGCAGTTGAACATTTGTATTATCAGAAAAATGCTAAAACAGTTATCACTGTTGCCCAGAGTAGGGGGGTTATTTTAGTGACTGCTGCTAATCGGGGAATTGAAGTGGCTGAATATACTCCATTACAAGTTAAGCAAGCGGTGGTAGGGTATGGTAGAGCTGACAAAAAACAAGTGCAATTTATGGTGCAAAAGTTGTTGGCAATGCCAGACTTACCTAGACCAGATGATGCTGCTGATGCCTTGGCGGTAGCCATTTGCCATAGTCACTCTTATAAACTTAACAGAATATACAAAGGTGGTAATTAAATGATTGCCTATTTAAGGGGTATTTTAGCTGAAATAGAAATGGATTACATTCTCATGGAGGTTAATGGTGTAGGTTATCAGGTCTATTTACATAATCGGGCATTTAATTTTTTACCTTCAGTAGGTGAAAATTTACTGATATATACTTATCTTCAGATTACGGATAATGAATATAGATTGTTCGGTTTTATGAATAAAGATGAAATAAGCCTATTTGAAAAGGTTATTTCCGTATCGGGTATAGGACCTAGAGTGGCAAATAACATTTTATCTGCCATAGAGCCTGCGACTTTTTGTAGGGCAATTCTTAATCAAGACGAAAAAACCCTGACAACCATACCTGGTATAGGTAAAAAAAGTGCAGCCCGTTTAATTTTTGAACTAAAAGAGAAGTTATCTGATTTCCTTGTAGAAGCACCTATTACTAATGATGATGTAAATATTCTCGATATAGTGGAGGCTATGGAAGTATTGGGTTATCATCGTCAAGAATTGATGCCGATCATAAATACCCTGATCAATCAAAATAAATTAGAAACAGATACCAGCTTTAATGTGAAGTTAGTATTAAAGGAAATTAACCTAAAAAATCTTAACAGGTAAGTGGGGGTCATGTTTTGTCAGAAGATAGATTAGTTTCACCAGATAGTTTTTTGGAAGAAGATTTTATGGATCAATCGATTAGGCCTTTAATTTTAGCCGATTACATAGGCCAAGACAAGGTAAAAGAAAATATCAGTATTTTCATTGCTGCTGCTAGGGAGCGACAAGAATCCTTAGATCATGTCTTGCTCAGCGGGCCACCTGGCTTAGGTAAGACTACTCTAGCTACTATAATTGCTAATGAGACTGGCCATCCCATTAGGAAAACATCTGGCCCAGCTATCGAACGTCCAGGTGACTTGGCAGCTATTATTACTAATCTGGAGCCGGGAGAAGTCTTATTTATTGATGAAATTCACCGCCTTAATCGGGTAGTAGAGGAAGTATTATACCCCGCCTTGGAGGACTTTGCCATAGATATTATTATCGGCAAGGGTCCCGCAGCGAGGACACTTCGTATCGACTTACCGCCTTTTACTTTAATCGGTGCCACGACAAGACCAGGTCTTTTGACTTCTCCCTTGCGGGATAGGTTTGGAATCATGTGCAGGTTAGATTTTTACACACCTAAGGATTTGGCTAAGATTATAATGAGGTCTGCTAATATTCTCAATATCAGAACTACTGAAACAGGGGCGGCTGAAATAGCTAAAAGGTCTAGGGGGACTCCCAGGATAGCTAATCGGCTCCTAAAAAGAGTTAGGGATTATGCCCTAGTAAAAGGTGATGGTGTAATCGACATAGACATTGCTAAACTGGCCTTGCAAATGTTGGAAATAGATGCTTATGGCTTAGATGCTGTGGACAGAATGATTCTTGATGCAATTATGATGAAATTTAGTGGTGGTCCAGTAGGCTTAGAAACTTTAGCAGCTACCGTTTCGGAAGAGACAGATACCATTACCGATGTTTATGAACCGTATTTATTAAAATTGGGCTTGATTCAAAAAACACCAAGGGGTAGAATTGCTACTAAGCGAGCTTATGAACATATGGGTTATCCCATGGATGGTATGGAAAATCCTAATCTATTTGCTGATGGGTAATACATAAATAATATGATAGATGGTGAAAATGGTGAAAAGGGTATTACTCCATATCTGTTGTGGTCCCTGTGCAACTTATCCTATTAAAAGTTTGCAAGGGGAAAATTTTGAATTGATGGGTTATTTTTATAATCCTAACATACATCCTTATACAGAATATCTTAAAAGACAAGCAGGTGTAAAAAAGCTAGCTGCTACCTATGATTTGAAAGTTATATATGAAGAAAAGTACAATATAGTCGAGTATTTCCAGAACATTTCCCATAGGGAACACTTAAGGTGTAAATTTTGTTACCAATTAAGGTTAGAGCAAGCGGCTCATATTGCCAAAAGAGGTAAGTTTGATTTTTTCACGACTAGCCTACTAGTCAGCAAGCACCAGAAGCATAAATGGATTAAGGAGATCGGGGAAATAATAGGGGATAAATATAATATTCCTTTTTTATACCGAGATTTCCGCCTAGGTTATAGGGATACAGTTACTATTTCTAAAGAGTTGGGCTTATATCGCCAGTCCTATTGTGGCTGTCTATATAGTGAATTAGAGCGGTATGCACCTAAGGAATTAGTAGCCCAGAATCTACCTAATCATTAATATGGAGGGGTATTTTGCAAGCTTTTGAAGGAATAGCCAAACTTTTAATTGGTATGGGGCTTTTGATGCTAGGGATAGGCCTAGTTTTTTTATTTGTATCGAAGTTTGGGGGTATAAATAGTCTTAGATTGCCTGGAGATATACTTATTAAAAAGGAGAATTTTAGCTTTTATTTTCCCATAACTTCCTTGTTAATTATTAGTTTAATCCTAACATTGTTAGTAAATTTTTTTAGGAGATAGGTAATGGTCAAAGAAAACATTGATTTATATGATTTATCTACTTATGATTTTTTTCTACCCCCAGATTTGATAGCCAATTATCCTGTAGAACCCCGGGATAGTTCTCAATTGTTAGTCTTGGACAAGGGAAGTGGGAAAATACGGGATGCTAACTTTTCTGCTATAAGCCAATTTTTTAATAAAGGGGACACTTTAGTTTTGAATAAAACTAAGGTTTTGCCGGCTAGGCTTTATGGTTATAAGGATACAGGAGCCAAGGTGGAAATGCTTTTACTTAAAAAAGATGGTTGGTTTTGGGAGGCCATTACTCGGCCGGCGAAAAGGCTTAAAAAGGGAGCCATAGTTAGGTTTGATTCTAGTGCTGCCTATGCAAAAATAGTGGCTGAGCTTGAAATGCCGGGTGGTAGGCTAGTAAGATTTTATAATGTAGAGGATGAAGCAAAATTCATTTACCAAGTGGGGCGAATGCCACTACCCCCTTATATTAACCGGCCTGCTGATGTAACTGACCAAGTAAGCTATCAAACAGTCTATGCAGAGGACACTGGTTCCGCAGCAGCCCCTACAGCGGGCTTGCATTTTACGCGGGAACTTTTAACAAAAATTGAAGCCCAAGGTGTTAACATTGTAACAATAGTCCTGCACGTAGGCTTAGCTACTTTTAGACCTGTAGCTAGTGGAGACATTCGCCAACACAAGATGCATACAGAAAGTTTTTATATATCTCCCCAAACAGCCAATATATTAAATACTACCCAGGCAAGGGGAAACAAAATCATAGCTGTAGGGACTACGGTAGTTAGGGCTTTGGAGACGGTTTATAATAATTATGCTAAATTTAAAGCACATGAGGGTGAAACTGATATTTTTATTTATCCGGGTTATGAGTTTAGGGCTATTGATCAATTAATCACTAATTTCCATTTACCTTTTTCCTCATTACTTATGTTAGTAGCTGCCTTTGCTGGATATGATAATACTATGGCAGCTTATAAGTATGCAGTAGCAAACAAATATCGTTTTTTTAGTTATGGAGATGCCATGTTTATAAAATAAGGAATTGGGAGGCATATATGTTAGAGTTTAAAGTCTTAAAAAAAGATGAAGATTCATATGCAAGATTAGGAGAATTGAAAACAGCCCACTCTACAATTTCTACTCCAGTTTTTATGCCTGTAGGTACTCAGGCTACAGTAAAAAGCCTGCCCCCTGAAGATTTAGAAGAAATTGGAATTGGAATTATTTTGTCCAATACCTATCATCTTTATTTAAGGCCGGGAGATGAATTAATTGAAAAAGCTGGGGGCTTACATAGGTTTATGGCTTGGGATAAAAGTATTCTTACTGATAGTGGGGGTTTCCAAGTTTTCAGTTTAAGTAAATTAAGAAGAATAACTGATGATGGTGTTTATTTTAATTCACACATTGATGGTTCTAAGCACTTCTTGACTCCCGAAAAAGTAATAGAAATTGAACAAAGGTTAGGTGCTGACATAGCCATGTGCTTTGATGAATGTTCCCCTTACCCTTGTTCTTATGAAGAAGCCCAAAAAGCTGTCCAGCGGACTACTGCTTGGGCTAGGAGGTGTAAATCGGCACATAATAAGGCAGACCAAGCCTTGTTTGGCATAGTGCAAGGTAATATCTATCAGGACTTGCGTACACAAAGTATTCAGGATCTAGTAGAATTAGATTTCCCTGGTTATGCTATAGGTGGTTTAAGTGTAGGGGAACCTAAGGAAGATATGCATAGGATCTTAGATTTAACTCACCACCTTCTGCCTGCAAACAAACCCCGCTATTTAATGGGGGTAGGTGCCCCCGAGGATTTAGTTGAAGGAGTTAAAAGAGGTGTAGATATGTTTGACTGTGTCCTGCCTACTAGGTTGGCTAGGCATGGAGCTGCTTACACCAAGGAAGGTAGAATAACAGTCAGAAATGCCACATATGCTGAAGATTTCACCCCTTTAGATAGTGAATGTGATTGCAAGGTATGTCAAAAATATACTAGAGCCTATATACGGCACCTAATAAAAGCCGAAGAGATATTAGCTGCCAGCCTGTTAAGTTATCATAATGTCTACTTTTTAAATAAACTTATGGAAGATATGAGAAAGGCTATTCAAGTGGGGGAATTTGCACAATTTTATGCTGCTTTCTTTAAGAAGTATAAGTTTTAACAAGGATTTAGCTAATTTCTATAGAAGTATAAATAAGTTTTGAAAAATAAGGAGTGATAAAGAGAATGGAGCAAAGTTGGTTTACCATAATAATTTATTTCGGGGTATTCTTTCTAATTTTTTGGTTGTTTATTATCAGGCCTAGAAAAACCCAAGAAAAGAAACATACTCAAATGGTTGACAGTTTGAGAAAGGGAGAAAAGGTAGTAACCATCGGTGGCATAAAAGGAGAAATAGCTAGAATAAAAGACGAATCTGTCATGCTTAGAATAGCAGATAATATCGAAATAGAAATTTTACCTAAGGCTATAGCTTACAAGGAAGATGAAGATTAATGGTAACCTTGGAACAGGTAAAAGCTAATCCGCAAATTAAGACTTTTATCGAGAAGGGTAATGAGCATTTGGAACAAATGGGTTTTACTGATCATGGACTAATTCACGTTTTGTTAGTTTCTAATTTATCAAAGGAGATACTCTCTAAGTTAGGTTATGAAAAAAGATTTGTTGAACTAGCGGGTATTGCTGGTTATATGCATGATATTGGCAATGTTATAAGTCGTTATGGACATAGCCAAAGTGGTGCTTTAATGGCTGTAGAAATACTAGGTAGAATGGGTATGGAAGCAGCTGAAATAGCTATAATTGCAGCAGCAATAGGCAATCATGATGAGGGTTATGG
>CAZUSS010000012.1:0-2883 GCA_964623245.1 uncultured Syntrophomonadaceae bacterium
ATTTTAAAAAATTTATTTACACATTTAAAATACTTAATACCTCTGCAAATATCCCCTTAGCTGCTTCCCCTGATACACAATCTACATCGACAATAGTTCGACCACTATTAATGGCCTTTACAGCCTCCGTATCATAAGGCACCCTACCCACAAAAGGTAGATCAATTTCCTTACACATATTCATTATCATATCAGTTTTTTCTATATTAGTGTCATATTTATTTACACAAACAGCTATTTTGGTCTGGAATTGTTCTGCTGTATTAATAATCCTTCTCATATCACTGACCCCTGAAAGGGATGGTTCTGCAACTATCAAGACCATGTCCACACCACTCAAAGACGCAATTACAGGGCATCCTATACCTGGTGAACCATCTATTATTGCAAGTGGTTGGCTTATAGCCGCTTCTTGCATAGTTTTTTTCACTTCGGTAACTAGCATACCTGAATTACCATTACCCATTTTTAATTGGGCTGTAGAAAAAACTGCATCATTAGTAAATAATTTCAATTCACCGGCGATATCAGGTATCATTTTAGCTGCATCTACTGGACAAATAGCTTGACAGACTCCACAACCTTCGCAAGCATAGTAGTCAACTAGAAAAGCATCTTCTACAAAACTAATGGCATTAAAACGGCAATGTTCTTCACATATTCCACATAGGTTACAGATATCCATATCTATATAGGCTTTGTCCATGCCATAATAATCCCTGGTATGCGGACTTACGTCCTGCTCTAAAATCAAATGAAGATTAGGAGCATCAACATCGACATCTGCATATGCTTTAGCTTGAGCTAGTTTTATAAAGGCACCAGCTAGGGTAGTTTTTCCGGTTCCACCTTTTCCACTAAGAATTAACAATTGCTTCATAACTACCCCCCTTTTCTATTGAATCAAGAAGATGGGTAAACAATTCTTGATATTTGGGACTCTCCTTAGATATTATATATCCATCAGCATTTAATTTCCCTAATTCTCTATCAAAGGGGATTTTAGCCAGGATTTTTATGCTGTTTTCTTGGCAATAGGCTTCTGCTGGATCAAAGTCTGGCAAGCATTTATTTAAAACTACACCAAAGGGCTTTTCAAATAATTTTACTAAATCAATAGCCATATTTAAATTATGGACCCCGAAAATACTAGGTTCAGCAACAATAATACAATAGTCAGCATTTTTAACGGTTTCAATTACCGTACATGCAGTTCCAGGCGGACAATCAATAATAGTTGTGCCTTGACCATTGTCGACCTTATCCATAATATTTTCTATGATAGGTACACCTGACATCTCCCCAACATTCAAAATTCCTGTGTAGACAGTTACATCATCAGAAGTGCCTTTCTCGATTACCCCTATCCCTCTATCTACTTCATGTAGGGCATCTTCCGGACACAGTAAGGTGCAACCACCGCAGGAATGGCATATATCATCAAATATTATAAGATTTTTATTTATATAGGCTAAAGCATTATACCTGCAAAAATCTACACATATGCGACAACCATTGCATTTTTCATTATCCACAAGCGGGATCTTAACATTTACACTTTCCCTTTCTACTTCACCTAGTTTTAAAAAAATATGGCCATTAGGTTCCTCTATATCACAATCAGCATAAATTGAATTTCCCGCTACTGTGGCCAGATTTACGGATACAAAGGTTTTGCCGGTACCTCCTTTGCCACTTAAAACTGCAATTTTCATTTTCCTACTCCCCACGCCTATGGTAGCCCGAATGAATATCATCTAACTTGGATAGCTTGCCTTCTTGGAAAGCCTTAATTGTATCCAGTATGGAATCTGTTTCGTTTTTATATATTTCTATATTGGCTGCCTTTATGACTTTTGCTGCATTTTCCCCGCATTGTGGGGCAATTAATACTTTTGTTCCAGTATCTACAACAATTTGAGCTGCTTTTATACCAGCTCCACCTTGGCTTTTGGCTGCACTATTATCTATAAAGGTAGATTTTTCTGCCTCTGTTTCATAAACTAAATAAAAGGGGGCTCGGCCAAAAGTATTGGCAATTCGGGAGTCTAAAGACCTATCATCCACGGGTATTACTATTTTCATATGGTTTCCTCCTAATTTTCATTTTTCAACAATCTTGCAGGTTGATTCCGACCTAAGCCTTTTCTAGTTCCGCTGGCATGCCCACCAGCATGTCTACCGTTTCGGCACCTACCGCAACCATAACCATAACGTCTTTCTTCATCATTAAAAAGCTTGTATTCCCCACCTTCTATTTTTAATCCTTTATCATTGATTAGGGAATCAGCTATTTTTTGACGGGCCTCACCATAAATTCTTTGTACAGTTGTGCGGGCTACCCCCATACTTTTAGCACATTCCTCCTGCACTAATCCCTCATAATCTATTAAACGAATAGTTTCATATTCATCTATAGTCATGGTGATAATATTGTCTTCATCCAAGGGTATACCTAATGGCCCGAAAAAGTTGTTTTCGGGTATGCAACAAACTCTTCTCCATTTCCTGGGCCTAGCCATCGTTTTTCACCTGCCTAACTTTAAAAATATTATCGGGGATTGTACCCCGATAATATTTATTTATTTCCTAGAAAATATCATGATCATCTACGCTTATTTAAGGTTGACGGCGAAAACCTCTACCTGGTCCTCTACCTCTACCTGCTGGTCCTCTACCTAGTCCTCTGCCTGCTCCTCTACCTAGTCCTCTGCCCCTACCATAACCATATTCGTATTGAGGTGGATTAGTTGTAGGGTTGGCTGTATTGCAATCACCTAAGCCACGGCCGGTCCTTGGGCCTTCACCCAAAGGGCCTCTTCTGTCTCCTCCTGGCATAAGTCAAAACCTCCTTTCACTTATTGACATATGTCAATTACTAAT
>CAZUSS010000012.1:2983-30482 GCA_964623245.1 uncultured Syntrophomonadaceae bacterium
CTCCTGGCATAAGTCAAAACCTCCTTTCACTTATTGACATATGTCAATTACTAATTCCATTCTAAGTTATTAATGGGCATATGTCAATAAGTGCAGCAAATTATTTGTTTCCTAAAAATGCAATAAATAGTTGGAGACTAAAAAAAGGGTAGTTTATAATAAACTACCCTTTTAATTACTTATTTATATTAAATTATATTAAATCCTTATCTTAAAAATTGCAAAAGTCCTTTTCCATTTATATTTTTGGCAGGTTCCTTAAACTTCTTTTTAGTTCTTCATCGGAGAATTCTATATCTTCAGTTTCCCCAGATAAATACCGATCATAGGAATATAAGTCAATTTGTCCATGCCCACTAAGGTTAAATAGTATAGTCTTGGATACCCCTTCTTCTTTGGCCTTAAGAGCTTCATCTATAGTAGCTCTTATGGCATGGGCAGATTCAGGAGCAGGTACTATGCCTTCATTTTGGGCGAAAAGTATGGCTGCTTCAAAAGTTGGATTTTGCTTTACGGCTGCTGCTTCTATTAAACCATCATGGTATAACTGGCTAAGAAGTGGGGCCGCCCCATGATATCTCAAACCACCTGCATGAATACCCGATGGGGTAAAATCATGACCAAGTGTATACATTTTCGTAACTGGTACTAAGCCTAACAAATCACCGTAATCATAGGCAAAAACCCCTTTGGTTAGTGATGGGCAAGCCGTAGGTTCAACTGCTAGTAAACGAATATTTTTCCCAGCTATTTTGTCAGGAATAAAGGGAAAAGCAATACCTGCAAAGTTGCTTCCACCGCCACAACATCCGATTACTATATCTGGATAATCATCGACCATCTCAAGTTGTAGTCTAGCCTCTTGCCCAATTATAGATTGGTGCACACATACATGATTTAGTACACTACCTAAGGAATAATTGGTATCATCCCGTTTTAAGGCTTCCTCGACCGCTTCACTGATTGCGATGGCTAATGTGCCAGGACTATCTGGCTCTTTGGCTAATACATTTCTGCCACTTTCTGTCGTATCACTAGGACTAGGAATGCAGGTTCCACCATATAATTCCATTATAGATCTACGGTATGGTTTTTGGTAATAACTTACCTTAACCATGTAAACTACCGCTTCTAACCCAAAGTACTTACAAGCCAGTGATAATGCAGTCCCCCATTGTCCAGCACCAGTTTCAGTCGTTATCCTTTTAATCCCCTGAGCTTTATTGAAGAAAACTTGGGGTATGGCTGAATTAAACTTATGGCTGCCCACTGGACTAACCCCCTCATATTTATAGTAAATACGAGCTGGGGTGTCTAAAGCCTTTTCTAAGGCATGAGCCCTATAAAGCGGTGATGGCCTGAACTGTTTGAATAGTTCCCTCACCTCTTGGGGAATCTCAATATACCTTTCGGTAGATGCCTCCTGCCTTATAAGTTCTTTGGCAAAAATAGGTTCTAAATCGTCTGGGGTTAAGGGCTCCAAAGTCTTGGGATTAAGAGGTGGAGCTAAGGGATTGGGCATATCCGCCTGCACATTATACCAGAATTTAGGTAGTTTCTCCTCAGGCAAAATGATTTTGGTAAGCTCTTCTCTACTCATCTCTTCTATCTCCTCTCATCTTATTTAATTAATAATAGTTAATTAATAATGGTATTGTAACATATTATATTATTATTTGCACAAAAATCAAAAAACATAATTGACCAGGGTATTTATTAATAGTATACTCACATAAATGGAAAATAAACCAAAGGGGAGCTAGAACTGTTCTGGCTGAGAGTAGACTTATAAAGAAGTCTTTACCCTGGAACCTGATCTGGATAATGCCAGCGTAGGAATGATAGGAATAGTATAATCTTATGACTGCCTACCTGGGCAGTCTTTTTTATTTTAGAAAGGAGGTTTGAATATGGCACTATGCAACATGAGTCTACAAATTTTACCTATGGTTCCCGAAGAGGATGTATACGATGTGGTAGATGAAGTTATTAAGCTAGTCGAGGCCTCCGGGCTTGAATACATGGTCGGCCCGATGGAAACAACTATAGAAGGGGAATTAGACGATTTGTTTGACCTAGTAAAAAAGGCCCAGGAAGTCTCTATTGCCGCTGGAGCCAACCGAGTAGTTTCGATAATCAAGATTGATTACAGGCCTGATGGGGTGACTATGGATGAAAAAGTTGGAAAATACCGTTAGAAGAGCTGCACCCTTAATTACTGTAATAATTTTACTTTTATTATGGGAAATAGGAGTCCGCTTATATGCCATAGAAGCTTGGATACTCCCAGGACCTATTCAAGTAGGCCAAGCCTTAATGAATTCGGCTAGTTTACTCTTATCTCATTCTGTGACTACTGTTATGGAGGCCGTTCTAGGCTTTGTTTTTTCCATAATTTTAGCTATGATAGTTGCTTTTTTACTTACTAGTATAGATTGGTTAAAGCAAGCGTTTTACCCACTATTAATTATTTCCCAAACTATTCCCCTTATCACCCTAGCTGTCTTGTTCACCATATGGTTTGGATGGGGACTTTTCCCTAAAGTTCTGATCGTGGTCTTAGTCTGTTTTTTTCCTATTACTATTAATCTTATTAATGGTCTAAATTCTGTGGATATAGATCAGGTCGGTTTATTTCATTCAATGGGGGCTAGTTCTTGGGATACCTTCAAGATGGTCAAGTTCCCTCATGCTCTGCCCGCTTTTTTTACCGGTTTAAAAATTTCTGCTACTTATAGCGTAATGGCAGCTGTTGTCGGAGAATGGTTGGGAGCTAAGAAGGGACTGGGTTATTTTATGACCATTACCCAAAAAAGTTTCGCTATTGATAAAGTGATAGCGGCAGTAGTAGTAATTTGTATTATAAGTCTAGGCTTAGTTAAATTAATAGAAATATTAGAACAGCTTTTGATACCCTGGAATCGAATGGAAGCGAAATAAGGATTTATAAAGAAAGGAACTTAAAATGAAATTAAAACGGCTTTTAATTATGGGTTTTGTCTTGATTTTAATGTTTTCTTTATGTGGATGCGAAATCAAGGAAGAAACCGACAATTTGCAGAATGTCACTATTGTTTTAGACTGGTTTCCTAATACCAATCATACTGGTTTTTATGTGGCTGACCAAAAAAATTACTATGCAGAGGAAGGGCTGGCTGTAGAAATAGTACAACCGACCGAGGGTGGAACCGCCCAATTAATCGGGGCCGGTAAAGGTGATTTTGGTATAAGTTATCAAGAGGAAGTTCTGATGGCTCGGGACAGTCATATCCCTGTAAAAGCTATAGGGGCTATTATTCAACATAATACTGGGGGTTATGCTTCTCCCGTAGAAAAAGGGATTACTTCACCTGCCGATTTTATAAATAGGACATACGGTGGGGCAGGCACCCCATCTGAGGCCGCATTACTTAAAGCACTTATGCAAAATTATGGACAAGATGTCACCGCTATAAATCAGATTAACATAGGCTCGGCCGACTTTTTCACTAGCATAGAAAAGGATATAGATTTTAGCTTAATTTATTATGGCTGGACTGGTATAGAGGCAGAAGTTAAAGGAATCGAAATTGATTTTATTCCCTTAAAAGATGAGGATGAAAGACTGAACTTTTATACCCCAGTAATAATTGCCAATGAAGATAAAATTAAGCATGATGCTTTGTTAATTGAAAAGTTTATGCGGGCCACTAGCAAAGGTTATGAATATGCTATTAAGAACCCAAACGAAGCTGCAGATATATTGCTTAAGGCGGTCCCCGAATTAGATAAGGAGCTAGTTAAGGCTAGTCAAAAATATTTGGCTAATGAATATAAAAGTGATGCTGATAAATGGGGGAAAATCGAATTAGAAAGATGGGAAGGCTTTACTAACTTCATGTACGATAATAACTTGATTACTGAAAAAATCGAAGCCGAACAGGCCTTTACTAATAAGTTCTTACCATAGATTTTCCTAGGAGGCTTTATTAATGTCAGAAATAATAGTGAAGAATGTCAGTAAGACATTTGGACAATTAGATACACTAGATAATATCTCTCTTGAGGCTAAAAATCATGAATTTATTGTGATTTTGGGTCCCAGCGGTTGTGGCAAAAGTACGCTTTTTCATATAATTTCTGGCTTAATAAGCCCAGATAAGGGTAGGGTATATATCGATGGTTCTGATTGGACTGGTAGAACAGGACGGGTGGGTTATATGCAGCAAAAAGATTTGCTTTTGCCCTCCAAAAATATTTTAACCAATATAGCCATTCCACTTTTATTGAAAGGTGAAGAAAGAAAATCGGCTTATAAAAAAGTTCAGGAAAACTTAGCTGATTTTGGCCTGGAAGGTTTTGAAAAACACTATCCCCGACAATTATCGGGCGGTATGAGGCAGAGGGCCGCTCTTTTAAGAACCTTTATCTTTACTAAAGATATCTTGCTTTTAGATGAGCCCTTTGCTTCCTTAGATGCCATAACCCGTAGAAAAATGCATTTATGGTTAAAGGAATTATGGGCAAAATATAATTCCCTAGTTATGTTTATAACCCATGATATTGAGGAGGCTTTAATGCTAGCTGATAGAATTTATGTTTTATCACCACGACCAGCTAGGGTAAAAGCAGAATTTGATTTGAGGCTGTATCCTTCAGTCCTAGAAAAAGAAAACTTAAAACAAGAACTGTTGGTCTTACTAGAATAAGATCATTAAGCTATTCAATAACTAGCGGTACTTCCTCCGGTAGTACCACGTTATCGCTGGAAGGAATTTCTACAGGTGTTTCTGGAATAGATGGGGGTAGTATAATATCATCTTCACTTTCATCGGGGGGGATATCTTCTATTTCCTCCTCTTCTATTTCGTCTGTAAGCTCTCCCTCTTCTTCCTCAAGTTCGCCATCCTCCTCTTCTTCATCCTCGGCAGGAATCGCTGGCGGTGGTGGAGGTGCTTCTTTTAATACCCGATTGTATATCAAGTTGTTCATATAATCTCTCCAGATGGGGCCAGCTACTGTGCCGCCATAACTACTATATCCTGTAACAGGTTTGCCATCACTATTACCCACCCACACTACTGTGACTAATTCCGAAGTATAGCCTACATACCATAAATCACGGCTGTCTGACGTAGTACCAGTTTTTCCTCCACTAGCAATGCTTACCCGGGCAGGGGTCCCAGTTCCATAAGTAACTACATCTTTTAAAATTGAGTCCATAAGTTCGACAGTCCTATTTTTGAAAACTCTTTTTTCATTTAAGTGTGAACCGAATAGGTTTTTACCCCCTTCGTCTACTATTTTTTGTATAGTATAATGCCCCTTAAAAATTCCTTTAGATGGGAAAGTAGTATAAGCTGCAGCCATTTGTAATGGTGATATACCTTTACTCATTCCTCCTAATGCTAGGGCTAAATTTTTATCATCATCAGTTATACTGGTAATACCTAAACTTTGTAGATATTTAATGGCCTTATCCGTTTTGAGCATTTCTAGAAGCTCTACGGCTGCAATATTATGAGAACGAACAATTGCCTCCCTGACTGTGGTAGTATCAGGACTATTGATGCCAAAGTTTTTGGGTTGGTAATTATTGAAATTACGTTCTTTATTATTTAAGGTAGTATTATCGTTAATAAGCCCTTCATTTATAGCAGCGGCATAAATAAGTGGCTTAATAGCTGAACCAGGTTGACGGGCTATAACAGCCATGTTTAGTTGATTTTGTTCAAAATTAACTCCTCCTACCATCGCTTTGATTTCCCCTGTTCCTGGATTTAATGATACTAGTGCTGCATCTTGGGCCTTGATACCTCGATAAGTAAAACTAGCCACATTATTGTGTATGGCTTTTTCAGCCGCTAACTGCATCCGGGGGTCAATGGTAGTGTATATTTTCAAGCCGCCTTGGTATAATTTCTGGGCGCCTACTATATCCTCCAAAAGGACGGTTAAATATGATATGTAATAGGGATGTTTAGTGGTATAGGATGGCTTATAAGGCAAGACATTAATCGGCTCCTCTAATATGGCCTTTCCTTCTTCAGCATTTATATAAGCTTGACTAACTAAATTATCCACGACTATCCGCTGCCGCTTTTTGACTCTTTCCATATTATCATCAGGCCGGTAATACTCTGGAGCCTGAATCATACCAGCTAATGTAGTTATTTCCGCTGCACTTAGGTTCATTACATCTTTGCCAAAGTAAGTTAAAGCAGCACACTGCATACCCGAACAACCTCTACCTATATATATTTCATTTAGATACATATTTAGTATCGTTTCTTTACTATACTTATCCTCAATAGCAGTAGCTATAAACACCTCTTTTATTTTCCTGGTATAAGTTTTTTCCTGATTTAAAAATAGGGTTCTAGCTAATTGCTGGGTTATAGTACTGCCCCCTTCTGACTTGTGTCCCCGTTTTAGGTTATTCCATATGGCACGGCCTATTCCACGTGAATCTAGACCATTATGTTCATAAAAACGTCTATCCTCTGTAGCCACTACGGCTTTCTTCATTAATTCCGGGAAATCCTCACTATATTCTTTTTTGTAACCCATTTTGGTCATTTCCGTATTATCACTATAGTAGACTGTAGTTTGTTCTTTTATTTCATATTCCCATTTATTGACCCCTGTTACAAATTGGGCTAAACCCATAGTCGATTTAGCTAGTGATAAGCCTATGGTAAAAAATAATATGAAAATTACCATGCCAATTAAAAAGGTAGCTAGTCTGGCTAAAGTTTTCATCCTATTGTAATCCCTCCCTTTAATATGGGTTATCGGGAAAGTATCTTTTAGTTTAATTATTGCCTAGATTAAGGGAATTCTATCCTTATGATAATATTATATTATTCTTAGCGCAAAAAAAGTCAAAAAAAACCGCTAGGCGGTCTTTTTCAAACTACTGCTTGATGCTTTAAGGATAATTCCCACTTTTTGCATTTATCCCCCCAATAAGTCAGTATTTCTTCATTTCTTTTTATCCTGACCACTTCACATAGATTAGGACAGCCTTTACATTCGAAACTGCTTGAAACAAAGTTGCCCTCTTGGATAAATTTGTCCCCCCTAAAGTTGGTGCAATTTTTTAGCTTCACTTGCTCACGAGCCAATATTGCTGCACCAACTGCTCCCATGACATTATAATGTTCGGGTACATCCACCGGCAGCTTTAACACTTTTTCGAAAGCTATTTTTAGCCCTTCATTAGCAGCTACCCCACCCTGAAAAACTATGGGGGGTTCGATTTTTTTCCCCTTGCCCACATTATTCAAATAGTTGCGGACTAATGCTTCACATAAACCCATTAAAATATCAGCCATCGGATAGCCCATCTGCTGTTTATGGATCATATCAGATTCAGCAAAAACCCCACATCTTCCGGCAATGCGAACTGCTTGCTTAGACTTTATTGCGGTAGCCCCGAATTTCTCAATCGGTATGTTTAACCTAGATGCTTGCTGGTCGATGAATGAACCAGTCCCTGCAGCACAGACGGTATTCATAGCGAAATCATGCACAATTTCATCTCGTAACAAAATTAACTTAGAATCCTGTCCACCAATTTCTATAATTGTCCTGACCCCAGGATATAAATAGGAGGCAGCTACCCCATGGGCAGTTATTTCATTTTTTACTACATCAGCTCCTAATAGCACATCAGCTAAAACCCGCCCACTACCAGTAGTGCCCACCCCTTTAATCTCACCTACATCATCTATGCTTTCTCTAATTAAACTATAGCCATCTTTTACCGCTTGCACTGGATTACCATTAGTACGCATGTATATTTTTTCTTTTAAATTACAATTTTCATCTAGTAAGACAAAATTACTGGAAACAGAACCTATATCAACTCCAAAATAATAGAACATAGTCTTACCTCCCTTAGACAGTCATCTTTTCTATCTGCTTTTTCCGCCAAAGCATGTCTACAAAAGCCTCAATTCTAGTACTTATGCCTGCAAGTCCAGAGTGTTCATCAAAATATAAGGTCATGCAGGGGATATTTTCTTCCCTACTAACCTTACCCAAAATCTGATGGGCTACAATTTCCGGCATACAAGTTAATGGACCAATTTGTATTAAACCATCAAAACCCTCCTGGGCAAAACTTACTGCAAAACCAACCGTTTCCCAGCCATGACCCCCAACCCAGTAGTCCAAATAAGGCTCAGCACAAGCTAAGATTTCCTGGCGGTTGGATTTTTTTATTTTGCCATAAAGTAGATGGTCATTTACCCAATCACTAGTATAAATAGACCTCGTAATATGGGCATTCAATCGGCCCAAATGCCGGATTATATCGTAATTAGTGCTAGGTTCTAGTATGGTATATATCTCTCCGATTAAACCTATTTTTAAAACCTTTTCATTACTTAGTGGTAAATCCTCCATCTTTTTTATATAACTGGCTACAAGCATATCCACTTGTGCTTTGTCAGAAGCCTTATCTATATCTATTAGTGATTCATCATATAATTTTTCCATTTTTATTTTATTTATTACCCGGGGCAAAAGATATTCCAACTTTTTTTCCATAACCTCCACTGCCCTTAGTTTGTACCAGGCAAATCTGACTGCTTTTAAAGCTCTATAAAAGGAAACATTTTGGGCTAATGCTTTGACTTGGGCAAATAGTTCGGTCACCTTAAAATCTGGAGCTTCTAAAACTACCATATCAAATTTATAGCCTAAATCATGCAAAATATCCCGCTCTACCTGGGCATAGTAGCCAAAGCGACAGGGCCCCCATCCCCCTGCCATAACGACAGTGTCGGCTCCCTTTTCCATGGCTTCAATAAAATTACCTACATTTATTTTCAGAGGCATACAAGCAAATTCTGGTGAATATTTAATACCCAACTCCAAGGTTCTATTGGTTATAGGTGGTGGGGGTATTACCTCAAGCCTCAAGCCTTTTAACAAAGCTTTAATAGCAATATGGGTATTACCCATGTGCGGAAAAGTTACCTTCATCTTTTATTTGCCTCCTTCTTTGTAACATATCGCAAAAAGCTTCTAACCTAGTCATAAAACCTCCTTCACCCGTATGTTCATCAATAGTCAGTAACATAAAGGGTTTGTTTTTTACTTTTCTTTCAATAATTTCCCCAATCAGAGAATCGGGGCCACAACCAAAACATGCTAAATATATTATCCCATCTACTTCGTTAGTTTGTTCTGAATATAAGGCACTACCCACCATTTTACGCCCCAAGGTCCAAAAGACCCGCTTGGGTACAGTAGCCGCATATTTTTCCACCATGTTTCTGGGCAAATATTCAGGAAAAACTACTTTACAGCCCAGCTTTCTTAATTTATTAATAACATTTAAACTAAGGGCTTCATCATAAAGGGAATAGCCATGCCCCAAAATGCAGATAGTTAAATCGTGTTCGGGGGGTAAATCAACTTGCCCACCCTCCCAAATTCTAATAGCTTCGGCCATAGTATAGCCTTGTTTAGTTATAGACCTGCATAAATAAAATTCCTGCATAGCCTCTGCTAAAGCATTTTTTATTTGCCTTTTGCTTTTGTTAAGTAATCCACCTAGTTGAAAAGTATCCCTTTTTAAATGCTTATCTGATTTACTAAGATCGATAGTGATATCAATCAAAGGTGGTAAGTCTGGTATAGCTGCTTTAATCATATTAGGTAGTCCCATAAATTTGGGACAAATGTATCCCTTTGTTTCGATACTCACCATGCGAGGTAAAAATATATAATCTACCTGGGCCTGACACAGTTCTAGTACATGCCCATAATGAACTTTAATCGGATAACAGGCCTCATCAACCGCTAAACTCAGGCCATCATTAATAATTCCTTGATTAGTCGGTGAAGAAGGGATTACGGTCATACCCAACTGCTGGAAAAAAGTTTTCCATAGAGGATAATGATAATAATAAAAAAGACTATGTGGAATACCAACCTTCGCCATTTACCTTACCTCCTTCGTTTTAAAGCTGGTGATGGTTGTCTGCTCTTATCTTTAGTTTTTAGGATTTCTGGTCGCACATTTTGAATCGGAACGGGTGATCTGATTAAAATACTTTTCATCGCCCCATAATCAAAAGGTATTAAAGGCCATAAATAAGGAACCCCAAATGACTTGGTAAAGATAAGCAAGATAAGGGATAAGATTACCGTTATTATAAAACCAGGTAGACGGAGGAAGCCTGTACCCAATAAAATAAATAACCTTACTAAACGGTTGGCCATGGACATCTCGTAACTGGGGGTAGAAAAGGCCCCTATGGCTACTACTGCGGTGTAAATAATAACTTCTGGGGCCAGCAAACCTATTTCTACTGCTAATTCCCCTATTAATAAGGCTGCAATAACCCCCAAAGCAGTAGCCAATGGCGAGGGGGTGTGTATGGCTGCCATTCTAATTAAATCCAGGCTCAGTTCAGCAATTATGAATTGAATAAATAAGGGTATTTTCCCCACCTTATCGGGGCCAATAAACTTCAGGGCAGTTGGTAAAAGCTCGGGATTTAGGGCAAAAAGTAACCATAAAGGGGTTACAATTACTGAAGCTATAATGCCTAAAAATCTAACCCACCTTATGTATACGCCTACTGCTGGATTTTGGCGGTATTCCTCAGCATGTTGTACGTGGTGGAAATAAGTTGCTGGTGCAATAATCACACTAGGAGAAGTATCCACCATAATTAAAACATGCCCTTCTAATAGGTGATTGGCTGCTACATCTGGCCTTTCAGTATATCGCACCTTGGGAAATGGGTTCCATACGCTACCTGGAGTAATCAGTTCTTCGATTGACTTTTCAGCCATGGGAATGGCATCTATTTCGATAGCCTCAATCTTATCCACGATACTTTTGACCAAGTCCGGGTTAGTTATATCTTCGATATAACAAATGCAAACATCACTCTTAGATCTTTTGCCTACCCGCAGTAATTTTATTCTTAACTTGGGATCCCTGACCCTTCTGCGAAGTAAAGCAGTATTAAAAACGATTGTTTCAGTAAAACCATCACGAGAACCCCTAACTATTCGTTCCAATTCGGGTTCTTCAGGTTCCCGACTAGGATAAGTCCTAGCATCAATAATAAAGGCCTCATCAATGCCGTCAACTACTAAAATAATAGAACCTGATAAAATAAAATATAGTATCTCGTCAATTTCTTTTTCTGTAGCCAACTCTATATAAGGTACTTCATCTTTTATTTGCTCTTTTAAGTCCTTTAATAAAATGCCTTTTCGAGACATTGTGCTTAAGGTTTTGATCACAAAAACTAAAACATCATCTTTGATAAATCCATCTATGCCTAGAAGGGCACATTTCCTATTAATTATTTTAAATTCCCGCAGAACTATATCAAAGCTTTCCCCTTCTCCTAGCTCCCGTAGAAGGAAATCTAAGTTTTTCGCATAATCCTTGCTTAGACGAATATTAACACTTTTCTTAAACAATAGGGCTGCCCCTTTCTTCTATCCCTTGGGGTTAAAAATTACTGCTGCTAGATAACCAAATACAATGGCAGCCGTAATTCCAGCAGCAGCTGCTTCCACGCCACCACTGATGGCTCCCAACAAACCGGCAGTTTCCACTGCTTTCAAGGTTCCCTGGGTTAATAAGTGCCCAAATCCCGAAAGGGGGATGGTAGCTCCCGCTCCTCCGATATCCACTAAAGGCTGGTATAAACCCAAGCCACTCAAAACAGCACCAGAAGTAATATAGCCAACCAAAATATGTCCCGGGGTTATAGCTACTTTAGTCAAATTCATGATTAATTGTCCGATTAAACATAAGACCCCCCCGACTAAAAAAGCATTTAATAATGAACCCAAAATATTTCCTCCTTATAAGTTTTCAATAGCTACTGCATGGGCTATGGCAGGTATGCTCTCACCTTGGAAAACGGTGGTGGGACTCATTAGGGCACCAGTAGCTACTAATAACAGTTTGTTTATTTTGCCCACATTCATCATATTTAACAAAGGGCCACACAGCATGGCGGCTGAACACCCACAACCACTACCGCCCGCATTAACCCCTTGACTTTTATCATAAAGTAAGACTCCGCAATCATTATAGTTTGGTTTTGGTACTATTCCTTCTCGGATAAATAATTGTTCAGCAATCCCCTTGCCATAACTAGCCAAATCCCCCGTAACTACCAAATCATAATAATCAGTTGGACGATTCATATCCGCAAAATGCTGCTTTATAGTGGCTACTGCAGCAGGTGCCATAGCACTCCCCATATTAGCCATATCAGTTTGTCCCATATCTATTACTTTTCCTACGCTTGCACAAGTAATACAAGGACCGATACCTGCCTTTTCTAACATTACTGCTCCAGCCGCAGTAGCAGTCCATTGATTAGTAGGAGATGATTGAGTGCCTTGTTCCACCGGAAAACGAAATTGTCTTTCCGCAGTGTAATGGTGACTTGAGGCAGCTCCAATTACCCGTTCATAGTAATCCCCATCCACCAACATAGCTCCTAGCAGTAGCGATTCTGCCATAGTGGAACAAGCTCCGTACAAACCTAAAAAAGGAATCTGTAACTCTCGGGCTGCATAATTAGAAGAAGTAGTTTGGTTTAATAAATCCCCGGCTAACAGTACTTCCACATCTTCTAGGCCAACTTGTCTTTTAGAAACTATTAGTTTAACCGTCTCCCTCAAAATCTTGCTCTCCGCCTTTTCCCAAGTATCCTCTGCAAACAAATAATCAGGTAAAATAAAATCAAAATCTTCTTGCCAGGGCCCTTCCCCTTCTTTGGGCCCGACTATAGATGCCCATGTACTTATCACTGGAGGGGAGGAAAATGCAATTGACTGCATACCCTTTTTTTTGCTAGTCCCCATATAAATCACCTAACTTAAATTTAGTATTTAACTAGATATAAAAACCTTAATTAAGCCAATTAACATAGCCATTACAAAACCAAAGACTAGGGTAGGACCCGCAACACTGAAGATCCTAGCCCCCACACCGAAAATATATCCTTCCCTTTTGTATTCGATCGCTGAAGCTACTATGGCATTAGCAAACCCTGTAATAGGAACTATGGTGCCAGCACCAGCCTTTTCACCCAACTTATCATAAACCCCTATACCAGTAGTCAAAGCGGCTAAAAATATCATAATTACCGAAGTAGCCTTGCGTGCATCGGTAGCAGTTAGACCAATGACAATAAGGTAGTTTTGAAGAACTTGGGCAATTAAACAAATCAGTCCACCAACTACAAAGGCCCAAATACAGTCTTGAATTAAAGGACGTTTCGGTTTTACATCTTGGACAAGGAGATCATATTCCTCTATGGCAATTTTCTTCAAAGCATCATTTGTGGTCCCACTCATCTTTCAGCCCCCTCATTTAGGATATTATTAGTTAATATCTTTCTATTTATTCTTAAAATAAAAACAACACCTCGAAATCTCAAAGGTGCTGTTTTATACATTTATCTCAGAATCTTTATTCCGTATATGCGATAGAAATGTTCGCCTTATATTCCGTAATTTTGTCATCTTTACAATTGGCGGTCCAATTACACACTTCTACCCCCGTAATATTCCTATAATCCTTAGAAGCTTGGGCTATTGCAGTGTCAACCGCATCCTGCCAAGATCTAGTCGATTCAGCTACTAGCTCTGCTACCTTTACTTGCATTTCAAAAGCCTCCTTTTTCGATTTAATATTATTGTTTGAGGCTAGAAATGATTTTATGCAAGAATACTTTTTAATTTTAAAATAGCAGCTTTTTCAATTCTAGATATCTGCACCTGTGAAACCCCCAATTCAGCAGCAATGACCGCCTGAGTTTCATCTCTAAAAAAACGGCGCAAAATAACTTCCCTTTCCCTATCATCTAGTTTACCCAAGGCCTCCCGTAGGGCCATTTTCTCTAATATGGAGACATTAGGCTCATCATTAGCTAACCTATCTACCAAAGATAATTGGTCTTTCTCTTCCCCGGGCACTACATCATGTATATAGGCTGGGGCCTGACAAGCCTCCATGGCCAAGATTATATCTTCCTTATCAATTTCTAGAAAAATGGCCAATTCCTTAACAGTTGGCTCCCTTCCTAGGTCCCCCCTTAGCCTATCTTGGGCCCACCTAATTTTTGTATAAGTCTCTTTAAGTCCGCGTTGCACTTTAACAATCCCATCATCGCGCAGAAACTTTTTTATCTCCCCTATAATCATAGGGACAGCATATGTTGAGAATTTCACCTGGAAAGTAAAATCAAATTTTTCGATAGCCTTTAATAACCCTATGGAACCTACTTGAAATAAATCGTCATATTCATAAGAAGTGTTTTTAAACCTTTCTAAAACCATGTATATAAGACCTAAATTGGCCTCATAGACATCAGCCTTAGCCTGTTCATCACCAGATTGGGCTTTAGCTATAAGGTCTTCATTGTTTTGATAACTAGCTGAGGACAAATCTGATTCCCCCTTACGCTAAAGCTTCTTTACTTATGACTGTAAAGTTCCTAGTCAATCTTAGGCTTGTCCCCTCATTTGGAATACTGGTAATATCTAGTTCATCCATAAAAGATTTCATAAAGGTAAAGCCTAAGCCCATCCGGGTTGGATCACTAGAAAAGGTCGGCTCCATAGCCTGGTTTATATCCTCTATGCCTATACCATAATCTTTTATTATGATTTCTAGACTATTATTATCATGGATATAGGCCATAATTATTATTTCACCATGAGGTTGGTTGCTATAACCATGAATAATAGAATTAGATACTGCCTCAGATACAACTAGTTTCACTTCTTCAATGTCATCTAAAGTACAGTCGAGCTGGGTAGCAAAGGCACCTACACAGGACCTAGCAAAGGCTACATTTTGCGGTAGACTAGCAAACTTGAATTCTACAAAATTTTTAACACTCATCAAAAGCCCAGCAATACAAGCTGGTTTCACCTCCTTCTTAGATACTAACGATTTCTTGTTCAGTTCTGTACATGGGAACAAGCTTATTTATCCCGGAAAAAAATAAAATCTTTTCCACATTGGGTTTTGCTCCGACTATATACATTTTACCATTATCAGCTGATATTTTTTTGTATCTGCCAATTATCATGCCTAAACCAGAGCTATCAATAAAAGTAACCTTCTCTAAATTAATTATTAAGTTTTTAATGCTGCCTCCCTTTAATTTTTCATCAATCTGGTTCCTTAGTTTATCGGCTATAATTAAATCAAACTCTCCTGCTATTTTCACTATCAATGTATTTCTAACTTGTTTTAACTCCACATCCACTGGATCAACCCCTTCTGGCTTATTCTAAATTAATATTCCACAAAAAAGGGTTACTTCCTTCCACTAAATTCCAATTATAATAGATAGGTTTCCGCAAACATCTTCAATATTTCTTTAATTAAACCACCTTTGGGGACAGCATCTTTAGCAATCAAATCAACTTTTTTCTCAATAGCCCCATCCTTGTATAAAATCATTTCCCCTAGTTTTTGCCCTTCTGAAATAGGTGCATCAATATATTCCAGCAGTTTCTTTTCTAGACTAATTTCTTTTTCTTCACCTTTTAGGGAAATTACCCCTACATCTTCGGCAGCTAATACTTCAACCTTATCGCTTATGCCCTTACCTACTTTAACGGCACCACAAATATTACCCCGTGCGAAAAATGTTTTAAAAGAATATTTGGCAAAACCATAGTTTAATAGTTGCATTGAATCCCTAAAATTCCCCCTTTGCTCAGGTGAGGCCATAACCACACAGATTAGCCTTAGACCGTCCCGCTTGGCCGTAGAAGTAAGACAAAACTTGGCTGCATCTGTATAACCAGTTTTAAAACCATCTGTCCCTTCATACCACCATAAAAGTTTATTAGTATTATATAACTTGAAATCACCTTGTCTCAAACTATATTCCTTTATAGAGGAATATTCTAACAATTTAGGATAATTCAAAGCATGGCGCGCCATAATTGCCATGTCTAAAGGGGAAGAATAATGGTTTTCGGCAGTTAGTCCGTGTGAATTAACGAAATTAGTATTTTCCAGCCCCAGCATTTTAGCTTTTTGGTTCATGCGGGCTACAAAGTTTTTATGTGTCCCCTCCAAGTGTTCCGCTACCGCAACAGAACAATCATTAGCTGAACCTACTGCAATGGCAATGAGCATATCCTCGTAAGTCATTTCCTCCCCAGGTTCTAAGTAAATCTGGGAACCCCCCATTTTCCATGCGTTTTCACTAGTTGTTACCTTGTCTTTCAAGCCAACTTTACCTTCTTGCAAATCTTCAAAGGCCAAGATTAAGGTCATTAATTTCGTCATGCTTGCTGGAGCAAGTTCTTTATTTTCATTCTTGGCTAGTAAAACTTTACCAGAATCAGCGTCCATCAATATATAGGCATCAGCCTTAACCTCGACTTTATTTTCGTCTGCAATTACACTTGTAGCATGATTAAGCCAGAATATCGATAAAAACGAGATCAGAACCAGCCAGGTAATTCCCTTTCCTTTAAACAATCTTTTTTACCCCCTTTAAAAAAATACTTGTTAGATTATATTTTATAAAGTGGGGTATTATGTACCTTAATTTATAATTAGAGGAAAGATAAGGGCTAAGGGTAGGCAAAACAAAAGGGTGAAGGTTCGGCCATCAGCCTTGCCCCACCCTTTTCAGGTTTATGACTACCCGTATTGTATCCATTCCGAATTAATTATGGTATTACCAGGCAGGTTGCGCCCTCCACTCCTACCCCCTGCCCACAATCTCACACTTGTGCTAGGTGCGGTGACTTGTGCTTCCCACCTTTCTAGAGTTGATGCAGGTACATCAATGGTGGCAGTAGCATAAGCAGCCAATGATACACTTTGATTAATCAGTCTCCTTTTCGGGGTAAAGGATAAATCATATAGCCTTACTGTGGAGGTTTTTCTTGAAGCAGTGTTGTTTAAGACCTCTATCCGTATGGTATCTATCTCGCTACTGCTGCTTATGGGCCCAGTAGTAAAACTAGCCATAAAAGCCCCCCTTTCATGTGCTAAAAGCTTCTTACTTTTTAACATATGCAAATTTGGCCTTTTTGGTTAGCTATAAATACATTAATTTTGACTTATAAAATAGAATTTACTAGCAAATTCCTTAGGTCCTCTAAATCGGGTTTAGCCAGGTTATTTTGAATATTGGGAGCCTCATAAGCAACATTTATATATTCTTCAATTTCTGCAGTTTTTAACTTTGGTACATAGCCAGATAGTTTGCGCATTACCTTAGTAAAATCAGCTAAATCCGTAAATCCAGAATAAGTTAAAACTTGTTGGCTGCGAGGGTTATTGCTATTATTTAAAGTAAAATTCATGAATTCAGGC
This sequence comes from uncultured Syntrophomonadaceae bacterium, assembly GCA_964623245.1. Classification (GTDB taxonomy): domain Bacteria; phylum Bacillota; class Syntrophomonadia; order Syntrophomonadales; family Syntrophomonadaceae; genus JAAYRQ01. The sequence goes on from CAZUSS010000012.1 coordinate 20,322, forward strand.
ATTAACATCCCATTAGCCCTACCGTGGGGTATATCCTTATAGTATGTCAAAGGATAACCCATGGTATGGGGTATTGTCGTACCTGTATGGGTAATAACCATGCCAGCCAACATAGAGCCATACAGAAGATTATGGCGGTTTTCATAAGTAAGTTCTTTTTGGCTAGTTAAGAATCTTAGCTCTTCTCCCAAGAGGGCTAAGCCTTCCTGGGCTAGAATATCACTAAAAGGGTTAGATCTGGAACTTAAATAGCCCTCCATAACATGGGAATAGGCGTCTACCGCTGTATCAATTGTAATTTGTCGGGGTAGCTCTAAAGTATATTTAGGATCTAAAAATGCTAAATATGGTAGGAGCTTATCCCCCATAATCCTCATTTTGCCGCCCATTTCGGGGTGGGTTATGATGCTATAAGGGGTTACTTCTGAACCAGTACCAGCAGTAGTAGGTACGGCTACAATCGGTAGGGATTCAGTAAATTTCAAGGCGAATAAATCTTCATCATCAATATCTTCAACTGCCAAAATCGCTATTGCTTTAGCAGCATCTAGAGGGGAGCCCCCTCCAATCCCAATAATAAAATCAGCATCTTTCTCTTTAGCAGTTGCAGCACCTCTGCGTACAGTAGTTATCGAAGGATTTGCTTCCACCTCAGCAAAGACCTCCCAGCCGAGTCCTACACTCTCCAAAGCCCAAATGGTATCATCAAGCGAGCCATTTCTCCTAGGTGAACCACCTTGTCCCGTAATAATTAAAGCCTTATCCCCAAGTGTTTTGAAGCTGTGAGCATTCTCCCTTAAAACATCTTTCCCGTAAAAAATTTTAGTAGATATAAACCAATGCCAATTCATTACTATCACTCCTTTTACTAATACTTGTAATTGCAAAAAATTATCCGTATTTGAAAGACTTTTAGGAAATTATTTCATATATATTAGTTTGTTCATCTGGCTTTATGGGACCTAGAGTAAAGGCTTTTTGGGCTGTCATTTGGGCAGCCTGGTGGTTTTCCTGGTTAGTATGTAAAATACACAAGCTTTCACCTATTTCAACTGGGCTGCCTACTTTTTTCAGCATAGTTACCCCAGCTGCAAAATCGATTATATCATCTTGAGTTTTACGACCAGCCCCTAAAAGCATAGCCGTTAATCCTATTTCTTCTGCATCTATGGCTTGCACAAAACCAGCCTGGGCAGCCTTTATTTCCAAGCTGTATTTGGCTTGGGGTAATTTATGTGTTTTTTCAATTACTTCCGAATCGCCACCTTGAATTTCAATTAATTTTTTGAATTTATCAATAGCTCGTCCGTTTTTTAGTAAATCAGATAGCTGCTGATAGGCATTAGTAAAATCCGCAAAAGCCCCACCCAAGATGGCCATATAAGCTGCAATATTCAAGGCTATTTCTGTTTCATCCTTAGCACCCTGGTTCTTTAGAAGCTTGATGGCCTCTTTGACTTCATTAGCATTGCCAACTTCATAACCCAAGGGCTGGTTCATGTTAGTTATTACTGCTATGGTTCGGCGATTAAGAGATTTACCTATATCCACCATAGTTTGGGCTAACTCTTGGGCCTTATCCAAAGACTTCATAAAAGCGCCAGTACCTACCTTAACATCTAAAACTATGGCATCGGCTCCAGAAGCAATTTTTTTGCTCATTATAGAACTGGCAATAAGGGGGATACTGTCCACAGTAGCAGTAACATCACGTAGGGCGTACATTTTTTTGTCTGCTGGAGATAAATTAGCTGTTTGCCCGACTATAGCCATTTTATGTTTGTTCACATTGTTAATAAATTCAGTACTAGATAATTCAGTTCTAAAATTAGGAATGGCCTCCAACTTATCTATGGTACCACCAGTATGGCCCAGTCCCCGCCCGCTCATCTTGGCCACCGGAACCCCAACTGCAGCTACCAAGGGTACTACTACTAGACTAATTTTATCGCCTACTCCACCCGTAGAATGTTTATCCACCTTTATTCCCTTAATGGTAGATAAATCCATAACATCCCCAGTGTTTACCATAGCAGCTGTTAAATCAGCAGTTTCTTCCCTAGACATACCTTGGAAATATACAGCCATTAAAAATGCAGCCATCTGATAATCAGGGATTTTACCATCAGTATAATTATTTATAGCGTAATTTATTTCCCCTGGGGAAAGCAGTTTGCCTTTTTTCTTTTTCTCAATTATATCCATCATCCGCATAAATAGCCTTACCTCCAAGAAAGTATTGCCCATAGGTGCCTCTGAAAGAGCATTTGTATATATTCTACCCGAAGAATACTCTTAAGTTAATCCTGCATGGAAAAAATGATTATTTTAGGCTGATTTTTATTTATCGAATTGCATTGATATTGGGTATAGTAATGTCGAGAAGTGTAAAATCGGAGAGGTAAGAAGGCAGTAGGGACCTTCCGCCTACCTCTTTCTTATGAAATATAAAGGTGATAATTAGCGTCAATCCAGATCCTAAATAGTAAGGATAGCCGTACATCGGTGGTACCAGATGGGTGCACCTTAATGATGACCCTAAAAATATTGGGGATGTCCTAAGTATGCCATTCAGTGTAATCTGTGTCTCAAATAGTAGGGTGAAATCTAAAAACCCCATGCAAATATTAAAGGAAATATTAGCCAACAAGATCACATTGGAAAGAATGCAAAAATTATAAGCAAATACTAGGACTTGCCGCGAGTAACTAGGTTCCCACAAGTCTTAGTATTTAGAAAAATAATCATATCGTTTGATGTTTACTAATTCCCCTCTAGGGTCTCTAGAACACCAAATTATAGCAAAAAAACATATAAAGGAATTAATATGCTATAACTACTAAATTATAATCGTTAATTACAAATGACGTTTTTAAAAAATATTAATTTTTAAAAGTTACAATGCTTCAACAAGCCAATCATATAACTTATTTAGGGAGGCCTTGAAAATATTTATTCTCCTCGCTAATCTGGCCCCGTAACATTATTAGGTGCCCACGGTAAAAATCAGTCTTAACCATAGGAAGTGCCTTTTCAATAAAAGAAGGTGCCCATTTATTAATATGTTCATTATAAAAATAAGCTTGCTGAAGGTTTAGTTCCGAGTTAATTTCATCGCCTTTAACCAACATTTCTTCCTCTAGCAAAACCAATCTTAATAAATAGTCCAATTCAACCCCAATATAATCTAGTCGTTCTCTAATGTTATCGGAAAGTTCAAATCCAGAAACCCGATAGAGCTTTTCTAAGTTAGATATTAACTCACCCGAATCATTGATGGCTGAATTCCATACAGCCTCATAAGGAGGTGGTGGACCAACATCAGGAGCAATACCGCGATAGAGATAGGTTCGATCCAGGCCTAAAATTTGCTCCAGTTCAGCATCTTCAAAATTAATCGTAGATTTTATAAAATTTAACATCAATGCTGAACCGTTAACAATATCAACATGAAAATCCTGATTTGATATACCCTCTAATATGGATATAAAATCTTCACTACGAATTCGTTTAATAAATTTATTATCTGGCAAGGCCGTAAAAGGAATAGTTACTAAAGAATAAAAAAGAGCACGACACTGAGTCATTTCAATACGTTCTCCCTTGCTTAATTGCGCTATATCATGTATTTCCATTAATAAATGCCCCTTTCTAATTAAGAACAACAACTCTAATTGTTAAAACTGCCCAACAATTGTTTCTATATTTAATCAAATCACTATCGACTTCCTCAAATCTAGCCAAAGTATCGTGTTTTAACATTTGATTTATAGTTTTCAAGTTGGTTTCTTTTCCCAATATGCTTCATTTTATGCCTATTTATTCTGCAAGCAGTTTGTTTGTTTTTTCGGGAAATTTTTGCGTCAAATATCTAACTATTTTGCTGCCAGTTTCGGAAATGCCTGGCTCTAAAACCTTAACTATTATTTCGTTTAAATTTAAACTGGCCATATTACTAGGCCCTATCTAATGGTTTTCCTACTAAGGAACTACAGAAAAATGTAGTTGTGAAGAAATATTGTTTAATTTCCTTTTTTTATGGATAAACTATAATCCCTAACACCCTTATAAACCATTATAGTTATTCGGCAAAGAAATACAGCCAGTTTTTATGCTCAGAGCTTCTAAGGACTAAATATAAATATATATGCCAACAATCTTAATTTAGAAAACAAGATACCCATAAAATATTATTTGAGTTTATCTCCATTATTAGGATTTTCCAGTTGAATCAAAGGATAAGATAAAGCTACCTCTAGATATAATAACCTAGCTAACCCAACCAAGACGAACATCCTGCTAAAGTCCTAGATTTTGTTGGAGAAACTGCTGTTTTCTTAATGGGAACAATTGTTTCATAGTTAGTCCTACACAGTTTCTTCCTCTTTTTCCAATGATAATATCAAATAATAAAATACAATAGTAAACCCGATAATACCCAATGCCACTAACCATTCATAAATACCTGGCCAATAAGTGATAAAGGGTTGACCATCAAAAGACATAGCGGGAATAACCACTGTTTTGCCCAAACGCCCATATGGATAAATATTACCTTTGACTACGAAGAGAAATTTGTTTACCAATAAGCCAATACTGAGCAAGGTAATAATAGGTAGCCCACCTTTCTTAGTAATGATACCCCAAGCAATAGGTAGTAAGAAAAGTAGAACAAGCATCCCCCAAAATAGCCAAGCATAACTACCACTAATGAGTGCTAACAATGGGGCAGTTTCAACATTAATGGTGGAATATATGACTCCGCCTATTTCCATAAGGAATAAGATAAGTAATGCACCTGCGCAAATTAATATACCCCTAAGCATGCTATCGTCCCTAAGCACCACATTGGCTAAAATAAAACCAGCTAGTATGGTAGAAGTAATGAAAACCGCTGCCTCAAGGGAAGAACCCCAACCTGGTTTTCCTGCCATAGTAGTGAACAGCCAAGCTGTACCCAATGGCAGGGCAATAGCAAGTATATACTGCAAAGTTTGGAAAATCCTAATCAGCTTTTCATTACGCCGAAGTGCGAATAACAAAATAATAGCGCAAATTACATTGAATGCTAAGAAGCAGACATCAAGAAATATCGGTGCACTAAAGTTGGGCGAAAGTAGTAGTCGCCAGATTATTAATGGCGAACCTAAATCGGATATAATAGCTACAGCAGCACCAACAAGTGCGGTAATACCTATTATTAATAATTTAGAACTTTTATGCAAGGCACCAAAGAAAAGGGCACCGGCCCCTACCATTTCAAGAAAAAGGAAAAGTACAATGTACAGACCCCAAGGAACTTGATTTGAAAGATTGGTTGCACCAGGATTTCCACTAAATTCTTGAGTCCAAGCGAAAATACCTATGATTAATAAAATAATACCAATTACCCCAAAAATAGATTTTGATGAATTCTTAGACATTTATGTACACCTCCCTTAAAAGTCGCCAACATAGTAGACACTTGGATTGGTTCCCAATTCCTCATGAAGCGGTTTTGCTTTGAATTTGGCAATAGCTTTTGCAACCTCACTTTTAGGATCATCAAGATCACCAAATATACGCGCCTTGCCAGGACATGTCTGGACACATATTGGATCTTTACCTATCTCTAATCGATCTTGACAGAAGTTACATTTTTCAGCTTTTCCCAGCTTATGAGTTGTGGATTTAATTTGTTCAAAGGGTGTTAATTCTTCACCTTCTCCCCAATATGGTTTCTTTTCTGCTTTTATGAAATTATATTGACGAGCATTATAAGGGCAAGCGTTTAAACAGCTACGGCAACCTATACACTTATCTTCATCAATCAATACAATACCATCCGCATTTCGAAAGCTTGCGCCAGTAGGACAATGAACAATACAAGGAGCATCCTGACATTGCATACAACCAGCAGGTAAATGTCTAACACGACTATTGGGAAATTGGCCAATTTCTTTGGTATATACATTGCACCAATAAACATCACTGAGTGTCCCGTTAACTTGTTTACAAGCTATTACACAAGCTCCACACCCAGTACACCTATTCAAATCTATAAACATACCATACCTCATCAATTTCAACTCCCTTCCTAAGCCTTATAAACCTTAGCTCGTACTGTAGCCTCGATGGCACCCATTATAGGATCAATATTGTCGAAATCACCATTAATTAAGGTATTATAAAGTATACCTTCTTGAGGTTTTTTGCCTAATGATGAAACAAGGCGCCCTAATGCTCCACCAATGCCAAGCGTTTGGGGATGGCAAAGTTCCGTAACATGCAACCTTCCCTTAGTCTTACCATGTAGGGATTCGATAACGACCATATCGCCTTCTTTTAGACCCTTTTCCTGAGCCCTACTAGTATGGATTAGAATGGTATTATAATCTGGTAGGAATTTCCGACTCCAATTAGTAGTTAAAGGATTTTGGTCAGCAGCCCCCAAGCGGAATAGAGAAGTAGTCAATTTAAAATTGAAAACATATAAATCATATTCATCTGGCACATTATCAATCGTATTGTCATACCACCAAAGTGTAGGTTTGTAGAACTTTTCTAAGGTATCAAAATCCCAGTCGAATACATCAATATTGTGTTTTCGTAGATTATTTACCAAACGGGTACCACTTTCATAATGTGTATGTAAGTAAAGTGGGTAGCGAGTAGCACGCCCAGGATAATATGAATAATTGTACATTTCTGCTTCGGTGAATCTTTTAAGGACATGGTATCCATCATTTTGGCGGAAATAATCTAATCCCTTATCATCACCATAAGCACTCTTAAGAGCCCGCTCGATAATCTCCTCAATTGGATATAAAGTATCAGGGGCTAGTAAATATTTCTCAGCCATAGGTTCATCCGTTATTAATGCACGTTTGTTAAAGAGGTTGTTCACATCAGCAAGTAATCCCATCCTTTGGAATATCTCTATGGTAATATCAGCAGAATGCTTTGTATTATGGATTGGTGGAATCGGATCACGCAGCGCTTTGCCAACAAATGCACTATCCATATTCATTGTGCGATTATTACAACCAGTCCAATGAAATAAATAAATAGATTCTAAATCCGAATGCTCGGGTAAAAGAATATCAGAAAGTTGGGCTTGCTCGTCAAGATGGTAGGCAATAGTAACTGTAAAAGGAATAGAGGCGATTGATTCAGCTATCATATCGGGCTCAGCAACACTAATAACACAATTACTTCCACAGCAAAAATATCCCTTCGCCCTATATTCAATGCCATATTTTTCTGGATATAGTATAGTCCGAAATGCTTGTTGTGGCATGGAATGTCGATGCGGAATGTATTCGTGCAGATCGAAATGTGCTGGTGGATAATTAAAGGAACGCGATAAATCGGGGTCTGTTTCAAAGAATGGATCTACGGTGCCATCAGCAGAAGGGGCACCTTTTCCACGAGCACACCCTTGAATACCACCAGGAACATCAATATTTCCAACCAGACAACAGATAAGTTTGGATACCAAATCAGTGAAGGCCCCATTGCGATGATTCATGGATCCTCTATTTAATTGCAAGGCAACTGGACGATAAGGCAGGGTTACACCATCGAGTTCAATAGTAGCCCCTATTTGTGCTTCTTCCACAAATTCGTTGGCTAAACGACGAATAGTGTCAGCGGGTACTTGGCATTCAGATTCGGCCCATTCGGGAGTATATTCCTTCATTGATTCACGAACGAGTACGAAAGCAGGAACAACCTTTTTACCATCAATTTCATATTCCCCTTCTAGAGCTGGGTCTACTAAATCTACGGCATCAAATGGTTTAGCCCTGCCATCACTAAGGTCCCACAGTAATGGTTTGTCATTAGCGTCACGTACGTAAAATTCATCATCACCGATTAGATAAGGTGCATTAGTATGATCCTTAAGAAATTCTATATCATATTTTTCTATTTCATAAAACATTGTGTGAAGCATACCTAATAAAAAGGCATAATCATTGCCTGGCCGTATGGGTATCCACTCGTCTCCGCTACATTCTACGCTACAGCGCGGATCAAGGGTAACACGGCGCATACCTCGGGCAAGTGCGTCATTAATATCTCTGGTACCACCACTTGCAGTACCATAGTTAGGCCCCATAGTACCACCAACACTGATAAAGTAATTACAACGCATAGTATCAACAGCTGTCGAAGGCATGCCAGCTAAAAACATAGTAGCGGTATAATGAATAGCACAAAGTGGTCCATTTGATTCTATGACATTACAATTGCCAAATATCTCTGGGAAAGGTTTTATCATTAAATAATCCTTCATGGAAAAGCCAGTTGAAAATAATAATTCACGCGGATCATTATCTCGGATTTCCTTAAATTTAGTGGCAACAATGTCGAGTGCTTCATCCCAGCTAATTTCTTGCCAACCGGGATCTATATCTAGTCCTTTTTGTGGATTGGTACGCTTCATTGGTGCTTTGATGCGATAGGGGTTATAGGTATGCATTAAAACACTATTACCTCTTGCACAAAGAGTACCCTTGTTTATTGGATATTCTGGGTTTCCTTCAACTTCAATGGCTACACCATCTTTTACTGTGACAATAGTTCCACAACCACCAAACATGCACATATTACAAGTTGCAAATTTTTTCGTGGTGCCATCATTTGTTGTTTCAGCCTTAGTTATTGGGGATAACACATGGAATTCCGCTCCTAAACCAGCAGCTGCAACAGCGCCAGTAATCCCCAAGCCTTTAATAAAATTTCTGCGAGAAACTTTTAGCGTCATAACAAACCCTCCTCTTTTGTCATAATAAAATCTTCTTTTTTTTCAGTTCAATAATGGAACCTCTTTAATTTCCTCCTTTCTGTATAAGCCTAATTAAAAATGTTAATAAAAAAACACCCCGCTTCCATTTGGAAATACATGGAACTTCAATTTAAATTAAAAACGTTAGAGGAACAAGATCCAGATACATAAATTAAAAAACTACGGGATTTTAGAAAAACATTTCATGCGAGAAAAGATTTGGCACAGTACACGAGCAGAGGCCAACGATAGTGATATGAAATGTCATTGTTTATTGACAGAATCCAGTCTGTAATAATAATTTAGAGGAGTAGTTGGAAAGATAACTATATTGAAATACGTGAAGTCTAAACAAACACTAATTCTTCGTGCTTTTCCTCACTATTTCTCTAATATTTTTTTATAAACGCCGATAAAATACTTAAATTCATTTTATCCTTAAATTTTTCCAATTATAACTCGAAAAATAAGTTTAGTCAAAAGAATATATCGAATTATGATAATCTTCAGTAAACTATTTATATTAATGTCTTATTATGTCATTTATGCTTGCCTCTTATTATTAAAGGAAAACCCTATAACACCAATCCGTACATTTATTATGGAGTGATTAAAGCTGAAGTGGTAGATTTAAAATAGGGGCTTTGAATATATCCCTAACCCTTCTTAAATATATTGATACACATTATGATATTGTTAAAAGCCACAGTTATTGCAAGTATTTATTATCTGAGGAATATGTGAATTGTGAATTATTCTAGTGTTAAACTAGGAGTGTCCTTGGGAAAGCAGTATGCCTTTTTTCATCCTAATATAAAAAAAAGTAGTGATTAGTGTTAATCATTACCCTTAATAGTAAGGTGAAAACCTAACATCAGTGGTACTCACAGGGTTTCCTTTAAAGTCCAATAGAGGTGAAGCCCCTATCTTAATATTTTACGTCTTATGATTAATGTTTTACTTTTAACGTCTAACTCTTCACGTCTAAGGCCCCACATCCCCATAAAAACTCACCCCAGCTAAAGCCTTATCCACATTTACCCCCAAATGTTCTGCAACTGTTTGGCCCAAATCGGCAAATGTCTCTCTTATACCCAAATTAACATTTGTTTTTAAACTAGGGCCATAGACTAGTAAGGGCACATATTCCCTTGAATGGTCAGTACCAGGGGTAGTCGGATCACAGCCGTGGTCAGCAGTTATTATTAGGATATCATCTTCCTCTAAGTTGGCCATAATTTGGGGCAATCTTTCATCAAACTCAGCTAAAGCATTAGCATATCCCACAGGGTTATTGCGATGTCCGTATAACTGATCAAAGTCAACCAAGTTAGCAAACAATAGACCTGAAAAATCATTTTGCAGTAGCTTTATTATACGATTAATTCCAT
>CAZUSS010000013.1:0-5632 GCA_964623245.1 uncultured Syntrophomonadaceae bacterium
AATTTCTAGTTCTAGATGTTTTAATTTCTTCTTAATAAGGTATATTTAGCTAAATCCCTTAAAAAATCAGCCCTTTCCTGGAAATAATTTAGGCTTTCCAGACATTTGCTTACATTATCAGCCGCTAAGCTTTGGGACTTCTCCAAGCCGAACAATTGGGGATAGGTAGTCTTATAGTTCTTTTCATCACTTCCTACTGGCTTACCCATAAGTATTTCATCCCCAGTGACATCCAGAATATCATCTGTGATTTGAAAAGCTAGTCCATAATGGTAGGCATATTGATTTAGTTTTTCTATACCTTTTTCATCCATACCGGCTAAAATAGCCCCCGATATGATAGAAGCCTTAAAAAGTTGCCCAGTTTTAAGACTATGCAAATTAATTAATGCTTCATAATCTATGGCTTTACCCTCAGAAGCTAAGTCAATTACCTGTCCACCAATCATGCCCTGGCTACCTGCCGCCTGGGCTACTTCTTTGACTACCCTAACCACACTTTGGTAACTTACTCCGGAAATTTCACTATTACTTGCTATCAATTCAAAGGCCAAAGTTAGCAAAGCATCCCCAGTCAAAATAGCTATATCTTCACCATACTTAATGTGACAAGTAGCTTTGCCCCTTCTAATATCGTCATCATCCATAGCAGGTAAATCATCGTGAACTAAGGAGTAAGTGTGGATCAGCTCTATGGCACAGGCAGTAGGTAAGACTTTTTCGGGCTCAGCACCCGCTAAACTAGCACCCTCCAAAACCATGATAGGTCTAATCCTTTTACCCCCATTAAAAACGGTATAATGCATAGCTTCATGGATAATAGAGGGGTGACAAGTAGTAGATATACATTTAGTTAAATTGTCTTCAATAAAATCTTTCTTATTATTTAAGTTATGTAAAAAACTATCCACATCCATATTAGACTCCTTCAATACTTTATGACATACAAGTCCCGTAGTTATAAACAGGACAATTCAGTAGTGTCATATCTTCTCCCTTTTTAAAAAATCAAGATTCTTCTACTAAATTTAACTCTCCGCTTTCCTCATCACCTATCAAGTATTTAATTTTAGCATCCGCCATTTGCAATTTTTTTTGACAGTGGGCGGATAATCTCATGCCTTCCTCAAACAATTTAATAGACTCGTCCAAATCAAGTTTCCCCGATTCAATTGATTCCACAATATCCTCTAAACGCTTTAGAGCCTGTTCAAACTTCATGTCATCCATTAAACATCTTGCTCCTTATCAATTACTACCACATTTATTCCACCATCTGCCACTTGCACCATGGCTTCATCGCCTGCCTTTACTTCATTTACAGAAGAAATTAACTTATCACGAAAGCGAAATATGGCATAGCCTCTTTGTATTACTTTTAGGGGACTAAGTGCATCTAGCTTAGATACTAAAATATTGAGTTCCTGCGACTTTTTATCTATATGGTTAATTATAGCCTTTCTTATGTCTCTTTGAATTAAAAAAAGTTTTTCGGTCCTTTCCCCAATTAAAATCAGGGGACTTTGCCAGACCCTATGCATCATAATGTTACCTAGTTGTTCATTCCTATAATCTAAGTTTCTAAGGATAGAGTTAACTAACCTTTCTTGATAAAGATTAACTTCCCTGGCTAGAACTTCCATCTCCGCTACAGCTAATTGAGCAGCCTGGGTAGGTGTCGTAGCCCTTACATCTGCAGCTAAATCAGACAAAGTAAAATCTATTTCGTGCCCTACTGCGGATATTATAGGAATCTTGGATTCATATATGGCTTCTACTACTTCCCTACTATTGAAGGCCATTAGATCTTCAAAGGAACCGCCACCACGCCCCACAATTATTACTTCAACCTTCTGATATTTATTTAATAATCTTATAGCTTTAGCTATTTCCCTTGGGGCCTCTTCACCTTGAACTGTACTATGGGCTAGTATAATTTCTACCCCAGCATGCCTGCTTTTCAATACCCTTACTATATCATGAAAAGCAGCACCATCTTGGGAAGTAACTACCCCTACCCTGTGGACTATTTTGGGAATAGCTTGCTTTTTATCTAGATCAAAATATCCTTGCTTAGCTAATTCAGCTTTAAGTTGTTCTAGGTACAAAAAGAGCCCCCCTATACCATAAGGCTGCATCTCCTCCACATAAATCTGGTATTTGCCTTGGGGGGGAAATAAGGAAACATATCCTCTGATTAAGACTTCCTGCCCATCTTCAGGCATAAAATCAAGATTACGATTTCTACTTTTAAAGATGACACAACTAATCTGACTTTCCTCATCTTTTAAAGTAAAATACATATGTCCAGATTGGCGATATAATCTAAAACCTGATATTTCACCTTTTATCCACAAGTTTTTTAAAAAAACATCTGCTTTGAAAAGGTTTTCTATATGTCTATTTAATTCAGTAACAGTAATAAAATCAGCCATAATATCTTACCTTTACATTTTATCTTTTATGTTTTGTATCTAAAAGCATACCAAGCAAAGCTACCCCCACTGCATTATCAGTACTAAGTTCAGGCCTGGCAAAAAATAGTTTTATACCCACAGCAGGATGCTCTAGCCTATTAATTAACCTTTGCCTTATTAGGGAATTAGCCATAACCCCGCCGACTAATAATACCTTTTTGAGTCCATGTTTTTTGCTTTCCATTAAAGTAGCTTTTTCAATGGTATTAGCAATCATCCGCAATACACCATAAGCAATTTCTTCCTTGGGTTCGCCTTGATTAATCAGTTTTATAGCCATAGTTTCTGCACCAGAAAAAGAAAACCCTGCTTTTTTGACTGCAGCGGGAAAAGAAATATTAAAAGACCTGGCATTTAGGGCTAATTCCTCTAGATATTTTCCTGCCGGAAAAGGTAGGCCTAAGGCTACACCTACTCTATCTACAAATTGGCCAGCATGTAAGTCTAAGCCAGATAAAGATGGATCTATTTCGAAATAATTAGTAAATCCCTTTTTTACATTTACAAATTCAGAAGTGCCACCAGAAAAATGTGCCGCCAAGAATTTCTCCTCAACTAAAAGTTCACGATTATCAACTATGCCCGCCATAATATGGCCTTCTTGATGGCTGACAAAATATAAAGGAATTTTCAGCATAGAGCTTAAGGCAGTAGCCAGGGATTGCCCTGCTTTAAATACAGGCATATAGCTACCTGCGATGGGACGTGGAGTAGAACTTACTACTATAGCCCTATACCCACCATCTACATTTAAAGCTAATTCTTCAAATGATATAGGCAAATTCTTAATATGCAAAAAAAGGGCTTCCGATTGTCTTAGACCTCGATGACCCTTTTCAACTGTAAGCGGGATTCTTTTTTCCCATATTAGATTAAATTTGTCGTCTACCACCGCTAGGGAAGTTGTATAAAGACTAGTATCAATTCCTAAATAATACATTCTTTTTCACCTTTTATTTTATCCAAAATAGCATTGATAAAGGCAGGCGAATTATCTTCACCATAAATTTTGGCAATTTCAATCGATTCATCAATAGGAACAGCTGGTAAAGATTCATCTAAAAACAATATTTCATAGGCCCCGATGCGTAAAATATTACGGTCAACAGAGGACATACGCCCAATATCCCAAGCAGTAGAAAAATGTGAAATCATCTTATCTATATTTTCCAAGTTCTCCATACATCCAGATACTAATTGCCAGGCAAAGGCCTTATATTTATGTGGTAAATCCAGTTCTTCACAGGCAAATTGATAGGCATCCTTCACCTCTAGCTGAACTTGGTCAACTTGAAATATTGTTTTAAAGGCTACTTCTCTGGCCTTTCTTCTACTCAAAAATATCTTCCTTTCACAATCAATCCTTATCCTTAAAGATATGCTTTAACCACATTTCGAAATTCTTATTTTCATCTAGTTTCTTACCTATAAAATACCCTAATCCTATACAAATAATAATAAATATAGTTTTTAAAAATCCTACAAAAATAAACAGAATACTCACCGCAAGGCCTAATAATATACCTATAATCTTACCCCTATGTTCACCCAATAGTGCCAAAAGTATTTTTTCCCACATGATAAATCCTCCCTTATTAATTCGTAGGTGAATGGGCTGTCCCAAAATCATCTACTAAAATCTTAATCTCATCTACTGGAAGGCCCCCAATTTCTTCTATATATTGTTTTACTAGGTTTTGGATATCCTTAGAAGTTTCAGGTACACTAAGTTCCGGATCAATCATTATATGTAAGTTAACTATTAGGCCTTGAACACCTGGGGTAACTGCTGATTTTACTTCCTTAACCCCATCTACCTTTTTAATAGCTTTCATGATTATAACTTTTAAGGCTTGTACTGTTACAGAAACTTCCCCTACCAGATTTTTTTGTACAGTAATAGAGTTGGGAAGTCTGAGATTTTTATCGGTAGTTTTAAATGAATAAAGTAAAGATAAAATAGCCAAAACCAAAAATAGGACAGCTGCTAAACCAAGGAAAATACGGTTTATGGGGGTTGCCAAGGCAAGGGTAATATAAGTTAGCGGCTCTGGTCTACCAATTGCTGCAACTATGGTAAATCCCGAAAGAGCTAATAATAATAGGCTATATAAAAATATTATAAATCTCCAGGCACTAGTCAAAGTGTCCACCTCTTTCTATAATACAGATAACCCCCTGATATCAGGGGGTTAATATTGCAAATATCTGATAGCTACTGCTATTCCACATCATCTTCTACTGCTACAGGCTCACCTGAATCAAGTTTTTTCATGGATACAGCAGATATGTGTACATTAACCGTGGAAACTGTTAAGCCAGTCATGGTTTCAACAGCCATTTTAACATCCTTTTGCACATTAGCAGCAACTTCAGGAATAGCATAACCAAATACTACCGTAATAAATATATCTATAGCAGTTTCGTCACCTGTTACCTCTACCCTGATGCCTTTACCAAAGTTTTTTCTACCTAATCTTTCTACAAAATCAGCACCCCAATTGCCGCTCATTGATGCTACGCCTTCGACTTCCGAGGCAGCTAAGCCAGCCACAGTAGCTACAACTTCATCAGCAATTCTAATGCTACCGAACTCATTATTAATATCGGGTTTTTGCGTTTCCATAAATGTCCACCTCCGTTTAATTGATATTGGTAATTGTACCATAGGAAGAACTTTATTATCAAATCAAACCATCCTCAATAGAATAATTTAATCCTGCATACGCCTTTGGATAAAGTTAGTGTAAACTTCACCCCTTTTGAAAAAGGCATTATCTAGAATTTTCAGGTGAAAGGGGATGGTTGTTTTTATGTCTTTAATAGTAAATTCCTGCAAAGCTCTTTTCATGCGGCTGATAGCCTCTTCCCTATCCTGTCCCCAAACAATGAGTTTGGCAATCATAGAATCGTAATTGGGTGGAATAATATAATCCTGATATAGATATGAATCTACCCTAACCCCTGGCCCACCTGGAGTGGCATACATATCTACTTTACCTGGTGAAGGGGAAAAATCCCTATCTGGATCTTCGGCATTAATTCTACATTCGATTGCCCAGCCATTAATAATCACATCTGCCTGTTCTAGAGATAAGGGTCGCCCGGCAGCAATTCTAATCTGTTCTTTAATAATATCAACCCCAGTAACCATC